>NZ_JBQCFT010000378.1:0-7088 GCF_051958795.1 Luteibacter sp. | reverse complement strand
GGCCCGCGGGGGCGGGGCGGGCGCCGCCCGGCGCACACGGGTGGCGGGGGGCGGGGTGGGGGTTGGGGGGGCGACCCACCCCCCCCCCCGCCCGCCCCCCCGCTCCCACAGGTTCGACGCATTTTTAGCGTTCGTTCAATGGGTTATTTGAGGTGTTCCCAAAGGTACGTGTAGGCCAGCGCGCTCATGAAGGCGGCCTGCTTGTTGTCCGCTGCGGCGCCGTGGCCGCCCTCGATGTTCTCGTAGAAGCTGGCATCGAAGCCCATGGCCTGCATGCGGGCGGCCATCTTGCGGGCGTGCACCGGGCCCACGCGGTCATCCCGGGTGGAGGTGGTGAACAGCACCGCCGGGTAATGCGCGCCCTTGTGCAGGTTGTGGTACGGCGAGAACTTCTGGATGTACTTCCATTCCTCCGGCTTGTCCGGGTCGCCGTACTCGGCCATCCACGAGGCGCCAGCCGACATGTGCGGGTAGCGCTTCATGTCCAGCAGGGCCACCTGGCTCACCACCGCGCCGTACAGCTGCGGGTACTGGGTCAGCATGTTGCCGGCAAGGAGGCCGCCATTGCTGCCGCCCATCATGCCCATGTGCTTCGGCGTGGTGATTTTGCGGTCGATCAGGTCCTGCGACACCGCCGCGAAATCCTCATAGGCGCGCGGGCGGTTGGCCTTCAGCGCCGCCTGGTGCCAACGCGGGCCGTATTCGCCGCCACCGCGGATGTTGGCGACCACGTACACGCCGCCCTTCTCGAGCCATGCGCGGCCCGGGCCGGCCAGGTAAGCCGGCTGCAGCGCGATCTCGAAGCCGCCGTAACCGTAGACGAGCGTCGGGTTGTTGCCGTCCGCCTTCATGGCCTTCGGCGCGATTTCGAAGTAGGGCACCTTGGTGCCGTCCTTCGAGGTGGCGAAGTGCTGGGTGACCTCGAATTTCGATGCATCGAAGAACGTGGGCGTGTGCTTCAGCGCTTCCTGGCCGCTCTTGCCGAGCACGCCGTAGTAAAGCGTCGGCGGCTGGAGGAAGCCGGATACCGAGAGGAAGTAATCGTCGCCTTCATCCGCATCGATGCCGGTCGCCGTCATCGTGCTCAGCGCAGGCGCGCCGCCCAGCGATTCGCTCTTCCACGGTCCCTGCGCTGCGGGCGTCAGCACCTGGATCTCGCTGGCCACGTCACGCATCAGGTTCAGGATGAGGTGGTTCTTCGTCCACGAATGGTTGGCCAGCGAGGTGTGCTGGTCGGGGGTGAACAGCACGGTGATATCGCGCTTGCCCGCCATGAAATCGTCGAACTTCGTCACCAGCAGCGAGCCGGAGGGGTACGTCGTGCCGCCCACCTTCCAGTCGGTGCGCGGCTCGATCAGCATCCACTCGCGCTCGACGTCGGTTTCCGCGTCGTTCGGGACGTCGATCTTGGTCAGCTTGCCGTCCTTGCCGCGCACGAACGTCTCGCTGCTGTAGAACTCCAGCGCGCGCATCACGAACTCGCGCTCGAAGCCCGGCGTGAGGTCACGGTAGCCGCTGATCGACATATCCGTCTTCTTGCCTTCGTACACCGTGGTGGCGGAGGCGAGCGGCGTACCGCGCTTCCACTCCTTCACGATGCGCGGGTAGCTCGAGTCGGTCATCGAGCCCGGGCCGAAATCGGTGGCCACGAACAGGTGGTCCTTGTCGATCCAGCTCACCTGGCTCTTCGCTTCCGGCAGGCTGAAGCCATCCTTCACGAAGGCCTTGGTCGAGAGATCGAACTCACGGATGACATCGGCATCCGCGCCGCCGCGCGATAGCGAGATCAGGCAGAAGCGATCTTCCGGCTTCAGGCACTGCACGCCGTGCCATACCCAGTTTTCCTTCTCGGCGGCGGAGAGCGCGTCGACGTCGATCACCGTTTCCCACGCCGGCTTGTCCTTGCGATACTCGGCCAGGGTCGTCCGGCGCCACAGGCCCTTCGGGTGGGCCTTGTCACGCCACAGGTTGTAGAAGTGGTCGCCGATCTTGTTGACCATCGGGATCTTGGCGTCGGAATCCAGCATCTCGAGGATGCGGGCATCCAGGGTCTTGAACGATTCCGAGTCGGCGTACTTCGACACCGTCTTCGCGTTCTCGTCCTTCACCCATGCCAGCGGCTTCGCGCCGTCGATGTCATCGAGCCAGAGGTTTTCGTCATCGCCAGCGGCTTGTGCGGCCGGGGCGGCGGGAGTCTTGGTGGGTTCGTGTGCCTGGGTCATGCCACTGAAAGTAAGGGCGATGGCCAGCGCAATCCAGCGTTGGTGCATGGGAAGGTGGTCCTTGGGTCAGCTAAACCTGCTCCCCGGGACCATAGCGCAGGCGGGGTGCCCACCGGCCCATGACCTTTTACCTATGGGCCATCCCCGACGAATGCCCGGACGAAGTAGGAGCCCACCCTGTGGGCGACATCTTTCGCGATAGGGCTACAAGCCCTGTTCCGCTTCCGCGAAAGGCGTCGCCCACAAGGTGGGCTCCTACGGTTACAGCAACGGGATAAGCAGCAAAGCCACGATATTGATGATCTTGATCAACGGGTTCACCGCCGGCCCGGCGGTGTCCTTGTACGGATCGCCGACCGTATCGCCCGTGACCGCGGCCTTGTGCGCATCCGAGCCCTTGCCACCGAAGTTGCCATCCTCGATGTCCTTCTTGGCGTTATCCCATGCGCCACCGCCGGTGGTCATCGAAATGGCGACGAACAGGCCGGTGACGATGGTGCCGATCAGCACGCCGCCCAGCGCCTGCGCCCCGGCCTCCGGGCCGCCGAGCCACTTGAAGCCGAAGATCACCACCACCGGTACCAGGACCGGCAGCAGGGAAGGCACCAGCATCTCGCGGATGGCCGAGCGGGTGAGCAGGTCCACCGCGCGCGAGTAGTCCGGCTTGGTGGTGCCCTCCATGATCCCGGCGATCTCACGGAACTGCCGGCGCACCTCCTCGACCACCGCGCCGGCCGCGCGGCCCACCGCTTCCATCGCCATGGCGGCGAACAGGTACGGGATCAGGCCGCCGATCAGCAGGCCGATGATCACGTAGTGGTTGGAGAGGTCGAAGCGGATATCCGCGCCGCCGAAGTGCAGGTTGAGGTTGTGCGTGTAGTCGGCGACCAGCACCAGCGCGGCCAGGCCGGCCGAACCGATGGCGTAGCCCTTGGTCACCGCCTTCGTGGTGTTACCCACGGCATCGAGCGGATCCGTGACGCCGCGTACCTCGGCCGGCAGTTCCGCCATTTCGGCGATGCCACCGGCGTTGTCGGTCACCGGGCCATACGCATCCAGGGCGACGACCATGCCAGTCATGCTGAGCATCGCCGTGGCGCTGATCGCGATGCCGTAGAGGCCGGCCAGTGCGAACGAACCCCAGATGGCCGCGCAGACCGCCAGCACCGGAAGCGCGGTCGATTTCATCGACACGCCCAGGCCGGCGATGATGTTGGTCGCGTGGCCCGTGGTGGACGATTGCGCCACGTGGCGCACCGGCTTGTACTCGGTCGCCGTGTAGTACTCGGTGATCACCACCATGGCGCCGGTGAGCACCAGGCCGATGAGTGCGCAACCGTAGAGGCGGCCCGTGCCGAAGGCGCTATCCGCCATCAGCTGCTGGGTGATCGGCCAGAACGCGATCGCGGCGAGCAGAGCGGAGACGAACACGCCGGCGTACAGCGCGTTCATGATCTTGCCGCCGCGGGTCTTCACGAAGAACGTGCCGATGACCGAGGCGACGATCGATGCACCGCCCAGCACCAGCGGGTAAAGGATGCCGTACGGGCCGACTTCGGTGGCGAGCACGCCGCCAAGCAGCATGGTGGCGATGAGCGTCACCGCGTATGTCTCGAACAGGTCGGCGGCCATGCCGGCACAGTCGCCGACATTGTCGCCCACGTTATCGGCGATCACGGCCGGGTTGCGCGGGTCGTCCTCGGGGATGCCGGCTTCCACCTTGCCCACCAGGTCGGCGCCCACGTCGGCGCCCTTGGTGAAGATGCCACCGCCCAGGCGGGCGAAGATCGAGATAAGCGAGGATCCGAAGGCCAGGCCGATCAACGCGTGCAGCACGTGCCCGCGTTCATAGCCCAGGTGGGTGAGGATGCCGTAGTAGCCGGCGACGCCGAGCAGGCCCAGGCCCACCACCAGCATGCCGGTGACCGCGCCACCGCGGAACGCCACGGCCAGGGCAGAAGAAAGGCCGCTCCTGGCGGCCTCGGCGGTACGCACGTTGGCACGAACCGAAACGTTCATGCCGATGTAGCCGGCCGCTCCCGAGAGCACCGCCCCCAGCGCGAAGCCGATGGCGGTTCCCCAGTCGAGGAAGATGCCTATCAAAAGGAAAAGGACGATGCCAACAACACCGATGGTGGCGTACTGGCGGTTGAGGTAGGCACGCGCGCCTTCCTGGATGGCGGCGGCAATCGCCTGCATTCGTTCATTGCCCGGCGAACGTGCCAGGACCCAGCTGACCGAAAACGCGCCGTACAGAATCGCCACGACCGCACATCCCAGCGCGATCCATAAACCGTACTGTTGCAGCATCGAAGCCTCCCCGAATTGTGGGAGCCCATGCAGGGCCCGGCCCGAGTATAGGCAGGGGAGGCCGTGAAACATGTTGTGCGCTGCGGAATCGCTAAAAACGATGTGGGACAAATGAGTGTGGGAGCGCGCTTTCGCGCGAAGGGGCTTGCGGCAGGCACCCATCGCGTGCAAGCACGCTCCCACGACAGCACACTACAGCGGGGGTGGTGCTTAGTTCTGCAGCACGATATCGGCAATGATGCCGGTGGCGACGGCGACGAGCAGGAACTGGCCGTCGTTATCGTCGCGCACCCAGTGGTAACCGCGCGGCGGTTCGCGCAGGCGGCGGCCGCGCCAGTCGTCGACCACGATCACGCGGCCGTCGTAACGGTGGCCGCGCTCCCAGTGGTGGCTGGCGTAGTGCGGCGGCGGCGGACGATGGTCGTCGTGCCAGTCGCGGCGGTCGTCGTGGTGGTCGTCATGCCAGTCGCGGTGGTCGCGATCATCATGATGGTCGCGATCGTCGTGGTGCGGCGGGGGCGGCGGATCCCAGGCGAAGGCCGGGGCGATGCTGCCGGCGGCGACGAGGCAGAAGGCAAGTTTGCCGAGCATCTTCATAAGGGTTTCCTCCGCTTAGCGGGTGGCGATGTCGAGGATGACGCCGGTCGCGACGGCGACCAGCAGGAAATCGTTGTTCTCACGGACCCAGTGGTAGCCGCGCGGCGGCGGGCGCAGGCGGTAGCTGCCGTAGTCGTACACCACCACGTTGCGGCCGTAGTACCGGTGGCCGCGCTCCCAATGGCCGTAATAGCGCGGCGGCGGGGGCGGCGGCGGGCGGTGGTAGTACGCCGGGCCGTGGTAGTAGCCACCGTGGCCGTAGTAACGCGGCGGCGGCGGGGGCGGGCGGTGGCCGTGCCAGCCGTTGTCGTGGTGCCAGTCGCCCCGGCCGCGGTTGTCGTAACCATGGCGGTCGCGATCATGGCCACGGTCGTGGTCGTGATCCGGCGCGGCCACGGCGGCCGTGGTAGCGGCAAGCGCCAGGGCGGCGAGGGCGGTACGCAGCATCGTTTTCATCACGGCTTTCTCTCAGGTGACGATCCGCAGGTGGGACCGACGATTCGCATCCTAGGAATGGAAACCTGAACGGAAGAACGTGGTTTTTGAAAGCCCCGCGAAAGCATTAAGTAACGCGACAGCTATTGAACCGGTGCGTTCAGTAAATCGAGCCGGGGCGGAACTCAAGTGTCAGATTTGACGGGCTTTCCGGGAGGAAGAGCTCGGTGCGCCGTTCAGGTGTGCGGGCCAGGATCCTGCCCTCGCGGACCACGAGCAGTCGGGTGGCCTTCAGCCGGATCGCCTCGTAGGTATCGCCTGCCTGCAGCAGGACGAAGTCGGCGCGGTTACCCGGCGCGATGCCGTAGCCTTCCAGGCCCAGCACGCGTGCTGCATTCGCCGTGACGGCGTCGAAGCAATGCGCCACCCCGGCGGTCGAGGTCATCTGCGCCACGTGCATGCCCATGTGCGCGACTTCGAGCATGTCGCCCGAGCCCATGCCGTACCACGGGTCCATCACGCAATCGTGGCCGAAGGCGACCTTCACGCCCGCGGCCAGCAGTTCCGGCACCCGGGTCATGCCGCGACGCTTCGGGTAGGTGTCGTGGCGGCCTTGCAGGGTGATGTTGATCAGCGGGTTCGCGATCGCGTGCACGCCCGCTTCCGCGATCAGCGGCAGCAGCTTCGAGACGTAGTAGTTATCCATCGAATGCATCGAGGTCAGGTGCGAGCCGGTGACACGGCCCTGCAGGCCCGTGCGGATCGTCTCCGCCGCCAGCGTCTCGATGTGCCGCGACCACGGGTCATCGGATTCGTCGCAATGCATGTCGACGCGGAGGCCACGCTCGGCGGCGAGCTCGCACAGCCAGCGAACGGACTCCGCACCGTCCGCCATCGTGCGTTCGAAATGCGGGATGCCGCCGACCACATCGACGCCCATGTCGAGCGCGCGAACGAGGTTCGCCTTTGCCGTCTTCGAGCGGAGCAGGCCATCCTGCGGGAAGGCCACCAGTTCCAGGTGCAGGTAGGGCGCGACCTTGCGCTTGACCTCGAGCAGGGCCTCGGTGGCGAGCAGGCGGTCGTCGCAGATATCCACGTGGCTGCGGATTGCCAGCAGGCCCTGGGCCACGGCCATGTCGCAATAGGCCAGCGCGCGCTTTACCAGGGCATCGATCGTCAGGTCGGGCTTCAGTTCGCCCCACAGCGCAATGCCCTCAAGCAAGGTGCCCGAGGCATTGAGCCGCGGCAGGCCGAGCGAAAGCGTGGCATCCATATGGAAATGCGGATCCACGAACGGCGGCGCCACCAGACGGCCTTGCGCATCGATCTCCTCCACGCCCTTCGCAGGCAGCGCCGGCTGCACCGCCGCGAACCGCCCACCTTCGATACCGATATCGACATCCCGGCGACCGTCGGGAAGGGTGGCGTGGCGAATGATCAGGTCCATGGCGAGCTCCGGCTATCGATCCCCATGATAAGGCAGGGGGCCTTCACGCGGCCCAGGGCCGAAAAAGGCACCATAGG
>NZ_JBQCFT010000377.1:0-20348 GCF_051958795.1 Luteibacter sp. | reverse complement strand
GATGTGCTTCACCGTCAGCTCCGCCGGCGGCCGTCGCGGCGCGCAGATGGGCACGTTCGACATCAGCCACCCGGACGCCAAGGAATTCATCCGCGCCAAGCGCGAGGATGGCCGCCTGCGCCAGTTCAACCTCAGCCTGCTCATCACCGACGGTTTCATGGATGCGGTGGAGAACGACCAGGACTGGCCGACCGTGTTCCCGGTGCACGTCAAGGAACAGCACGAGATCGACCTCAACGACACCTCCAAGGTCGTGTGGCGCGAATGGCCGACCAAGCAGAACTACGTGTCCCGTGAAGACGGCCTCGTGGCCTGCAAGATCTACGGCCACATCCGCGCCCGCCACCTGTGGGACATGATCATGGTCTCGACGTACGACTACGCCGAGCCGGGCTTCATCCTGATCGACCGCGTCAACGAGATGAACAACAACTGGTGGTGCGAGCACATCCGCGCGACCAACCCCTGCGGCGAGCAGCCGCTGCCGCCGTACGGCTCGTGCCTGCTGGGCTCGGTGAACCTCACCACCTTCGTGCGCGACCCGTTCGGCCCCAAGGCCCGTTTCGATTGGGAGGAATACCGCGAAGTCGTCCGCGTGTTCACCCGCATGCTCGATAACGTGGTGGAAATCAACGGCCTGCCGCTCCCGCAGCAGCAGCACGAGATCCTGAGCAAGCGCCGCCACGGCATGGGCTTCCTGGGCCTGGGCAGCACGCTCACCATGCTGAAGATGCGCTACGGCGCCGCCGATGCCGTGCAGTTCACCGACGAAGTGAGCCGCGAGATGGCCGTGGCCGGCTGGGAAGTCGCGCTCGAGCTGGCGAAGGAAAAGGGCCCGGCCCCGGTGCTGGCCCAGACCTTCGACGTCACCGGCGACATGCTGCGCAAGCGCCCGGAGATGGTGAAGGACGGCTGGAAGGTCGGCCAGCAGATCAAGGGTTCGGAACTGCACGCGAAGTACTCGCGCTACATGCAGCGCGTGGCCACGGTGGCCCCGGAGCTCGTCGCCGAGCTGGTCAAGGTGGGCGCCCGCTTCACCCACCACTCGTCGATCGCCCCGACCGGCACCATCAGCCTGAGCCTGGCCAACAATGCCTCCAACGGCATCGAGCCGAGCTTCGCCCACCATTACTCGCGTAACGTGATCCGCGAAGGCAAGAAGTCCAAGGAAAAGGTCGAGGTCTACAGCTACGAGCTGCTGGCCTACCGCGCCCTGATCAATGGCGATGCCCTGCCGTTCTCCGAAGACCCGAAGACCCGCCTGCCGGATTACTTCGTCTCGGCCGACGACATCAGCCCGAAGGAGCACGTGGATATCCAGGCGGCCTCGCAGAAGTGGATCGACAGCTCCATTTCCAAGACCGCGAACGTCCCCACGGATTATCCGTACGAGGACTTCAAGGACATCTATTTCTACGCCTATAAGCAGGGTCTTAAGGGCTGCACGACGTTCCGTTTCAACCCCGCCGCGTTCCAGGGCGTGCTTGTCAAAGAAACCGATCTTGAGAACACCCTCTACCGCTTCGAATTGGAAGACGGTAGCGTTGTCGAATTGAAGGGTAATGACGAGGTGGAATATGACGGTGAAATGCACACCGCCGCCAACCTCTTCGATGCCCTGAAAGAAGGTTACTACGGCAAGTTCTGACCCCGCGGAGAGGGAAAAAAGTTATGACGAACGAAGAAAACCAGATCGACGAGGCGGAACTGCCCACCGGCGAGACCACCGATTCGACCGATACGACGGACACCACCGAGGCCAATGACGCCCCGGTCTCGTCCACCGAATCCGCCACGCCCGGCCACCCGCCGGTCGTCGCGAAGAAGGTCGTCAAGAAGAAGCCGGTCGCCAAGAAGGTGATCGAGCCGGCACCGACCGCCGAAGCCAGCGCCGCCGTCTCGTCCAGCGAGCCGGACTACGTCGCCGAGCTCGATGGCCCGAAGATCACCGAAGACAAGCCGAAGGCCAAGCGCAAGCCCAAGCCCGCCCCGGTCCTGGTGAGCCAGAAGGACATCGCCGGCGACGAAATCGCCGCGCACGAGGCAGATGACGCCGCCGCCGTAGGAGCCCACCCTGTGGGCGAAATCTCCTCGCGAGCACCTGCCAAGAAGAAGGCCGCCCCGAAGAAGGCAGCAGCAAAGAAGGCCCCGACCAAGGCAGAACCCGCCGAACCGGCCCCGGCCAAAAAGGCAGCAAAGAAGGCAGCCCCGAAGAAGGCCACCGCCAAGAAGGCTGCGCCGAAGAAAGCCGCTGCCAAGAAGGCTCCGGCCAAGAAGGCCGCAGTGAAGAAGGCTGCCGCCAAGAAGGCCACGGCGAAGAAGGCTGTTGCGAAGAAGGCCCCGGCCAAGAAGGCAGCAGTCAAGAAGGCCGCCGCCAAGAAGGCTCCGGCCAAGAAGGTCGCGGTGAAGAAGGTTGCCGCCAAGAAGGCCGTCAAGAAGGCAGCGGTGAAGAAGGCCGCTCCGAAGAAGGCCATCGCCAAGAAGTCGGCCGCCAAGAAGGCACCGGCACGCAAGGTCGCCCCGAAGAAGGCAGCCGGCCGCAAGGCAGCTGTCGTCGCAAAGAAGGTTGCTCGCAAGGGCGCCGCGGTGAAGAAGGCCGTCAAGAAGGCCGCCACCCGCGTCGTCAAGAAGGCTTCCACCGCCCGCAAGGCGGTCAAGAAGGCCGTAGCCAAGGTGACCCGCAAGGTCGCCGGCCGCACGGCTGCGAAGAAGACGGTCCGAAAGGCCGCTGCTCCGAAGAAGGTCGTGAAAGCGGCCAAGAGGTCCACTGCCAGCAAGACCGGCCGTACGCCGGCGCGTAAGAGCGCCGCCCGTGGCCGTCGTAAGTAAGTAGTACCCATCCGGCCCGGCGTCCGCGCCGGGCCGGATTCCACCTAGTAAGAGAAGAATAAAAATGGCGATCAAGATCGAAAAGAAGATCAAGGGCTACGCAGTTGTGAAGCCCGAGGACAAGGCCCCCGCAGCCGCCGCACCCGCGCCGGTCAAAGAGGTCGCACCTGTCGCCGAAGTCATCCAGATGCACGAGAGCCTCGAGCGTCCGGAAACCCTGGTGGGCAATACGTACAAGATCAAGTCGCCGCTCTTCGAGCACGCGCTGTACGTGACCATCAACGATATCGTCCTCAATGCGGGCACCCCGCATGAGCAGCGCCGCCCCTTCGAGCTCTTCATCAACTCGAAGAACATGGACCACTTCCAGTGGATCGTGGCGCTCACCCGAATCCTGTCCGCCGTCTTCCGCAAGGGTGGCGACGTGACGTTTATCGTCGAAGAGCTCAAGGCCGTCTTCGACCCGCGCGGCGGCTACTTCAAGGCCGGCGGCGTCTACATGCCCAGCATCGTGGCAGAGATTGGTGCTGTGATCGAGCAGCACATGAAGTCCATTGGCCTGATCCACGATCCGGAGATGGATGAGGCGACCAAGCGCCTGATCGCTGAAAAGCGTGCGGCCTACGAGAAGGCCGCGGCCAAGCCGGCTGCTGCTGCCGTAGGAGCTCACCCTGTGAGCGACGCCGTTCGCCCCGAGGCCCCAGCCGCCGACTCCCACACCAATGCCTCTGGCTTCCCGGCTGGCGCCACCCTTTGCGCCAAGTGCAATACCCAGGCGCTTGTGCTGATGGACGGGTGCCAGACTTGTTTGAATTGTGGGTATTCGAAGTGCGGCTGATCATGGCGTAGCGCGCAACGGCGCGATTGAACAGTCAAAAGAGATCTAGACGAGAGGTTTCAAATCTTGTCCGTCTACGCCCTACGTATACGTGTGCGCCGAGGCCGCGGATCGTTGGCCCAGCTCGCTGTGTCTTATGTCGTTCAGGTGCGCGGTAGCATCGTGCCGCCTGGCGTGTGGCGTGTGGCGTGTGGCTTGTCGCTACTCTGGATGCTTGTAGCGGGCACTGAAGGCGACTTCAGTTGAATTTTTGCTGCCCTGTGTATTCGGCGTGGGACGCTGTCAGTTTTGACGTGTGAAGCGAAAGTCGCTGAGATAGCATGTACGTTGACGCGTCCCGGTTTCTCGATCGCGTAGTTTGATACAGGTCAGTGAGATGATCGCGCCAGGGTGACGGTGGTTTATATGAGCAAGATTAAACACAAGCTGCGATCAATCGAGTTGTTCACTGGTGCGGGTGGCCTGGCGTTGGCAACTCACTTCGAAGGCTTCAGGCATGCCGGTCTCTTCGAGTGGAATGCTGACGCATGCGAGACGCTGCGAACAAACGCTGCCGAGGATGCTGTGGAGGGTATGCGGGCGTGGTCGAAACACGTCTACGAAGGCGATGTCAGCCATGTGTCGTTCGAACGGTACGAAGGCTTGGATCTCGTGGCCGGTGGCCCTCCTTGTCAGCCGTTCTCCCTCGGTGGCAAGCATCGAGGGATGGAGGACGGCCGTGACATGATCCCTCAATTCATCCGTGCGGTGCGTGAATCGAAGCCGCGCGCGTTTGTTATGGAAAACGTGAAGGGACTTACTCGGGCATCATTTGCGACATATCTAGAGCATTCGAAGCTTCAGCTTCAGTACCCCGAGATCGAGCGTTCCGCAGGCGAGGACTGGCAAGACCACTTTGCGCGCTTGCAGCAACATCACACGAGTAGCCCGAAGTTAGAAGGGCTTTCTTATAATGTTGTAAGTGCGGTGCTCAACGCGGCCGATTATGGCGTGCCGCAGTGTCGCGAGCGTCTCTTCATGGTCGGGTTCAGGTCAGACATCGACGCAAATTGGTCCTTTCCAGAGCCGACGCATTCGCAAGACTCTCTGTTACACGCGCAATGGGTGACAGGGGCCTACTGGGAATCCGTGGGTGCCAAAGGGGTCGTCCCAGCGTCACTTGAAGCGCGTGTGCGTAAAATGCATGAGCGTGAACGTCCGACATTGCTCCCTTGGCGAACAATTAGACAAGCGATTGAAGGTCTACCAAAACCCTTTTTGCGTGCTGATCATCGCGGCAAAGTTTTTAATCATCGCTTGCAGCTCGGTGCTCGTCCTTACCCTGGGCATACTGGAAGCCTTTATGATTCTCCGTCAAAGACGTTGAAGGCGGGCGGCCACGGCGTCCCGGGCGGAGAGAATATGATTGTTTTCTCTGACGGCACTTGCCGCTATCTTACTGTTCGAGAGGCCGCCAGGGTGCAGACGTTTCCCGACACATGGCACTTTCGAGGGGCTTGGAGCGAGGCTATGCGCCAACTAGGTAACGCTGTGCCGGTCGATTTGGCTAAGGCTGTTGTATCTAGTGTTGCACGCACGCTAAGGGCGCGAACCGAATAAGCACTGGCAAAAAGGGATTCTATGACCGGGGGGGCGAAAAACTTCAACCCGCTTGATAAGCGGAACTTAGGCGAGAGCATCGTCAGAGCTCTGTTGCGTCAACCACTGTTTCGCCTTTCCGAGCTGCCGGGATTTAGTGGTGCCGGTATATATGCGATCTATTACGGCGGAAGATACCAGCCGTATGCTCGCCTTGCTGCGCTCACCTCTGGAGAGCCTACGGTTCCCATATACGTCGGGAAAGCCGTTCCGAAAGGCGCGCGACGAGGAGCCGATCTTGATGCTGTTGCCGGCTCTGTCCTTTTTAAGAGGCTTTCGGAGCATTCGGATAGTATCAAGGCAGTTAGCGGTAACCCTTTGGCTGGCATTGAGCTCGATGAGTTCTACTGCAGGTGGCTTGTATTGGATGACGTCTGGATTCCTCTTGGAGAGTCGCTTGTGATCTCGCGATTCCAGCCTCTGTGGAATCGCCTTCTTGACGGGTTTGGAAATCATGACCCTGGCAAGGGCAGGTATAAGGGGAAGCGGTCCAGGTGGGATGTGCTTCATCCTGGACGAAAGTGGGTTGCGAACCTTGCCGTACGCGATGAGTCCGTCGACGACCTGGTGCGCTCGGTCGAAGGCTTTTTGACGGCGTTTGATACCCCGGACGAAGGGACTGCCTGAAGTAAACGGGCGTTGGGGAAGGGAAATGTTCTACGAATCGCAATTTGGGAGTGTTGCCGAATTCTTGGCCGTGCTCGGTAACCTGTCAGAACAAACGGGCGAGGCAACGACCTGGTTCCGCGGCCACAGCAACTACGCGTATAAGCTAGTTCCGTCAATAGCTCGTGTAGAAGGTGCTCTCGCGCGTGAGCTGCTTCTGTCAAAACGATTCAAGCAGAATGCCTATTCGTTTCGGCAGCAGCCGCCTCAAGACGAATGGGAATGGCTGTTTCTGATGCAGCATTGGGATTCCGACCCGCCTGCTGGACTGGACCGAGAGTCCCTTGGTCGCACTTTATTTTGCGGTGAATGATCCTTTGATCGACTCCGCCGACAGCGACGGCGCGATTTGGGCGTTACTGCCAGCGAAATACAATTACGAAGTCCCGAGGTTCCGCCCTCGGGTTGAAATCGATATCCCATGCTTCGGTGTAGATCCGATGTTGGACGACTACGGCCCAATTAAAATGTCCCAAGAGGGCATGAGTGAGCTTTACCCGATTGCAGCCATTGCGCATCGACGAAATGAGCGGATTATGGCTCAGCTAGGTGTGTTTACCATCATGCATCGGGACATGACCGCGATAGACGATATTCCGGATGCTCAGCCACATCTCGCCCGAATTCGCATCCCTGCGGCCGCAAAGAGTCGTCTGCGAGCAGAGCTGTCGTATCTCAGAATCAATCGTATGATGCTGTTCCCCGAGCTGGCGAGCGTCGCCGAACTCACGAAGGAGATTTTGGCATGACCGACTTTCGGCTAGGCTCGGTTCCGAGTAGTTCGATTATTCATGTCTACTCGATGCGCGATAGTATCTGGTTCGATCCTCCTTATCAGCGGCTAAGTGACATCTGGCCGGCTGACAAGCGGCGGTTGCTTATTGACTCGATTATCAATGGCTACGATCTACCGAAGCTCTACTTTCATGAGTTTTTCCCCGCAAAGGACGTTGACGGTAGGAAGTTCAAGTTCGCCATAGTCGACGGCAAGCAGCGATTGCAGACGATATTCTCCTTTATCGAGGGAGGGTTCGCACTCGACGAGGAAATGACGCTTGTTGAGGATCAGTCTCTTCAGGTGGGTGGGCTGACGTACAGCGAGCTAGCGAAGAAGTTTCCTGATCTGAAGACTCGCTTTGATGGCTATGTGCTTCCCATTGTCACTATCCTCACCGATGAAGTTGAGCTCATCGAGGACATGTTCTCGCGACTGAATGAGGCGGTTCCCCTGAACGCCGCAGAGAAGAGAAACGCGTTTGGCGGCCCGCTCCCGATAGCTATAAAGGCGATTGCGGAGCACGAGTTCTTCCGCCTTCGCCTTCCGTTTTCGAATCTTCGATATAGGCACTTGGACTTAGCGACGAAGTTTCTCTACATATCCTCTCGCGGGGCGCTGATTGACACGAAGAAGGCGCACCTGGACGAGTTTGTTAGATCCGCGAAATCCGGCGGAATCGATATCGCTGCAATCCAGGACGACACCATTCAGGTATTGACTGCGATGTCACGTGTCTTTGTCGAGAAGGACGCTCTGCTCAAGTCGGTAGGGTCGGTCACCGTCTTTTTCTTTCTCTTTCTTGAGGCAGCAAAGTTCGGCTGGACTGACAGCATCCTAAGACGAAGCTTTGTAGAGTTTGACCAAGAACGCGTGCGAAACCGTGCCGAGGCTGAGGCCAAAGACGGCTTGGCCGATTTCCGCCTATTGGAATACGATCGCCTTTCGCAGAGTCCGAACGACGGAACAGCGCTTCGTTACCGATATGCAGTGCTTCGTGAGCACGTTGGGCCCGAGGAGGGCAGGCCAACCGTTCCGGACGACTAAGCAATCTGTCCCCTAAGTGGGCGTGATGATGTGGTTAAGGGCGGCGGAGAAGCACCTCTATTAGTCATCTGTCGTCTGTCGGGTCCGTTGCAGTGGACTGTTACTTGAAGCGACTATCTTTAGTCACTTGGCCTAAAGGTGCTTCGGCAGCGGCCGATAGAATGTGCGCGCATCGTCGGCGCGCGACCGGTTCGTACAGGAGCGCGCGTCGTTTCGTCCGGGTCGATCGTTGCAGTTCCGCAAAAAATCAAAGGGCTGTCTTTCACGAGGCTGAGAATGAAGTACAGGGAAAGTGAGACGGATAAGCGGCTGCGGGCCAAGTTCGGCTCCCTAGAACATGCATATCTGCGTCGCGTGATCTTGAGCGAAGGCAGTTTCCGTGGCCTCACCGAGTTGGATATCGAATTCGATTATCCGATTACAGCAATTTCGGGAAAGAATGGCTCGGGGAAGTCATCAATCTTAGCTTTGGCTTGCTGCGCGTTCCACAATCATGAGCGCGGGTTTAGGCTTCCCAGGCGCTCAACTCCCTACTACACCTTCAAAGATTTCTACATTCGGCATAAGGACGATCCGAAGCAACGCGATGTGACGATTGAATATCACATTGCCTACAACGAATGGAGTCCTAGCCCGGGTCTGCCAGACGGTAAGGGTATCGCCTTTCAAGAGCGACGTAAAAAGGCGGACGGGAAGTGGAACGATTACGCCGCTAGGGTGCATCGAGACGTCGTCTATTTCGGCATAGAGCGCGTAGTTCCACATTTTGAACGTAGTCAGAGTCGATCCTACTCATCGTCGTTTTCCGATGTGCCAATGAAGGGGTGGGAGAGCGAGGTCGCGCGGCTCGTTGGAAAAATTATCGGGAAGCCCTATACAAAATTTCGGTATGTACATCACGCAAGGTACTCACTTCCCGTCGTCGAGTGCGACGGTGTGGTGTACAGCGGCTTCCATATGGGAGCCGGAGAGAATGCCTTGTTCGAGATCCTTTCGACGATTTATGAGAGCGGCCCGTCGTCCCTTATCGTGATCGACGAGATTGAGTTGGGGTTGCATGCTCAAGCGCAGATTAGACTCGTTGAAGTGTTAAAGGAACTCTGCAAGAAGATGCATGTGCAGATAATCTGTACGACGCATTCGCGAGATGTTCTCGCGTCCCTGCCTCCTGATGCACGATTCCTGGTCGAAAGCCTCAACGGAAAGACGAGGCTCACAAGAGCTGTGTCGCCCGAGTTCGCCTTTTCTAAGATGGCACATAAAAACTCGAGAGAAGTTGATATCTTTGTCGAGGATGATGTCGCTGGCGCTCTACTGTGCGCGTGCTTGCCGAATTCGCTAAGGACGCGAGTGACCACAACGGTCATTGGCTCTGCCTCGGCGATTTCGCGTCAGCTGGCTGCTGCATATGTCCGCAACGATGATCGCTACTGCATGGCGATATTTGACGGCGACCAGCGAGTGTTGGCACCGACCAATCTTGCGCATGCGCGACAGATGGCCGAGAGTCCCGGTAAGGACTTCGATAATTGGATCGTCCAGCGCTTTTCATACCTTCCGGGCGATCGGTGGCCAGAGGTATGGATCATGGAGAAGGCTCGGGAATGCCTGCCACAGATGGCTATTGCCTTTGGCGCAACCGAGGCCGAGATGGCCGCAGTGATAGGCCATGCACTCCAGGCGGGAAAGCACTCAGAGCTATTCGAGGCAGCCGAGCATTTGGGACTTCCTAGGTCGGAGTGCCTACATCGGTTCGCCAACGTAATCGCAACCGAACTTCCCAATGAGTTCACCGCGCTCCGTGAGCGTGTCATCACTGCCCTGGACGGATGATGTCGTTCTAGGTAGATGGTCGCTGTTTACTCGGCCCTGCGGTCAAGACGCAACGAGCCATACCGACGAAGTGCCGCGATTTTAGCCTAGCCATGGGATAGGAGTAGCTGCGCGTACTATTGTCGGGACGGCACTAAAGGTTGACGTCCAAGGAACTTACATATACGGCGCTTCATTCGCTCTTCGTCGCGCGTCTCACATTCCCAAACGATCATCACGCGCCAACCGGCCGTTCGAAGACGGCGGGTGGTGAGCGCGTCGCGCTCGCGGTTTCTCTCGAGCTTTGTACTCCAGAATTCCACTCGTGACTTAGGGATCCGAGCGAGTTTGCAGCCCTTGTGATGATGCCAGAAGCATCCGTGGACGAAAATTGCGGATCGTCTGCCGGGAAACACGAGATCTGGGGTGCCAGGAAGGTTCCTCGCATGAAGGCGATACCGAAATCCCATTCCATGCACCAGTCGTCTGACTCGCATTTCGGGCTTCGTGTCTTTCGCTCTAATTAGCGCCATGTGGAGTGATCGCTGGCGCGACGAGATGTTATCCATCGTGATTGCACCTGAATCTCAACTATATCGACTCTGTGTGTGGACTTTACACCTCGAAGCCTCGCGTATTGTCGGCGCGCGTATTGAGCTGTGAAGCGCCTGTTCCGAGTGATTGCGCCCGACGTAGAGCTGGATAATGCGCAATGAGCGCTGTCAGTCGGATCGCTGACAGCGCCCAGGTTACCGCGATGGCCACCTAGAAACAGCCCAGTTCGCGAGCGTTTCAGACCTTCTTCTGAGGTTCTCCGGTGTCCATTCGAGGTGGCCTTCCGCGAATTTCCTCGTCGCTTTGAATACAGAGTCTTCAGCAAAGACGGGTCGCTTAGTGCCGTAGCCTGCATTACTCAGATCTCTATTCATCTCTTTCGAAAGCAGAAGCAAGTTAGCGAGGAGATCGTGCGTGGCGGCATGGTCGTCTTGGCTGAAGTGTTCGTTCCAATCTGCTGACGGCGAAACGGGTAGGACATGCTCGATCCACGTCTCGACAATCGGTTGGTCGCCACCGAGCGATCGATTCCACTCATGAAGGACGTAGCGAGTGACTGACACGTCGTACAAGGGCCGAGTTTTGATTGCTTGTGTCACATCGTCATCAGCGGGCCACACAACCGTCTTGTGTCGACGAATCGATGCCTCAACCTTTTCTCTGGTTGGGCTCATATCGACATCTTGCCAGAGGCGCTTGAATACGGCATGCAGTCCAGTTGGTTCATGGCCGCATAGTGCGCGCCGAACGAGAAACGATTCGACGAGCAGGAGAACCTCAACGCAGACGCCTTCTGAAACTTGTCCCGCTTTTACAGCGTTCGACAGCTGCATAATAAAGGGGTACGTGGATCCTGGCGCATTTGCGTCATGTAGTCGCTTAAATGCGGCAGCCACGGTAGAAGAATGTTGTTGAAGGTTTGAGCCGCGAACGGCATCGAGGAATGCGTTCTGGTAATTCGAAAGCTGATTGATGATCTCTTCGGGCGTCGAGTTTTTCCACTGGTTTCGTAGTTTCTCGAAGACCTCTGCCTTTCGCACGTTGGGGTCTTGGATGAGTCCATATGGGAAGAAATATGCATCAAATAGCGAATGGTCGCCTTCGGTAAATCTGGTGTAAAAGGGTTGCCAGAAGCCATGATCTATGCCCTCGATGACGTCAGGGTCTTCATTTGCGACTTTTGCAAAGATCTCGTTGCGTACTAGATCGCCGGTCGTGATCGGCTCTTGTCGTGAGTTCAAGCTGTCAAAAATTTTTGGACCATCGACCGGATTTCTAACAACAATCTGAACCACACTTACTGCGTTAAGTAGTGAGCTATAGATTGCCCTTAGTCGTTCGGTGCCCTCAAGGCGAACCTGTTCAGCGAGAAATCGAACCGCCTGGCGGTAGTTATTCCAGAGTCGACCAGACGGAGCTCCGGTTGAGGGTAGGGGCTTATATCTGAATGGAGAGATATGTGCGGCGAATCCTAGGTCTGCGAGAATGTGTGCGAATACGCGGTTTAACTGCGAACGATCTTCTTTGCAGCAGTGAAGCTTGGAGTTCGAGAGCAATCTTGCGTCTCGACCGATCCCGACCACTAGGTACTTTAGGAGAAGTCCCGCTGCTTCGTCATACAGCTGTGAATCGCAGAGTGTCTTTACGATGGCGCAAAGATAAATGAATACTGTCGTGGTGCGCTGTTGACCGTCGACAATCTCGTAGATGTTTGGGTCAGCTGGATTTGATCGCCTCGCGTATACAATAATTGCGCCGAGGAAGTGAGTACCCTCAGCGTCGATGATACTGAGGAGGTCTTCTTCAAGCTGCCTCAGTTTTTCCGGCTTCCATTTATATGCCCTTTGGAAGTACGGAATGCTGAAGACAAGATCTCCCGAGAGAAGAAGCGCGAGCTCCGTCTCGTCGGAGCTATTCGTTAGCCTTAAGGCATCTACCATATCCTTTCCCCTGATAGTTGACGGCCTGAATCCCGCGCGCGGTGCGTGCAATTGCACGGCTATCTATCCGAGAGCGAGCTTCGGAGAGATATCTCAATTTGGCGTGGGTGACAAGTATTTCGTGGTGTGAATGGCGAGCGCCGCTCGCGGACTGTCATCGGTAGTCATCCGTCTTCCGGCAGCCGATCGGAATTAGGTGCCCCGCGATTGGATCTTGCGATTGCCTTAATTCGAGCACCACTTAGTAACTCAGCGTTGCGTCAAGCCCGTTAGTTGCCGATTGTGAGGGTTCATTTGCGATCTGGAGCTTCGCTATTGGATCGATCGAGGGGCGTGACTCTCATCGATGCTCACACGCTGCAGCGTAGTCCTAAGCAAGAATCATCAAATCGCCTCAGCCCCATCCTCGTATGATCTGACTTAATCCGGGGGGGGCACCCATGCCAGCAGTCCAACGCGCAGTCTGGTACATAGAAACCCACTCAACCGAAGACCTCTCGTTAGCCGATGTAGCAGCTGCCTCCGGCGTCTCCGCCTTCCACCTGGCCCGCCTGTTCCGCGCCGCCACCGGCTGGTCCGTAGCCCGCTACATCCGCGTCCGTCGCCTGAGCCAGGCTGCCGCAGAGCTGGCCGCCGGCGCCCCGGAAATCCTCCCTCTCGCGATCTCCTCAGGCTACGGCTCCCACGAAGCCTTTACCCGCGCCTTCCGCGACACCTTCGGTCTTCCGCCCGAGGACGTACGCAAACGCGGCAACCTCGAAGGCCTGCCGATCCTCGCTCCCGTGCGCGTTATCGAGGAGCCGGTGTGCCAGGCCCCGGAGCTTCGGATCGAAGTGATCGGCCCGCTACTCCTGACCGGCATCGAAGCCTCCTACCTGGCCAGCGACACCGCCGGCATTCCCTCCCAGTGGCAACGCCTCCACACCGAGCAATCCCTTGGCAGGCAGCGCTACACCTACGGCGTATGCAGTGCCATGGATGGGGAAGGGCGGTTCGATTACCTCGCCGGCTATGAGGTAGACCACTTCGGCCAGGCTCCCCAGGGTTACCGCCGGCTACGCCTGCCCCAACAGCGCTACGTCATCGCCCGGCACGACGGCCACATCGGCTCCATCCCGCATACATGGCGTGCCCTGCTCGGCGAGTGGCTTCCTGCCGCAGGCTTCACCCCGGTCGATGCCCCCGATTTCGAACGCTACGACGCCGCGTTTGATCCCAGGACCGGCTATGGCGGCGTCGATATCTGTGTCCCCGTCGAATGATGGAACCGAACATGCTGAAGAAGCACTTGAGCCGTAGCCTCGTCGCCCTCGTCCTCCTTACCCTGGCAGGACAAGCCATGGCCGCCGTCGGTGAAATCCACCGGACCACGACGACACCCACTGCCGCGTTGCGCAACGCCGATGGCTCACCCAGTGTCCCCATCACCGTGTGGTATCCGGCGCAGGCCGATGCCAAGGAGACACCCCTAGTGATCGGCCCTGACGACGCCCCGCTGTTCACCACGGGCAGCGCCGCCCCCGATGCCGCACCGGCAACCGGCCGTTACCCCGTCGTACTTCTCTCGCACGGCTTCGGCGGGACCGCCCGCATGATGGCCTGGTTCGGCACCGCAATCGCCCGGGCAGGCTTCGTCGTCATCGCCGTCGACCACCCGGGCAGCAACGGCCGTGGCCCCATCACCCCCAACGGTGCCGCGTGGTGGTGGGAACGCGCCGAGGACCTCAAGGCCGCCTGGAAAGCCATACAGGCCGACCCGGATCTCTCACCCCACATCGATGCCACCCGCCTTGGCGTTGCAGGCTTCTCAGCCGGAGGATTCGCCGCACTCGTCGCCGGCGGCGCCCGTGTCGATGTCCAGCACTTCGCGGACTTCTGCAAGAAGCACCCCATCGACGGCGTCTGCGCACCGCAGCTCGAAGCCCCCGACCTCACGGCACGCGACATCGGCGCATGGCTGAAGGATCCCGCGATGCAGGCACGCTTCAAGGACGCAGCAAATGACCACGCCGTACCCGGCGTACGGGCAGTGTTCGTCATGGCACCCGCGATCGTGCAGGCACTGGCGCCCGAATCACTCAAGCGAATGAACGTACCGGTATCGATCCTCGTAGGCACCGCAGACACCGTCGCACCACCAGCCACCAATGCGGATGTCGTGGCAAAGCTGGTACCGGGTGCGAAGGAGCAGCGCCTACCGAACGTCACCCATTACGACTTCCTGGGTGAATGCACGCAGGCAGGGAAGAAGTGGGTGCCGCAGTGTGCGAAGGCGGGGTATCAGGAGGAGGCGCATAACGCGGCGGTAGGGGAGGCAGTTCGGGTCTTTCAGGCGGCGTTCGGCAAGTAGCGCGAAGTCAGCCTCATCGGCTTTCCTATTGAATGAGGGCCCGACCTCGCTGCGTCACAGGGTCAAAGCTGAAGACATGTTCTCGTGGACTGTCGGAACAACAGCCTACGAGTCGTCCAGGGAAAGCGTCGCCCCCTTCGCGGATTTCGACGGTCCCAGCACATACCGGGCAGCTGGCGTAGAAGCGCACGAGAGCAAATCGTCCGCTTGCCTTCTTCTCGCTATCCCTCGTGAGACGAAGTTGGGCGTATATCTGGTTCCTGCTGATTAGCCAGTCTGGGGCAATCGTTACGCGGAGCGTAGGGAGATCCCAAAAAGGCTTGAACGCGCGAAATGCGAGAAGCGAGAGGGTTATTGCGAACGCGTAGGGGCCAATATGGTGTACGTAAGTCGCGGGGGTGGTTGCAAGTCCTACCGCACTGACGATCACGCAAAAAAGGAAGACAGCAAGGGGGAGGCTGACCACCCCAAGAAAGAGGTAGCCCCTCGCGGACTTCATGACGAAGGGCTGGCCGATGACCGGATGCCAGAGCAGGCCACTTTGTGCCCGTTCGACTGAATACGTGACCAGGCCGGGAGAATTCCTCTCGGCGGTCGCGGCATCGCCGATGGGTTCGACCCCGTCAGGATCGCTGTCGATTACAGACTCCGGGAAGGCAAATCGATACGTGGTGGGATTGCCCCTGCCGCCTCCCCGATCGATGATTAGGTCCACGTCCTGGCGCGCCTTCGCCCCCTGTAGAAACTGTCGGCGACTGTTCTGTTGACCATCCCACCACGTCTGGACTTGGGACGCGGGAAGCCACTTTCCAGTGATAGGTTCACTAGGGACCGGGCCCCCCTCTTGGTCGCGGTACCAGGCGGAAAGTGCGTTTACATCCGCTTTAGGTGGTGCCTCGCCGTGCTCAAGTGCCTCGAGGGTCTTTGCCGCAAAGGCCATGAGTACCTGCCGGATCTTGCTCTGGGGTGGCTCGGCCTCGAGCCAGCGGCCCAGTGCCTCCATTGCGTAAAGGGTCGTGTTACCTGATTCGGTCTGTTCGTCCATGTTTCCCCTTCCATGAAAGGTTGAGCCTCAGCCCACTTCTAAATGGTGGAGCGGGGACATGGCAAGCCAAATGAGTGAGGGACGGACCGGGGCTCCGCGAGCGGCAGAGATGCCGGTCGGACAGAAGGACGGTCGCCTGGTGCTCGTGACCGATGTGGTCCGAGGCTTGGCGTGTGGCTGTAGCTGCCCTGGGTGTGGTGCCCGTCTGATCGCAAGACTCGGAGAAGCACGGCGGCCTCACTTTGCCCACGAAGGGCGGCCTGGTAGCCCTGGGTGCCTGGAGACGGCGATACACCTATATGCAAAGCAAATCGTGGCGGAGGCCGATCGTCTGACGTTGCCAGCTTGGTGCGGAGGTAAAGGCATTGAGAACCCGCCCACCTTAAGGACGCCTGATGGCGTCCTTCGATACGGGGCTAGGCTACGGCTGCCTCCCAAGAGGGTCTCAGTTTGGGGCGGTCAAATGGAGCGACCGCTCGAAACACTTCGGCCCGACGCCGAGTTGATCGACGATGACGGGAGCCTCTTTATCGAAATCTATGTTCGCCATGCTGTCGACGACGAAAAAGGCGACAGGGTCCGCGCGCTCGACGTCCGCATGGTTGAGATTGACCTATCCGAGTTCGATTCCGGTCCGATCAATGATCCGGCGGGGTTGCCAGACTGGATACTCCACGAAGCTCCAAGGCGCTGGATCTGGCTTCCAGAGGCGACCCGTCTGCTGGCGGCTGAGCGCGCGCGGCTAGCGGCGCAGTTCTCCGCAGCACCCGACGATCACATCCATGCGCCCGGCAACGCGGATCCACAGGTAGCTATTGATTGGCCGCAGCTGCGCCGGTCATTTAACGCGCGTCGCATTGACCCACTTACTGAATATCAGCAGCTGAACGATCCACGAGTGGGCTGCTGGATCTGGCTCAAAGGCGACGGGGCTGCAGAATTGATTCGACGACTGACCGCAGGAGGAGGGGTGTACGAGGCGCGGCTTCAAAGTGGTGAGCGCCGCATCATCTATCTTGGGCGTGACGCGCAGCTGCGTCGCGATTCGGGCTCGCTGCCCTAGATTAGGCCGCGAAGGTCCCGGTATCGGTCCTCGTCGGCACCCCGGACACCGGCGCACCACCAGCCGCCAATGCGGATGTCGTGGCAAAGCTGGTGCCGGGTGCGAGGGAACAGCGAATTCCGACCTTACCAATCACGACTCCCTGGATGAATGCACGCAGGCAGGGAAGAAGGTGGTGCCGCAGTGTGCGAAGGCGGGGCATCAGGATGGTGCACATGAGGCGGCGGTGGCGGATGCGCTTCAGGCGTTCCACGTGGCAGTCCAACCTACTGTGCGAACGCGCCATTGCGGGCCCCGGTTCATCCCGCCCCGTGCCTGACCCTCATCGCATGGGCCACCTTCCGGCGACCCATGCATTGCTGCCTAGGGGCGAGCAGTGACTAGCTGCTCTGGCCTGCCGCCGATTTGCGGTGATGCGCGAGGTGCTCCTTCTTAGGGTGGCACGTCGGTTCAGCGGGATAGCTGAGCTTCTTCCCGCGGAGATGCATGTAGTCTTCGCTAAAGGACAAGCGGTCATCAATCTGCACGAAGCCGCCGTCATCGATCCACAGCATGCCCTTATCGAACAATGTGTGTATGTCGGCCCTCAGCAGCAGGCCATTGTCCGTGCGATGCGTGTAGCCCCCTCGGTAGGGCATGATGTGTGCTGCTTCCAGGATCTCAACCACGGCACAGCCCGTGACCGCGCATTTGAAGTCGTAGGCTTCGAGTAAACCCTGCCGAAACGGTCCTTGGCCTTCACGCATCGCCACTGCGCGCATCTCCCACACGCGTGCGTCGTGTTCCGACTCGATTGGAGGTGGCGTTTCCGACGCAATCTGACGGCGCGCGTCGTGGAGAGCCTTATGCGCATCTCCCTCTTCGATCTGAACCGCTTCCGGCTTGCCATTAGCGTTAAGAACAACGTTCCAGATTCCGTGTTTCTCGCGATCGTAAAGCGCGTACTTCACGCCGGTCTTCCTTCCGTCGCGAAACAGGGCATCCTTGGGGTTCCCCTGATTCGTTAGGAAGTCCTTACGGGCTTTATCGTTATGCAGTCGGTTTGCGTCGTTGACCGATAGGATGCACGCTTGATTTATCAGGTCCGAGTGATCGTCTTTCGGGTACTTATCCTCAAGCCAGGCTTCGATCTGCTTGAGGGTGGAAGGTTCGCCAAGCGCCCTGACTGCGTCTGGAACCCACCAGTACTGAGGGCCGCCAGCCCGTAGGCTTTCACCCTTTTGACGCAAGCGCCTAACTAGCTCTTTGGCAGCATCGCGATCCGTCGTCCGCTGCCGAGTGCCCACCGGGAAGGGTAAGTCCGCATCGTCGTAGCGGATCGCGTCGTTGACGTCTCGGATGATGTATTTCCAGACGACCGCGCGTTCGTGCTGATGGTCGGACAGTGTGCCTGCCGGCGGAGCGGGGTGCCGATGATACGTGTTGACGCCGCGGATCCTGCCTGCCCCGACGAAACCTCGGCCGCTGACATACGCCAGCACCCAGTCCCATTTGGCCGGCGCCTTCAAATGGCGCTCGCCGTCGTCTCCTGGCTCACCTTGGAAACCTGTGGTGATAACGCCTCGCTCGACGTTTTCCGCCCACCAGGCGTTCATCTCGCCACTTAAAGGCCTGCCGATGTTGAAACGGTGGTAATCCATTGCGAGCCCCCCGACGAAATGTGGAGAGTGTAGACGTCGATGTGCCCAAGTGCACGAGGCCAATGCGTCTGAGAAGGCCACCCTACGCTTCGGTCAAGGTGTTTCAGTCGGCCTTACAGGTCCACTGATATACCATGCCATTTATAAGGGTTTGGCCGGTGTACCAGCCGTCTTTCGAGCCTCGTCAGCCTTGCTGAGAGCTAAGTCGTAGAGCGTCGAATAGAACGTCACCAGGTCCGAACCTGTCTCAGGGCATAGCGTACGAAACGCTTCCCTGGTACCGCCGTAATGGCTGACAAGCTCCGTCCAGAGCATTTCAGCACCACCTCGAGCAGGAACCAGCCGGCTCTCATACTCATCCAGCACAACCGGAAGGGGATTGCTCACGCCTTTCGCCTTCAGCTCATCCATCAGGCTGCTCGCGTGCTGCTTGGCCGCCGCGTCAAACGCCGTACGACGGTAGCCCACAAGCTTCGTTTCCATGCTCGCCATGTCCTTAGTCGCCAGGACGTCTTTGCACGTGGGCACGCCCGACGAGAAGGCTGCCATGGCCAGGGTGGGTGCGAGGCACGCAGCAGCGAACAGGACCTTCCCTGTCTTCAAAAGGCTCATTTCACTTCCCCCGGTTGAGACGCCGCATTCTACACCTGGGACCGGCGCGCCCCCGTGACAACCCCCTCCAAACCCGGCACCATCGGCCCTGTAATGCAACCACAGGACGGTCTGCATACAGGGGGAAAACATGCTCAAGTCTCGTCGCAGCCGGCTTTGGTCGGGCATAGCGCTGTGCGCCGCGGTTATCGCGTTGGTCGTCTACTGGCCGCCTTCGCGCCTGCCCGATGGGCGGGCCGCCGATACGAAGGAAGAGTTCGAAAAGCGGAAGCTCTGGCTGATCGTCTTCGATGGGGTGGACGGCGAGAACCTCGCGTACAACAACGCCAGGGCCCGGGAGGCGGCCGCCCGGGAGACCCTTGAAGCCACCGAGGTGCGCCTGGCCGAGACGACTATCGACTACGACTTCGCGTGGCGTACGGATCGGCCTGCCGATAAGGTCGCCGCGCTGGATGTGCGCGACCAGTATCCCGTGGAGGCAAACGACCCGCGTCGCAGCTTTGATGACCCGGCCCGCACGCCACGTCGGCTGACGCTGGTTCGCCCGGGCATCTGGGTCGTGCAGTCACCGGATGCGACGGATGAGCGCGGCGAGGCTTACGTTATTCGCCTTGCCGCGAGCTTCCCCCGGCCACATAGCTTTTGGCAAGCGAAGGCGAACTTCCGCCTCGCACCCTCCCTGGGCGTAGCCGCGACCACCCTCAGGTGCGAGGTGTCCCAGAAGTACGACTCACTCGCGTCGATCGGCTATTGCATCGTGCCAGCCTCAGGGCCAAAGGCTGACCCAGTCGCGGATGCCGCCTTGCTCGATCGCCTTACCGCGCTCCAGAACGCCGGGCCAAAGCCGGTCATGACGGGCGCGGAGATCGAGTCTTCAATGCAGTACGTCAGGTCGGGTGACCTGGCCGTCGAGCACGTGCACAAGGCAGCCGAGTACGCCCGCATGACCGCCAGTAGCGACGCACGCTACCGGCATGAGCTGATCATCGGATATACGATCTACGCCGTCGCCGGCCTTGTCCTGCTGGGTATTCCGGCGATTGCGCTGTTCGCAGCCATCAGGGCGCGTCGCTCGTCAGGCGCACGTACCGGCTCGGGCGTCTTCGGCGTGATCTGCGCCTGTCTGGCCGGCGGTGCGGTGTATCTGGCGGGCAAGACAGGCGCATGGGGCCTGATGTTGTCCATTATCCTCATCGTCTTCGCGCTATCGACCGGGCTGGCGGCGTTGATCGGCCTTGTAGGCGCGACCTGCGGGCGAGAGAGGGACTGACGCGTGCATACGCGACAAGAGGGGCGCAAATGGACAATGGTGAGGTTGGGTTCCTATTGGGCGTCGTTCCCGGCGTAGTGTTCGCGCTGCGAAACATGCTCGATCAGCGCAGGCTAGTCCTTCGTGCGAAGCAGGTGGCCCGGGAGCACGGCGAACGGTTTGAGCCCATCGACTATCTCTCTGCGTTTCATAGCCTTTCAGCCAAGTCGTCACCGCTTGTCCAGCCAACGGATGGACCTGGTGTCCGCGAGGCAAAAGAAATGCTCCT
>NZ_JBQCFT010000376.1:0-6923 GCF_051958795.1 Luteibacter sp. | reverse complement strand
AGGCGACACTGCCGCCATCGGTGAAGCTCAACGTGCTGTACGACCGCTCGGTCTCGATCCGCGATTCGGTGCACGACGTGCAGTTCACGCTGGTGCTCGCCGGCATCCTCGTGGTGCTCGTGATCTACCTGTTCCTCGGCAACGCGTCGGCGACGCTCATCCCTGCGGTGGCCTTGCCCATCTCCGTGCTCGGCACGTTCGGCGCCATGTTCGCGCTCGGCTACAGCCTGGATAACCTTTCCCTGCTGGCGCTGACGCTCGCGGTCGGCTTCGTCGTCGATGATGCGATCGTGATGCTCGAGAACATCATGCGCCACATCGAGATGGGCGAAAGACCCTTCGAGGCGGCGGTGAAGGGTGCCGGTGAAATCGGCTTCACCATCTTCTCCATGACGTTGTCGCTGGTCGCCGTGTTCATCCCCGTGATGTTCATGGGTGGCATCGTCGGCCGCCTGTTCCACGAATTCGCCGTCGTGATCAGCGTGTCCATCCTGATCTCGGGTTTCGTGTCGATCACATTGACGCCGATGCTGTGCAGCCGCTTCGTCAAGGCGCACGACCACGACAAGCGCAGCCGCATCGTCGTCTGGTTCGATGCGGGCTTCAGCGCGGTGACCTCGGGCTATACGCGGACGCTGGCGTGGTGCATGCGCCATCCGCGCGTCGTCATCGGTGTGTTCGCCCTGAGCCTGGCCGCCACGGGCCTCCTGTTCGCCGTGGTGCCGAAGGACTTTATCCCGGCCGGCGACAGCGGCCAGCTGCGTGTCACGACGGAAGGGCCGACGGATATCTCGTTCGCCGCCATGTCGGCGCGACAGCAGGCACTCGCAGAGATCGCAGGCAAGGATCCGAATATCACCGGGTACATGTCGAGCGTCGGTGCGGGTGGCCCGCGCTCGACGATCAACTCCGGCTCGATCCTGCTCACGCTGCGTCCAGCGGGCGAGCGCGGCCACACCACGCCGGACGAGATCATCCAGGAGCTGCGGCACAAGTTCGCCCAGGTGCCGGGTATCCGTACGTATATCCAGAATCCGCCGGCGATCCAGGTGGGTGGCCGTCAGTCGAAGGCGCAGTACCAGTACACGGTGCAGTCGACCGACCTGAAGGCGCTTTACGCGTGGTCGGGCAAGCTTGTCACTGCGTTCCAGAAGCTGCCTGGCTTCCAGGACGTCACCACCGACCTGGACCTCAACAGTCCCTCGATGATGGTGCAGGTCAATCGCGACAAGCTGGCGCCGATGGGTCTCACCATGGACCAGGTGCAGACGGCGCTGGGCACGGCGTTCGGTGAGAACCAGATCTCCACGATCTACGGCTCCGCCACGCAGTACTGGGTGATCCTGCAGGTGGAGCGGCGCATGCAGGATGATCCTGCCGTGCTGTCCAGGCTGTACGTCACATCGGATACCGGCAAGCTCATTCCGCTCAGCACGGTGGCGCGTTTCGAGCGCAAGCCGCAGGTGCTGACGGTGAACCACCAGGGCCAGCTGCCCGCGGTGACCGTGTCGTTCAACCTCGCACCCGGCGTATCGCTCAGCGATGCCGTGGCGAGCATCGATCGCGCCACCACGGAACTCAAACTACCCGCGACACTGAGTGGCAGCGTGCAGGGTACGGCGCAGGCGTTCCAGGACTCGATCAAGGGCATGGGCCTGCTGTTGCTGCTGGCCGTGTTCGTGATCTATCTCGTGCTGGGCATCCTGTACGAGAGCTTCATCCATCCGCTCACGATTCTTTCGGGCCTGCCCGCCGCCGCCGTGGGCGCGCTGCTTACGCTGGTGATCTTCCAGGCCTCGCTGGACCTGTTCGCGTTCGTCGGCATCGTGATGCTCGTGGGCATCGTGAAGAAGAACGCGATCATGATGATCGACTTCGCGCTGGAGCGTCAGCGTGACGAGGGCATGGCGCCGTTCGATGCGATCTTCGAAGCGTGCCGCGTGCGTTTCCGCCCGATCATGATGACGACGATGGCGGCTTTCGCAGGTACGTTGCCGATCGCGCTGGGCATCGGCGCCGGTGCCGAAACCCGCCGACCGCTCGGCCTCGCCGTGGTCGGTGGCCTCGTGGTGTCGCAGATCCTGACGCTATACCTCACGCCGGTGATCTACCTCTACATGAACCGCCTGCAGGAGCGCGTGGCGCCGAAGCAGATCGGGGAGCCGTTGCCGCACCACTGACCGGTGCGGCTGTAGGAGCCCACCCTGTGGGCGACATCTTTCGCCTCACCGCCACCGGTCGTGTGGCATCAGCGCGAAAGGCGTCGCCCACAGGGTGGGCTCCTACGGGGTTCGTCAATCGTGCGCGCCGTCTTTTGCGAACGCGCCGGGCGCCGAACCGAAGTTGCCATCCGCCTGGGCGGCCATGTAGGCGAACGTCGCGTAGACCGCCACGTTCTGCGCCAGCGCCTTCGGGTCGATCTTGTCGAGCGTGTCGTTGGCGTTGTGGTGGTAGTCGAAGTAGTCGGTGCCGTCCTGGGTCAGCGACAGCGCGGCCATGCCCTTCGCGTGCATCTGCGACAGGTCCGAACCGCCGCCGCCGGGCTTATCCGGATCGTAGGCCACGCCGATGGGTGCGATCACCTTTGCGATCTGCTCGATCGCGCCACGTGCCTCCGGCTTCACCGATGCGCTCATGCGCCAGATGCGGCCGGCGCCGAAATCGGATTCGGTGCCAAGCTGGAACTTCGACACATCCTTGGCGTGCGCTTCGGCATAGGCGCGGCCACCCCACAGGCCCATCTCTTCGTTCGCGAAGGCGATGACGCGGATGGTGCGGTCCGGGCGCTCCGGCATGTCCTTGATCAGCTTCGCGGCGGCCGCGGCGATGGCCACGCCGGCGCCATCATCGATCGCGCCGGTGCCGAGGTCCCAGGAATCCAGGTGGCCGCCGATCGCGACGATCTCGTTCGGCTTCTTCTTGCCGGTCACTTCGGCGATGACGTTTTCGCCTTCATACGTGCCCTTGAAACCGACATCGAGGTCGAGCTTCAGCGTGACCGGCTTGCCTTCCTTCAGCACGCGCTCGAGCTGGTCGGCATCCGGGAGCGAGAGCGCGCCCGCCGGGATCGCTTCCTCGGGCTTCGTGAAGCCCGTGACGCCGGTGTGCGGCGTGCGGCTGTGCGGGTCGGTACCGGCCGAGCGGAGCAGGTAGGCCGCAGCGCCCATTTGCGCGGCGAGCACCGCACCGCGCGTACGCGTGGCCGAGCCCATGCCGTAGTCGTGGCCGTCCTTCTGCTGGGTCATGTGGGTGCTGACGTAGACGATCTTGCCCTTCACGCTGGCCGGATCCGCCGCCTTCAGCGCATCGAGCGTATCGAAGCCCACGACCTCGGCGGTGAGGCCGCCGGCGGGCGTGCCTGCCGAGTAGCCGAGCGCCGTCACGTACAGCGGCTGCGGGTAGGGCGAGACGATGGCGGCGTGTTCGCTGCGGCGCTCCCACAGCGGGTAGCTCACCTTCTCGGTGTACACCTTGTCGAAGCCCATGGCCTTGAACTTCGCCACGGTCCATTCGACGCCACGCTTGTCCGCCGGGCTGCCGGCCAGGCGCGGTCCCACTTCGGTGGTGAGGCCGCTAACGAACTCGTAGCCCGTGTTGTCGGCCATGGCCTTGTCGCGCAGCGCGGTGGCGGCGGCCACGGCCTTCGCCGGAACAGTGGTGGCCTTGTCGGCCGCGTGGGCGGAGCAGGCGAGCGCGATGCACGCGGCGAGCGCGTGGAGACGGATGGCTGGACGCATGGGTAACCCCTGGGGACGGAAACCCCGATTATGGACCCGGCAGCCCATGCGGGCGCCTAGGTAGGAAGTCATGCATGGCGCCGGGCGGGCAGGATGACCGAAGCGCGCAGGCCGCCCTCGCGGCGGTTGCGGATATCGACCGAGCCGCCGTGTTCCGAGACGATAGCCCGCACGCTCGCGAGGCCGAGACCGATGCCACCCGTATCGCGGTTGCGCGAAGCCTCGAGGCGGAAGAACGGCTCGAACACCTGGCGTTGCATGGCCTCGGGGATGCCCGGGCCATCGTCATCGACCTCCAGCACGCAGTTCTCGCCCTGGATGCGCAGGCGCATGCGCACGCGGTCGCCGTACTTCAGTCCGTTGTCCACCAGGTTCTCGACGGCGCGACGCAGGGCGACGGGATCGCCATCCACGGTAAGCGCCTGGCCGGCCTGCACCGACACATCGTGGCCGATATCCACCAGGTCATCCGCCACGCTCTCGACAAGCAGGCGGAAGTCGAGCGGCTGCCGGTTCGGCCCCGAAGAACGGTCGCGAATGAAGTCCAGCGCGGCCGAGATCATCGTCTTCATCTCGCGGATATCCGCGTCCACCTTTTCACCCAGGGGATCCGGCAGGCCATCGAGGCGGAACGAAAGGCGCGTGAGCGGCGTGCGCAGGTCATGCGCGATCGCGCCGATCATCTGCGTGCGTTCCTGCATCATGCGGTTCATGCGCGCCTGCATGGCGTTGAACGCATCCACCGCCTGGCGCATTTCGGTAGGCCCTTCGGAAGGTACGGGCGGGGCGCTGGCATCGCTGCCGAGCCGGTGCGCCGCTTCCGCAAAGCGACGGATGGGCGCGGAAAGCGCGCGGGCGAATACGGCCGCCAACGGCAGCATGATCAACACACCGAGGCCCAGCATCCACAACAGGCGCGCGCCCGCGGTATCCGCGAACGGCGTGGCGGGCACGGTCACGACACGCCACGAGCCATCGTCCAGCTGCAGGCCGACGACGGAGGGCCCCGATATCGCGCGGCCGAACGACGGCATCGGGCCCAGCCCGCTTTGCGTCGCGAAGACGCGCAGGTGGTCGCGTGGCACGGCCAACGCACCGGCGAGCCGTTCCAGCAGGTGTGCCGAGGCGCCCTTGTCGTAATCGTCGGTAGCCTGCGGCGGCGTCTTCTGCACGCTCACGTCGATATCGGTGATGCGTGGCGGTCCGAACCCACCCGGCATGCCGCCATCGCCCGGCGGCCTGCCCATCTCGCCGTGCGGCCGGCCGCCGTCGAAGTAGGGACGATCCGGCGGCAGCTGGTCGGGGCGCAGTGCATTGATGAGATCGAAGAAGCTGGCCGACGACACGGGTTGCGGCGGGCGCACGGTGAATACGAGGAAGCCGATCGCAGGCGTCACCAGCAAGGCGCAGGCCAGCATGAGGAAGCTGCGCGCGAAGATCGACAGGCGGGGAGCGCGGATCATGGGCGGCTTACCTTAGGGACCAGCATGTAACCCTCGTTGCGCACGGTGCGGATCATTTCCATGGCGGCGCGGTCGTTGAGCTTGCGGCGCAGGCGGCTGATCTGTGTATCGATTGCGCGGTCGTAGACGTCGGTGCGGCCGCCATGCACCAGGTCCAGCAGCTGGTCGCGGGTGAGGATGCGTTGTGGGTGGTCGACGAAGGCGCGCAACAGGGCGAACTCCCCATCCGAAAGGTTGATGAAGATGCCGGTCGGATCGCGCAGGTCGCGTCGTGTGACATCGAAGCGCCACCCCGCGAAGAGGTAAGGGCGCGCATCGTCGGATACGATCGGCTCGCTGGAGTTCACCCGGCGCAGCACGGCGCGTACCCGCGCCAGCAGTTCGCGCGGGTTGCATGGCTTAGCCAGGTAGTCGTCGGCACCGACCTCGAGGCCGATGATGCGGTCGGTATCACCGCCCAGCGCGCTGAGGATGATCACGGGCGGCCCTTTCTCGGCCGTGAGCCGGCGCGCGGCGGAGAGGCCGTCCTCGCCGGGCATCATCACATCCAGCACGACCAGGTCGGGCCGTTCGGCCGCGATGGCACGATCCATCTGCGTGGCATTCTCGGCAACCTGCACGCGGTAGCCGTGCCCGCCCAGGAAGCCGGCAATCAGGTCGCGAAGTTCGGGGTCATCATCGACCACCAGGATAAGGGCGTGTGTGTCCATGGCCATGCGCGTTTGATAGCAGAAACCGCGCCATGGCGCGTGTCTCGCGTGGCACGTAGCCGACACAAAGCAGACACACGGCGACAACGGCGGGTGACGAGCGCCCGGTAGCCTGCAACCTATCGTCGCTACGCAGGCTCCTGCCCGATGTTCGTTTTTCCCCGCTGGTCCACCACGTTATTCGCCTTTGCCATGACGGCAGCGGCGGCTGCCTACGCCCAGGATCGTGACCCTCCGCGCCCCCCGCCGCACGGTCCGGCGTTCGAAGCGGCCATGGATGATTGCTGGGTGGATTACGGCGGGGAACCTGATGACCCGGTCCCGCCGGACATGATGGCCGAATGCATGGCCTCAAAAGGCTTCCCGCCCCCGCCACACCGCCGGCCACCGCCGCATGGCGCACCGTTCGGTGACGATGACGACGACCTGTTCGGGGACCCGCTCAGCGGTCCGTTCGCTGGCCCGTGAGGAGGTACACCATGCCGTTTTCGCAGCCCGCCCTGCGCACCGTCCCGCCGCTGCCTGCGCCGCGTGCGCACCTGGCCGCCGCGCAGCGCTTCTGGGATGAATTCGGCCAGGGAGCGGCCCGCCAGCCCGGCCAGACCGTGTTGCTTGATGGCTATGCGGGCCATCGCCTCCGCTTCGCCACCCTGAGCCACGCCCCGCATGTGTTCAGCAGCGACCACCTGCCACGCGAGCATCGCCAGGCCGCGTTGCTGGTGCTGCAGCTGGAAGGCGAGAGCCAGGTCGAACAACACGGGCGCCGCGCGCAGGTTTCGCCAGGGCAATTCACGCTCGTCGACCTATCGCGACCGTTCCGCGTGGATACCGGTCGCTCGCTGATCCAGGCCGCTTATCTCCCGCTCGCCGTGTTGCGCGACGCGGGACCCCGGCTCGAGCATATCACGGCGACGGCGCTGGATGGCCACATCGCCGCGGCGACCTTCCTTCGCAGTCTTTTCCGGGATCTGTTCGAGCAGGTCGAGGACATGTCCGAGGCCATCGCCGACCGG
>NZ_JBQCFT010000375.1:0-7268 GCF_051958795.1 Luteibacter sp. | reverse complement strand
GATGGACTACAACACCGGGCAGATCATCGCGTCGAAGGAACCCGACCTGCAGCTGGAGCCGGCGTCGATCACCAAGGTGATGACCGACTACGTCGTGTCCGCCGAGATCGGCAACGGCAAGATCCACATGACCGATCCGGTCACCATCAGCGAGAACGCGTGGCGCGGCGGCGGTGCGGGCACCGACGGTTCCACCAGCTTCCTGAAGCTCAACAGCCAGGTGCCGCTGAAGGACCTGCTGTACGGCATGATCATCCAGTCGGGTAACGACGCCGCCATCGCGCTGGCCGAGCACACCGCGGGCTCCGAGCCGGCGTTCGCCAACCTGATGAACGCCTATGCCAAGCAGATCGGCATGGTGCACTCGAACTTCGAGAATGCATCGGGCTACCCGGTCGCCAACCACTTCACCACGGCCCACGACATCGCGATCCTGTCGCGCGCGCTCATCCACGATTTCCCCGAGGATTACGCGATCTCGGCCGTGAAGGAGTTCGAGTGGAACGGCATCAAGCAGCACAACCGCAACCTGCTGCTGTGGCGCGATAACACCGTCGACGGCATCAAGACCGGCCACACCGCCGCCGCCGGCTACTGCCTTGCCGCCTCGGCGAAGCAGGGCGATGCCCGCATGATCGCGATCGTGATGGGCGCGAGCAGCGAGAAGGGCCGCGCCGATGCCGCGCTCTCCCTGCTGAACTACGGTTTCCGCTTCTACGAAAGCCACAAGCTTTACGACGCCAACAAGGCCCTCGCCACGCCCAAGCTGTGGAAGGGCGCCGAGAACACCCTGCCGCTGGGCACCACCGAGAACGTCATGATCTCGGTCAAGCGCGGCGACTACGACAAGCTCAAGGCCGACCTGGATATCCCGAACACCCTGATCGCCCCGTTCAAGAAGGGCCAGCAGGTGGGCACGCTGCGCGTCACGCTCGATGGCCAGCCGGTCACCACGGTGCCGCTCGTGGCCCTGAACGATGCGCCGGAAGGCGGGTTCTTCTCGCGCCTGTGGGACACCATCATGCTGTGGTTCCATAGCGACGACAGCGCCAAGAAGTAAGGAGAGCGCCGATGAAAGAGATCGACTTCACCCAGGCGAAGGCCGAGGGCAAGGGCTTCCAGTTCCCCGGCCAGTTCGAGATCACCGCCATCGGCAACGCGGGCGTGGACCTTAAGGCCCGCGTCCCGCAGATCCTGCACAACATCGGCCTGGAAGTGCTCCACGAGACCGTGACCTCCAAGCTCACCCCCGCCGGCAACTACGAGTCGGTCGCGGTCAGCTTCGTCGCACAGACCCGTGAGAAGTACATGGAGGCCCACGAGGCCCTCCGCGCCGACGCGGATATCCGCTTCACCCTCTGAGGCCCGCGCCTACCTCGTAGGAGCCCACCCTGTGGGCGACGCCTATCGCCCGAACGCCACAGGCCCTGTGGCTCTCTCGCGAAAGATGTCGCCCACAGGGTGGGCTCCTACGGACAGCGTGGGGCCGGGATGTCTTGTATCGTAGGCGTCCAACCCGCAGATACCCCGACATCCCCGTCTCCCCCTGAAAGCACCATGACCCTCCCCCTCAACGTACGCCGGCTGGGGCGCGTGCCCTACGAAACCGCCTGGAAGGCCATGAGCGCCTTCACGGATAACCGCACCGAAGACACCGCCGATGAGCTGTGGCTGCTGGAGCACGACCCGGTGTTCACGCTGGGGCAGGCGGGCCTGGACGAGCACGTGCTGTTCGCGGGCGATATTCCCGTGGTCCGCGTCGATCGCGGCGGCCAGGTGACCTACCACGGCCCGGGCCAGATCGTGGCCTACCCGTTGATGGACCTGCGCCGGGTCGGCGTGGGCGTCCGCGAGATGGTCTGCAAGATCGAGCAGGCCATCATCGATACCCTCGGCGAGTGGAATATCGGCGCCGCCCGGCGTGAAGGCGCCCCCGGCGTCTACACCGCCGACGCCAAGGTCGCCGCCCTCGGGCTGCGCGTCCGCCGCGGCTGCAGCTTCCACGGCCTGGCCTTCAACGTAGACATGGACCTGGAGCCCTTCCACCGCATCAATCCTTGCGGTTACAAGGGTTTGGAGGTCACCCAGGTGGTAGACTTGGGCGGTCCGTCGCGGTTGTCAGACGTGGAAGACGTCCTGGTGCAGGAATTCTGCAAGCAGTTCGGGTTCCACGAAGTCCCCTCTGAACCCGTCATCCCCGAACTCCCCGCCCGCGTTGCGGTCTGAGGTCGTAGCCAAATGAGCCAAACCGTCCCCACATCCCCCGCCCGCAGCATCCCCATCGCCGTCGTCGACAAGCCCGGCGAGAAGATGCTCGGTAACGACAAGATCGCGCTGAACCGCGCGGCTTTCGATACGGATGCGCCTACGCTGCGCAAGCCGAGCTGGATCCGCGTGCGCCTGCCCCAGGGCAACGCCGTGCAGCAGCTCAAGGCGCGCCTGCGTGAAAACTCGCTGGTCACCGTGTGCGAGGAAGCCTCCTGCCCGAACATCCACGAGTGCTTCAGCAAGGGCACCGCCACGTTCATGATCCTCGGCGAGGTCTGCACCCGCCGTTGCTCGTTCTGCGACGTGGCCCATGGCCGCCCGCTGGCGCCGGATCCGCTCGAGCCGGCACGCCTGGCCGAGACCATCCGCGACATGCGCCTGAAGTACGTCGTGATCACCTCGGTCGATCGCGATGACCTGCGCGACGGCGGTGCCGAGCACTTCGCCGCTTGCATCCGCGCGGTGCGCCACGCCAGCCCGGATATCAAGATCGAGATCCTGACGCCCGATTTCCGCGGCAAGGGCCGCATGGAGCGCGCGCTGGAGGTCCTGAAGGATTTCCCGCCGGATGTCTTCAACCACAACCTGGAAACCGTGCCGCACCTCTACCGCGAAGTGCGCCCCGGTGCCGATTACCAGTGGTCGCTCGACCTGCTCAAGCGCTTCAAGGCGCAGCATCCGGATGTGCCGACCAAGTCCGGCATCATGCTGGGCCTGGGCGAGACGATGGAGCAGGTGCTCGAAACCATGCGCGATCTACGCGCCCATGACGTCGACATGATCACCATCGGCCAGTACCTGCAGCCGACGGCGCACCACCACCCGGTGGTCCGCTACTGGACGCCGGAAGAATACGAGGCGCTCCGCGTCGCCGGTGAAGAGATGGGCTTCGGCCATGTCGCTTCCGGCCCGTTGGTGCGATCCTCCTACCATGCCGACCTGATGGCCCACGCCGCCGGCGTCGTCGAATAAACGCTTAAGCACTCCGAGGCTTTACATGACCCTTCGCCCCGTGTCGCTCGCCCTCCTGCTGGCCCTTACCGCCACAGGGGCGTACGCCCAGAATGCCGCCCCACAGCAGCCTGGCGCGACACCGCCGGCGAAGAGCGCGGCGCCGCAACCGAAGGATGCGTCGGAGGCGGCGACCTCGCCGGAGCCGCAGCGCAAGGAATCCACCCTCCCGCTGAAGCCGACCTCGGCGGAAACGCAGGCCGCGCAGCTTTCCGCGCGCTTCCTCACCCGTTTCCACTACCAGGCGCAGCCGCTCGACGACGCCATGTCGGCCAAGATCTTCAAGGCCTACTTCGACGACCTCGATAGCGAGAAGGTCTTCTTCACCCAGGAAGACATGGCGAAGTTCGAACCGCTGAAGACGCAGTTCGACGATGCCATCTGGAACCAGGACCTCAGCGGCCCGTTCTCGGTGTTCAACCTGTACATCACGCGCGCCGTCGATCGCATGAACTACGCGCGCGGCCTGCTGAAGAAGGGTTTCGATTTCAGCGGCAACGAGACCTTCAATTTCGATCGCAAGAAGGCCCCGGTCCCGAAGAACCAGGCCGAGCTCGACGAGGTGTGGCGCAAGCGCACCATGAACGACTGGCTGCGCCTGAAGCTGGCCGGCAAGAGCGACGACGACATCCGCAAGACGCTCGACAAGCGCTACGCGACCTACATCGGCCGCGTCCGCCAGCTCGATGACGAGGATGCCACCCAGGCGTTCATGACCGCCTACGCCAACTCCACCGACCCGCACACCGATTACCTCGGCCCCCGCGCGGCGGATGCGTTCGATATCGCCATGCGCCTGTCGCTGGAAGGTATCGGCGCGGTGCTGCAGGCGCGCGACGATTACACGACCATCCGCGAGCTCGTCCCGGGTGGCCCGGCCATGAAGTCGGGCAAGCTCAAGCCGGGCGACCGCATCGTGGCCATCGGCCAGGGCGAAACCGGCCCTATGGTCGATGTGGTGGGCTGGCGCCAGGATGACGTGGTCAAGCTCATCCGCGGCAAGAAGGACACCACCGTCCGCATCGAAGTGCTGCCCGGCGATGCCGGCGTGGATGGCAAGCACGACATCGTCACCCTTGTGCGCAAGAAGGTCACGATGGAAGAGCAGGCCGCCAAGTCGAAGGTCATCGACGTGAAGGATGGCGACGTCACGCGCAAGATCGGCGTGATCGAACTGCCGACCTTCTACCAGGATTTCGGCGCCCGCCGTAACGGCGATGCCAACTTCAAGAGCGCCACGCGCGATGTGTCCAAGCTGCTCACCGAGCTGAAGGCGCAGAAGGTCGAAGGCGTCATCATGGACCTGCGCAACAACGGCGGCGGGTCGCTCAACGAAGCCACCGAACTCACCGGCCTGTTCATCGATACCGGCCCGGTCGTGCAGGTGCGCGATGCGCGCGGCCAGGTCGAAGCCCAGGGCGATGACCAGCCGGGCATGTCGTGGGATGGCCCGATGGCCGTCATGGTCAACCGTGGTTCCGCGTCGGCGTCCGAGATTTTCGCGGCCGCCATCCAGGATTACGGCCGTGGCCTGATCATCGGCGAGCCGACCTTCGGCAAGGGCACCGTGCAGAACCTGGTCGACCTCGACCGCTTCGGCAAGGCGCAGACCGGCGAAGATGCGAAGTACGGCGAGCTCAAGATGACCATCGCCGAGTTCATCCGCATCAACGGCGACAGCACGCAGCTGCATGGCGTCACGCCGGACGTGCAGTTCCCGCAGAACGGCGATGCCAAGGAATTCGGCGAGTCCACCTATGACAATGCGCTGCCGTGGCGGCACATTGATCCGGCCGACTACAAGCCGGTCGCCGATCTCAAGCCGATCATCGGTCCGCTCAACCAGAAGCACCAGGCACGCGTCGCGACCTCGCCGGCGTGGAAGCTGATGCTCGACGAGCTGGCGCAGTACAAGCAGCTGCGCGACAAGACCGATATCTCGCTGAACTTCGCCGCCCGCCAGGCCGAACGCAAGCAGTTCGACGCCACGCAGGCCGATTTCCGCAACCGTCGCAAGGCGATCTTCGGCGGCGACGGCAACGCGGATGTCGATGACCAGAACAGCGGTGATGATGGCCTCAACGCCAACGAGCGCAGCATCAAGAGCGACCTGAAGCAGGAAGCCGACGCGAAGAAGGCGAAGGACACCCCGCTGGATGAAGCCGCCCACATCGTCAGCGACGAGGTGGCGCTCATCAAGGGCGATGCGAAGGTCGCCTCCGAAGTGCTCCCCTACGGCGGCAAGAAGATCGACACCCCGCCGCAGACAGCCCAGGCCACGAAGCCCGAGCCCAACACGCCGAAGTGATGCAGAAGGCCCCCTCAGCGGGGCCCTCTCTTTTATGCGGTTGCGGCTACGCCGCCATGCCTTGGCGCCTCCGGCGCACCGCCGCTGCGTACCATCCAACGGGCGACTCCGTGCGTCTCGTAGGAGCCCACCCTGTGGGCGACGCCGGTCGCGAAAGAGCTACTTGAACTGTTACGTCATCGCGAAAGATGTCGCCCACAGGGTGGGCTCCTACACAGCGGGGGCGTTTGAAACCGGGTCTTCACGGTTTCGTTGCTAGCCTCCCCCGCGATTCTTCGCTTCGGAAAGGCAGGCCTCGCATGCTCGACTTCCTCGATCACCTCGGCATCGACCACGCCACGCGGCTGGTCATCATCGGCTGGTGCATCCGCATCGGCATCGCGCTCGTCGCGCTGCTCATCGGGTTCTGGATCGCCGCCCGGGTCGCCAATATCGGCAAGCGCGCCCTCGAGCGCGCCCGCGTCGACGACACCCTCGCCGGCTTCCTGCGCAACGCCATCTACGGCCTGCTGATCGCCTTCGTCATCGTCCAGGTCATGGGCATGGCCGGGATCCCGACGGCCTCGTTCATCGCCGCGCTCGGCGCCGCCGGCCTGGCCATCGGCCTGGCGCTCAACAGCTCGCTGTCGAACCTCGCCTGGGGCGTGCTCCTGATCCTGTTCCGCCCCTACCGCATCGGCGATTACGTGCTGATCGGCGGGGTCGAGGGCACCGTGGAGAGCATCAACCTGATGCACACCTACGTCATCACCCCGGACAACCGCGAGGCCGTGGTGCCCAACGCCAAGGTCGGCGGCGACGCCATCATCAACTTCAACCGCCGCGGCACCCGCCGGTTCGAGATCAAGGTGGGCATCGCCTACACCGACGATATCGGCAAGGCCATGGACATCATCCGCGGGCTGCTCGACGCCGACCCGCGGATCATGAAGGACCCGGCCCCGGGCGTCTGGACCGACAGCCTCGGCGCCTCGAACGTCACCCTGGTGATCCGCGGCTGGTGCACCGTGGCCGACATGTACGGCGCCCAGACCAAGCTGCTGATGGACATCAAGGACGAGTTCGGCGGGGCGGGGATCACGATCCCGTCGTCGAGCACGGATATCCGGCTGCTGCCGGCGGAAGAGCCCAAGCCGGCCAGCTGATCGCCCCACCGACCGTAGGAGCCCACCCTGTGGGCGACATCTTTCGGGGTTTTCGCGAACGGCGTCGCCCACAGGGTGGGCTCCTACCAGGCGTCGTTGGGCTCTCATTACCGCCCCGCACAACAGAAATCGCCCCAAACAACCGTTTGAATCGTGGGAATCTCCTCCCGAGGGATTACAATCGACCGGTTGCGCCGCACCACGGCGCCCGACATTCCCCCGTTGGAGGGTTCGTCCGCCCTTCATCGCTGTTTTTGAGGAGGTTCCATGGCCGACGTCAAAGAAGCCCGCGTGCCCGATATCGGTGGCAAGCCGGTGCCCATCATCGAAATCATGGTCAAGGTCGGCGACACCGTCGAAAAAGACCAGAGCCTGGTCACGCTGGAGTCCGACAAGGCCACCATGGAAGTCCCGGCGCCGTTCGCCGGCGTGATCAAGGAAATCAAGGTCAAGGTCGGTGACGAGGTCAACGACAACGACGTGATCGCCCTGGTCGAAGCCGCGGGCGATGCCCCGGCCGCTCCGGCCCCGGCCCC
>NZ_JBQCFT010000374.1:0-27755 GCF_051958795.1 Luteibacter sp. | reverse complement strand
TGCCGTGGGTAAGACTTAGCGCGTCGCCGATGACCGATCCGACGGCAGGATGCCGTCCGTCCCTAGCGCCAGGATCGATCCCCCCCTTCATCGGCGATAGCGCCGCGCCGGCCAGACCGGGCCGCGTGTAGGTGGCAAATGCCACCAGACCCAGGGACGGTCACCATGGCCCTCCGCGTGAGCGCGAGGGCCATGTCTTACACGGTGAATCGGAAACCGCTCATTGATTCACCATGGTGTTGCAGTAACATCGACAACCATGAGGCTCCCTAGCCGATGGGAGGAGCCGCCCAGCTGTCACGACAGGTCCAGCAAGCGCTGGGTAAGAGGAATCGGACCCGCTTTATGTTTCTGCAAAAGGGCCCCTCATGGGGCCTTTTTGTTGGCCAGTCCTTTCCTGGGCACAGCTCCGACCTTTTCCGCGCACAATGTCGCGAACGGCTTTGCGTGTTTACGGCTCGCCGCAAGCGGATGATCTTTTACGTAAGCGCTCTGGACGTACATGACGAGGCGCGGCTCGTTCGTCGGCCGGTACAGGTCGAAATAGACCTGGTAGTACTCCGACCTCCCCTGCACATCGATCCGCTCGCAGACCATGTAATTGTGGGCGCTCGCGACATAGCATCTCGACTGCCCGTTCGTAAGCCCTCTGATCAATAGCGGAAGGCCAAGCGAACGAAGGTAGCGCGACTGGTTGAAACGCCGTTCGCGGCCACCCGAGTCGATCCATACCGCGCTATCCCACGGCGGACCGGCCGGCAGGCCTTTTCCAACACTTTCGGTCACCACGTGGCAGTCGAAGACGACGCGGACGTGGACCAGCAAGGATGGAAGATCACCTCGCGCCGGCCGCTCAACTGTCATGTCGAAGGCAAGCAGATGATCGAACGTGTACGTGGTACCCCCGATGCTGCGTGGCGCCCACCGCTCCCATTGCGAGGTATCCCGCCAACGGAATTTCGGGACGTTCATCCTTGATCTGCCTTTCGAATTCACCCGGCAAACGCGGGCGGCCCTCCACGATAGGTACCGGCCTGGGCATCGTCTGCAAGGCTATTCCGTCAAACAGGGTCAGGATATGGGCTGTCTTCCTCTTCCGATTTTCATGCTGCTCGGGTGCGGGATTGGCTGGCTTGTCGGCGAGAAGGCGGGCTCGATCTATGGCGCCGGTATCGGCCTGGCTATAGGCCTCGCTTTGACCGTGCTGCTGTTTCGCGCGATGCGCAGGGGTAACCGCTAGTCGCTACTGGGCGTGGCCGAAGAATACGGAGACGCCCAGGCCTGCGATGACCGATGGCCCGTGGCCGGCTATGCGGTGCAGGGCATATGCGTCGAGCTGCAGGTGGTCGCCGATGTCGTAGGCGACGCCGCCGCCGGCCTGGAGTTCGTTGCCGTCGTCCGCATCGTGGATGGCGTCGGCTTCGACGTAGGCCATCCAGTTCTCACCGATCTTGCGGCCGAAGGTGGGCGCCAGTGTCCACGTGTTACGGCCCTTCAGGCGATCGACGTTCGCGTACAGGGTGTTCTGCTGCGTATCGCTCGGCTTCCACTGCATGGTGGTGCCCAGGCTGTACTGTTTCGCGCCGTTACCGAAATCTTCGTCGCCGTTGGCGAAGGTGACTTCGCCGAGTGCGGCCCAGGTGAATGCGCCGTCCGCATCGGAGCCGGAGGGCGCGTATTTCATCGCGACGCTGGTATCGCCGTGGCCCGTTGCGTGGCGGCGTGAGCCCTGCCCACGTTCCTCGAGGCGATTCCAGGCCGAGCCGCCGAGCTGGAATTCGATCGCGCCGCCGGTACCGATGCGCAGGACGGAATCGGCGGTGTAGGTGCGGTCGAGGAAGCCGTCCGCGCGCTGGCGTTCGTAGCTGGGCAGGCCCTGCTCGAGTGCGACCGTGCCCGCTGGCAGGACGCTGGTCGCGAAGCCCGCGCCGGGGCGGTCGAAGTCGGGCGGATCGGCCAGGGCGATCGTCGGCGTGAGGAGCAGGAAGGCGGCGAGGGCAGGGCGCAGGTTCATGCGGCGCATTGTGACAAGCGCCGATGTCGCGTGGATGCGAAGAACCGTAGGAGCCCACCCTGTGGGCGACGCCTTTCGCGAAGCGCCACAGGGCCTGTAGCTCGTTCGCGAAAGGCGTCGCCCACAAGGTGGGCTCCTACATCTCTACTACGGGGCTTTTACTACCGGGAAGCTTTCGGGCAGGTCGAGCTTTGCGTCGCCGGCGAAGTCTTCCGCGGAGCGGCCGAGCTTCAGCTGGTAGGTGCCCGCGGCGATGTGCCAGCGCTCGCCGGCATCATCCCAGCGGGCGAGCGCCAGCGGTTCCAGCGGGATATCGACGCGGCGGCTGTCGCCGGGCTTCAGCACCACCTTGGTCCAGCCGGCAAGGCGGCGCGTACCGCCCGACGGGCCCGTGGCGTAGACCTGGGGCACATCGGCACCGGCGGTCTTGCCTGTGTTCTTCACCGTCACGTGGGCGACGGCGCGGCCCTGCTTGTCCTTGCCGACTTCGAAACCGCTGTAGTCGAACGAGGTGTAGGTGAGGCCGTAGCCGAAGGCGAACAGCGGCTGGCGCTTCGTCTTCTCGAACCAGCGGTAACCGACTTCCGCGCCTTCGATGTTGTAGTCGATGGTGTCGGCCGGCTTCTCCTTGCTGTTCAGGCCGGCGCCCTGGATCGTGGCGCGGACCAGCTGCGAATCATCCTTCGGCCACGACAGCGGCAGGCGGCCGCTCGGCGCGACATCGCCGTAGAGCAGGCGGGTAATCGCATCGCCACCGCCCGAGCCCGGGTACCACGCCTGCATCACGGCGCCGACCTGGTCAAGCCAGGGCATCGCCACCGCGCCATTGGTCTCGAGCACCACGACGGTGTGCGGGTTGGCCTTGGCCACGGCAGCGACCACGGCGTCCTGGTTATCCGGCAGCGAAAGATCCGGCGCATCGAACGACTCGGCCGCCCACTTGGTGACGAACACCACGGCGACATCCGCGCCCGCCGCAGCTTTCGCGGCGGCCACCGGGTCGGTGCCCGCATCAAACGTGACCTTGCTCGCGCGCTTGCCGATGAAGGTGAGCGGCGCCGATGGATGGAACACGTGCGGGCCGGGCCACGACGTGGGCTCGGCGCCCTGCAGCGGGTTGCCGTTGTCGTCGGTGACCGCCGACGAACCACCACCGGCCATGACGCCCTTGTCGGCATGGCCACCGATGACGGCGACCGACTTGCCCTTCGCCAGCGGCAACAGCGAGCCCTCGTTGCGCAGGAGCACGGCGCCCGCTTCCAGGGCGCTGCGCGCGACCATGCGGTCGGCCTCGTAAGGCACTGTCGTGGCCTTCACCGGCACCGGGTTATCCAGCACGCCGTGCACAAAGAAGCTGCGCAGGATCCGCTTTGCCATGTCGTCCAGGCGGGCCTTGCTGACCTCACCCTTCGCGACGGCCTCGCGCAGCGGCTTGTCGAAGAAGACTTCCGCATCGAACACTTCGCCTGCCGATTCCTGATCCAGGCCCGCGTTCGCGGCCTTGGCGCCGCTGTGCGCACCGCCCCAGTCAGACATCACCCAGCCCTTGAAGCCCCATTCCTTCTTCAGCACCTGGTTGAGCAGCCAGTCGTGCTCACCCGCGTAGGTGCCATTGACCTTGTTATAGGCCGACATGACCGAGCCCGGGTCGCCATGGGCGATGCCGATCTCGAAGGCCAGCAGGTCCGACTCGCGCAGCGCGACCGGGTCGATCTGCGAGCTGATCGTGTTGCGGCCCGATTCCACGTCGTTGGCCGCGAAGTGCTTGATGGTCGCGACCACCTGGCGTTCCTGCACGCCCTTGATCGTGGCGCCAACGATGGTGCCGGCGAGCACCGGGTCCTCGCCCACGTACTCGAAGTTACGGCCGTTGCGCGGGTCGCGCAGCAGGTTGGTGCCGCCGGAGAGCAGCACGTTGTAACCCATGGCGCGTGCTTCGCCACCGATCATACGGCCGCCGGCGTGGGCCACGGCGGGATCGAAGCTGGCGGCGGCGGCGAGGCTGGCCGGCAGTGAGATCGCGCCCTTGTTATCGACACCGGGCTTGGTGACGCCGAGACCGGCATCCGTCTCCTGGATGGCCGGGAGGCCCAGGCGCGGCATGGCGGGAATGAAGCCCGCGTTACCCAGGGCGCCTTCCGGCTGCGGGTGCTTGTCGCTCTTCATGCCGAAGTCGGTGCGGATGAGGCGGAATTTCTCATCGTCCGTCATGGCCGCCACCAGCAGCTCGGCGCGCTTGTCCGCGGAAAGCGAGCGATCCATCCAGGGGTGGGCCGGGGGCGTGGCGGCGCTGGCGGTGCCGGCGAGCCCGGCGGTGATGGCGAGGGCGAAGGCGGTGCGGCGGACGGTATCGACCATGATGAGGCATCCAGGATTGAACAAACGCCTCACGATGGTCCAGTAACGCTTACATCGCAACCCGCGAGACGCCGCGGGTGTACCCTCGAGGCTTGTCGATGGCGGCTTTCGCCCCCATCTATGTCATTGAATGAATTCACAAACGTCAATGCCACTCAGCGCTTTCCATCCCGCCGTTTCCGCCTGGTTCGAAGCCACCTTCCCCGCGCCCACGGAGGCGCAGGTCGCGGCGTGGCCGGCGATCCGTTCGGGCCGGCACACGCTGGTCGCCGCGCCGACCGGCTCGGGCAAGACACTCACCGCTTTCCTCTCGGCCATCGACATGCTGGTACGCGAGGGCGTGGAGGAAGGCGGCCTGCGCGACCGCACCACGATCCTCTACGTCTCGCCGCTGAAGGCGCTGTCGAACGACATCCGCATCAACCTGGAGGCGCCGCTGGCCGGCATCCGCGAGGAGCTGCGCAAGCAGGGCCTGCCGGATGTCGAGATCCGCACGGCGGTGCGCACGGGTGATACCCCGTCGGCGGATCGCGAGCGCATGCGCAAGCGCCCGCCGCACATCCTGGTCACCACGCCGGAATCGCTCTACGTGCTGCTCGGCTCCGAGTCGGGCCGGGCCATGCTGCGCAACATCCGCGAGGTCATCGTGGATGAGATCCATGCCGTGGCCGCCAGCAAGCGCGGCAGCCACATGGCGGTTTCGCTGGAGCGGCTGGAGGCACTCGCGCAGCGCCGGCTCGTACGCATCGGCCTGTCGGCCACGCAGAAGCCGATCGAGAAGGTGGCGGCGTTCCTCACCGGCGATGACGACTGCGCCATCGTCGATATCGGCCACGCCCGGAAGCGCGACCTCGCGCTGGAGGTGCCGCCGGTGCCGCTCGAGGCGGTGATGTCGAACGACATGTGGGAGCTGGTCTACAACCGGCTCGGCAACCTGATCGAGCAGCACCGCACGACGCTGGTGTTCGTGAACACGCGGCGCATGGCCGAGCGCGTTTCACGCCACCTCTCCGAGCGCCTGGGCACCGACGCGGTCACCGCGCACCATGGCAGCCTTTCGCGCGAACAGCGCCTCGACGCCGAGCAGCGCCTGAAGGCGGGCTCGTTGCGCGCGCTGGTCGCCACCGCATCGCTCGAGCTCGGCATCGATATCGGTGACGTGGACCTGGTGTGCCAGATCGCATCGCCGCGCTCGATCGCCGCGTTCCTGCAGCGCGCCGGTCGCGCCGGCCACGCCGTGGGCGGGACACCGAAGGCGCGGCTGTTCCCGACCTCGCGCGACGACCTCGTCGAATGCGCGGCGCTGCTCGATTGCGTGCGCCGTGGCGAACTCGATGCGCTGATCATGCCGCACCAGCCGCTCGACGTGCTGGCCCAGCAGATCGTCGCCGAAGTGGCCTGCCAGGAGTGGGATGAGGATGCGCTGTTCGACCTGATCCGTCGCGCCTATCCATTCCGCGAGCTCAAGCGCGAGACCTTCGATGAAGTCGTCCGCATGCTGGCTGATGGCTTCAGCACGCGCGTGGGGCCGCGCGGCTCGTACATCCACCGCGATGCGGTGAACAAGCGCCTGCGCGAGCGGCGTGGCGCGCGGCTCACCGCGGTCACTTCGGGCGGCACCATTCCCGAGACCGGCGATTACAACGTGCTGCTTGAGCCGCAGTCCACCGTCGTGGGTACGGTGAACGAGGACTTCGCGATCGAAAGCCTCGCCGGTGACGTGTTCCAGCTCGGCAACCGCTCCTACCGGATCCTGCGTGTCGAAATGGGCCGCCTGCGCGTGGAAGACGCGCAGGGCGCGCCGCCGAGCATCCCGTTCTGGCTGGGCGAGGCACCGGGGCGCACCGATGAGCTTTCGATCGGCGTGGCGCGGTTGCGCACCGACATCGCGGAGCAGTTCGACCTGGGCGGCCGTGAAGCCGGCCTGGCCTGGCTCATGGCGGAGCTGGGCATGGCGAAGCCCTCCGCCGAGCAGATCGTCGATTACCTGTTTCGCGCCCGTGCGGCACTCGGTGCATTGCCGACGCGCGATACGCTGGTCATGGAGCGCTTCTTCGATGAATCCGGCGGCACCCAGCTGATCATCCACACGCCGTTCGGGAGCCGGATCAACAAGGCGTGGGGCCTGGCGCTGCGCAAGCGCTTCTGCCGCAAGTTCAACTTCGAACTGCAGGCCGCGGCCACCGAAGACGCGATCATCCTTTCGCTCTCCACCAGCCACAGCTTCCCGCTGGAAGAGGTCTCGCGTTACCTGCATTCCGCGAGTGCCGAGCACGTGCTCGTGCAGGCCCTGCTCGATGCGCCGCTGTTCGGCGTGCGCTGGCGCTGGAACGCCACGACCGCGCTGGCCCTGCCGCGCTTTACGGGTGGCAAGAAGGTCGCACCGCAGCTGCAGCGCATGAAGAGCGAGGACCTGCTCGCCACCGTGTTCCCCGACCAGGTCGCCTGCCAGGAAAACATCGTGGGCGAGCGCGAGGTGCCGGATCATCCGCTGGTGAACCAGACGCTCGACGACTGCCTGCACGAAGCGATGGATACCGAAGGCTGGCTCGCGGTGCTGCGTGGCATGGAGGGCGGCAGTATCCGCGTCGTGGCGCGGGATCTCGCCACGCCGTCGCCGCTGGCGGCGGAGGTACTGAGCGCCGCGCCTTATGCGTTCCTCGACGATGCACCACTGGAGGAGCGCCGCACGCAGGCCGTGCAGTCGCGTCGCTGGAACGAGGCCGAGAGTGCCGACGACCTCGGCCGGCTGGACCTGGATGCGATCGTGTCCGTGCGCGAGGAAGCCTGGCCTGAAGCGCGCAGTGCCGATGAAATGCACGAGGCGCTGATGCTGCTCGGCGGGGTCACGCTGGACGAAGTGCGCGACAACGGGTGGGCGCAGCTGCTGCAGGCGCTCGCGAATGATGCGCGCGCGACGCTGCTCTCCGCAGGCGGCATGTCGATATGGGTAGCGGCCGAGCGGCTGCCTGCGTGGCAGGCAGTCCACGCCGACGCGACGATGCAACCCGCGATCGCCGCGCCTGTGGAGTACGCCGCACAGGCCTGGATGCGCGAAGCCGCACTGGTCGATATCGTGCGCGGCCGCCTCGGTGGCCTCGGCGTGGTCGAGGAGCGCAGCCTTGCGCCTGGCCTCGGCGTGGATCCGATGGATATCGCGCTGGCGCTCGCTGCGCTGGAGAGCGAAGGCTATGTCATGCGCGGCCCATTCTCGCCGGGCGCCACCGAAACCGAATGGTGTGAGCGCCACCTGCTGGCGCGCATCCACCGTTACACCATCGGCCGCCTGCGCCGCGAGATCGAACCGGTGGCACCGCGCGACTTCCTGCGCTTCCTGCTCGACTGGCAACACGTAACCCGGGCAACGCAGGTGTCGGGACCCGACGCGCTGGCGGGCGTCATCGGCCAGCTCGAGGGCTATGAGGCGGCGGCCGGCGCATGGGAATCGGAACTGCTGCCCTCGCGCGTGAGCGATTACAGCATCGGCTGGCTGGATGACCTGTGCCGTGCCGGTCGCACGGTCTGGAGCCGCCTGCGCCTTGGTACGGGAACCGGCGGCCCGGTGCGGGCCACGCCGATCGTGCTGCTGCCGCGCCGCCAGTTGCCGGTGTGGTCGGCCGCCGCGCCCGCGGCATCGGATGAACTGAAACTCTCGTCGCGCGCGGAAGCCGTGGAGGAAGCCCTGCGCGATGAGGGCGCGTTGTTCTTCGACGAACTGGCCTCGATCACCCGCCTGCTGCGCACGGAGCTCGAGGATGCGCTGGGCGAACTGGTGGCAGCCGGCCGCGTTACCGCGGACAGCTTCGCCGGCCTGCGGGCCTTGCTCCTGCCTTCGTCCAAGCGGAACAGCGGCCGGGCACGGCGCACGCGGCGAAGCATGCTCAGCGGCATCGAGGATGCGGGCCGCTGGTCGCTGGCGCGCCGTTCGCGCGAGGAACGCAATGACGCCGACGGGATGGAACACATCGCGCGCACCCTGCTGCGGCGCTACGGCGTCGTGAGCTGGCGCATCCTGGAACGCGAAGCTGCGTGGCTGCCTGCATGGCGCGATCTGCGCCGGGTCTATCACCGGCTGGAGGCACGCGGCGAAATCCGCGGCGGGCGCTTCGTCGACGGGCTGGTCGGTGAGCAGTTCGCCTTGCCCGAGGCGTTGCCGGCGCTGCGCCAGATCCGCCACCGCGAACACGATGGCGAGATCGTATGCATCGCCGCGACCGATCCGTTGAACCTGGTCGGCGGGATCGTCGCCGGGACGAAGGTGCCGGCGAACATCGGCAACCGCATCGCCATCCGCGACGGCCTGCCGCTGGCGGCGATGGTGGCGGGGAAGTTCGTGGTCATCGGCGAGGTCTCGCCGGAGGAAGAGCGCGAGGCGCGCAGCGCGCTGCAGCGGCGTGCCGATATGCGCGTTCCGGCGTAACCGATCGCGTAGGAGCCCACCCTGTGGGCGACGCCGTTCGCGGAAGAGCCACAGGGCCTGTGGCGTCATCGCAAAAGATGTCGCCCACAGGGTGGGCTCCTACGGTGGTGCGTTAGCGGAGCTGCACGTCCCCGATAGCCCACATCGTCGCCGGCCCCGGCTTGCCGGTGATCACGATGCACAGGTCATGCGTGCCTTCGCGCTTCGGCAGGATGCCGTCGATGGTGGCCGGACCACCCTTGGCCTTCGCCAGCGGGATCGTGGTCAGCTTCGGGCCGTCGCAGGTGTCCTGGTGGATCTCGATCTCGCCATCGCGCGACTTCGCCTTGCGTGAGACGACGTTCGCGGCGTCCTTCCACAGCGCGTAGTTGTACGGGAGGCGGTTCACGCTGATCGCGACGCCATAGCGGCCGTCCAGCTTCACGCCCTTCCACATCCAGCACGTATCCATGATGTCCACCTTGTAGACCGGGCGGACGCCATCGACGAGCACGGGCGATTCGATGCGGATGGGCAGCCTGTCGTTGCAGGTGGCGAGCTGGTCGCTGCTACGGCGCAGCAGTGACTTCGCATCAATGGTGGACGCACGCGGGCCCGATACGCCAAACCCGTTGACGAAGGTGATCGCCTGCACCGTCGTCGGCAGCGTCACCTCGAACGGCGCGGTGTATTCCGGCGACTGCGCGGTCGGCGGCGTGCCGTCGGTGGAGTAACGGATCTTGCCGAAGCCGGTCTGGCTGGCGAGGGTAACGGTGGCCTTGTCGCTGCCGGCGGCCTGCGCATCGATCGCCACGGCGAACGCGCTGTCGGCCGGCATGATGCCGGCGGCGCGGTAGCGCGAGAACTGCGCGGGCAGGCGGGTGAGGAAGCCGTTCCAGTCCGGGATCGGGCTCCACGTGCGCTCCGCGACCGCGGCGACGCGCGGGAACAGCGCATGCTGCACGCGCTGCCAGTTCGGCTGGTACTCCGTGAACAGGGTGAGCTGCTCGCCGAGCACGTGGCTGGCCTTGTCGGCCGGGATACCCGGCGGCACCGGTTCGAACGTGTAGACGCTCTCGAGCGACTGGATGATCGGCCGCCCGGCCGGCTCGTCCGGCAGGGTGGACTGCAGGTAATCCATGTACAGGTTCGGCGAGGGAGCCATCACCACGTCATGGCCGGCGTTGGCGGCCTTGATCGCGCCCTTTGTCCCACGCCACGACATGACGGTGGCGCTGGCCGGCACCTTGCCATCGAGGATCTCATCCCAGCCGATCAGGCGGCGGTGGTGCTGTTCCAGGTAGTCGCCGATGCGCGCAACGAACCAGCCCTGCATCTTCTCTTCATCGTCGATGCCCAGCGACTTCATCTTCGCCTGCACCTTGGGCGAGTGCTCCCACTCGTCCTTGGCCGCCTCGTCGCCACCCACGTGGATGTACGTGGACGGGAATACCTCCATCACTTCGTCGAGCACATCCTCGAGGAAGGTAAAGGTGCCATCGTCGACGTTGAACAGCGCGGTGTTGACGCCCCAGTCGCCCGAGACGGTGTGCTTCTTGCCCGCCCCGAACTGCGGATAGGCGGCGACCGCAGCCTGGGCGTGGCCCGGCATTTCAATCTCCGGCACCACAGTGATGTGGCGCTCCGCGGCGTAGGCCACGATCTGCTTCGCCTCTTCCTTGGTGTAGAAGCCGCAGTAGGGTTTGTCCGCGCCGCCGGTCAGGGCGATATCCGGACCCACCGGCTTGCGGCACGAGGCCACTTCGGTGAGATTCGGGTACTTGTCGATCTGCAGGCGCCAGCCCTGGTCATCGGTGAGGTGCCAGTGGAAGGTGTTGAGCTTGTGCATCGCCATCTGGTCGAGCAGGTGTTCGATCTCGCTCACCGACTGGAAGTGGCGGCTGGAGTCGAGCATGAGGCCGCGCCATTCGAAGCGCGGCTTGTCCACGATATGCACGCCGGGCACGCCGTTCTGCGCGGCCGGGTCGGTGACGAGCTGCCACAGGGTCACCGCGCCATAGAACAGGCCGGTTTCATCGTTGGCGGCGATGCGCACGCCCTTGTCGTCCACATCCAGCGTGTACGCCTCGATGCCCTTCACCGAAGCCTCGGTGTGCAGCCAGATGGTGCCCGAGCCCGGCTTGCCCTCGACGATCGGCAGGGTGACGCCGCGCGCCTGGCGCAGCCAGCCCTGCAGCTGCCCGGCCACCTTCTTCGCCTGGGTATCCCCGGCGGCGGTGGCGATCTTCGTGGAGGCATCGATGCGGAAGAGGCCCGGCACACGGGCCAGCTGGGCGGGCATCGGTATCAGCGAGAGCGGCGTCGTATCGACGGGGGCGGTGTTCTGCCTCGGCTGGCTGGCACAGGCGGCAAGGCCCGTGGCCATGGCGAGGAGGAGGATACGGCGCATCGAGGACTCCATCGGGTTTAACGCGAGGGGTCGATTGTGTCCGTAATGACCCGGCAAAAAAAGCGGGCCCGGCAAGTTGATCGACGGGCCCGTGGGGAATGAAGCTTCGAGGGTTATGTGCGGCCATCCGTGGCCGCCAAGCCATGACGCAAACGCTTAGAGGTCGAAATGCACCGAAGCCATGTAACGGCGGCCGGTGGTGTACTTCGCGACCGGCAGCGAGGTGACGGTCAGGTACTGCTTGTACTTCTCGTTCGTCAGGTTCATGCCCGCGAGGGTGAACGAGACGTTCTTGTTGAGCTTCCAGCCCAGCGTGGCACCCAGGTCGCCGTAGTCGGCCGTGGTGGCCGGCGGCGCACCGGCGATGTAGCCGCCGGCGAGGTACTTGCTGCGCCAGTTGTACGTGACGCGGGCGCTGAACGGGCCCATTTCGTAGTACGGGCTGACCGAGTACGAGTTCTGCGAGTTGTACGGCAGCGAGCCACCCGCATCGAGCGTGCCCTTGGCATACGTGTAGCTGGCGGTGACGCCGAGGCCGGTATCCCAGAAAGCCTGCTGGTAGCTGATCGTGCCGCCACGGACCTTGCCCGAACCCGTGTTACGCGGGCGGCTGATCGAGTACGCGCAGAAGCCATCCGGCGTGCAGAGACCCTGCGCCACCTGGCGTGCGAACGTCGTCTGGTCGTTCACGATGCCGGAGTTGTAGAGGTTCTCCGGCGCGGAATCGACGACCACGTAGTTGTCGATCTGCTTCAGGAAGCCCGACACCGCGAGGTACGACTGCGGGGCGAAGTACCACTCAGCCGAAACCGAGTAATTCTTCGAGCTGTAGTCCTTCAGGTTCGGGTTGCCACCCGAGCCGGTCAGCACCGAGTCGTTGAGGAACAGGTTGTTCACCTGCATGTTGTACGGCGGACGCGCGATGACCTTGGCCGCGGCGGCGCGCAGCACGACGTCATCGGTCAGGTCATACGCGACGTTCAGGCTGGGCAGCCAGTTCTTCGTGGTGCGCGACGAGGTCTGCCACGAACCAGCCGGAGCCGGCAGGACCGGGGCGCCGCTGTAGTTGAAGCCGGTGCCGTCGGTCTTGGTATCGACGTAACGCACGCCGATGTTGCCGTGGAAGCCGCCGCCGGCGAAGTTCGCCTGCAGGTAGGCCGCGTTGGTCTTCTCGACGAGCTTGTACGTGCCGTTGAGGTACGTACCCGGGTCTTCGTTGCCACCGTTGGTGTTGCGCACCCAGTTGTACTGCGCTTCCTTGTCCGGCATGACGTGGTTGGCCGAACCATCCAGGCCATCCAGCGCGCCGAGCGTATCGGTGTAACCACCGAAGCCAAGGTCGGCAAGGTTGGTCGGCGCATTGCCGCCATACACGTGCGCGTTCATGCCTTCTTCGTGGCGGTTCCAGCGGTAACCGACGGCGATCTCGTTGATGAACGAGTCGAAGAACTTCGAGAAGTCGAGCTGGGCGTACGAATCACGCGCGTGCGCCGAGTACGAGCCGTAGTTGCCGGGCCAGCCGCCGAGGCCGTCCACGTCACCCATGTGCCAGTTGGCCGGATCGCGCGCGGCGGCCGGGCTGTCGAAGTTGAAGCCCTTGTTGATATCCCAGGTGTAACCACCGGCGTACACCGGCTCCATCACCGCCTGGGAGATGTTGTTGTTGATCGCCTTGCTGTAACCGGCGGCGCCGGCAAGCTGCCAGCCGTCACCGTGGAAGGTCGACTTCAGGTCATGGGCGACGGTACGCACCACCGACTTGCGGATGTTGCTGTCGAACGTGCCCTGCGCGATGGCCGGGCAGGTCGGATCGTCATTGCCGCAGACATGGCCGCCGGTGACCACGCCGTTCGGGCCCTGGTTGAAGCTGGTGACGTTACCCGGCGTCGCGCCGGTGAACGGGTACAGCGACTGGTTCCAGTTATCGAAGTTCTCGCGGACGAACAGGTTGTTGAACTCGACATCCCAGTTGTCCGTCGGGCGGACCTGGAAGCCAAGCGTCGCGGTATCGCGCTTGCGCTTCTGCTGGAACCACGCCGAGTTCACTTCATCGGGCACCTTCGCGTTCGGATCGAGCGAACCGTTGGCGATGCCGGCGGCCACGGCCGGGCTGGAGGCCCACTTCGAGACCGGGCTGTAGCTGAAGATCTCGAAGCCCTGGCGGTCGATCTTTTCCTCGTAGTGCTGCAGCGAGGCGATCATGCCGAAGGTGCTGGAGGCGTTCTTCCAGCTGTACAGCGCCGAGCCGGTCGGACGCGTGCCCGCGGTGCCCTGGTCGTTGTAGTTCAGGCCAAACGAGCCACGGATGGTGTTAGCCGGCAGGTCGAGCGGCTTCAGCGTGTGCAGGAGCACCGTACCGCCGAGGCTGCCTTCGGTCAGGCGGGCTTCCGGCGACTTGTAGACTTCCAGGCGGCCGACGATTTCCGGGGCCAGCATGGTGAAGTCGAAGCCACGGTTCGGCTGCGCGCCGTACTGCCACGGCGTCTGCGACACCGGCTGGCCGTTGAGGAACGTCAGGTTGAGGCTGGGATCGGTGCCGTCGATGGACACGCGGTCGCCCTGGCCGAACTGGCGGTCGATCGTGACGCCCGGCACCTGGGTCATCGCTTCGGCGACGTTGGTGTTCGGGAACTTGCCGATGTCTTCGGCCGTGACGGCTTCGACGATGGCATCGGCGTTGCGCTTGGTATCGAGCGACTTCTCGAGACTGGCGCGGATGCCGGTGACGGTGATGCCCTCGAGCTGGGCCGCCTTGGCGGCGTCAGCCTTCTGCTGGGCGGTCTGCGTGCGTGCCGGTTCCTGGGTCGACGCATCCTGCGCGGCGACGGTTCCGGTGATACAGCAGAGTCCGGCGATAATGCTCGCCGTGAGCAGGTTCCTACGATGCGACATGGTGTCCTCCCCTCAGAGGATGTAGCAACGGCGGGTTTCGCGACCGCGCCGCGCTTTCGTTGCTATCGAAGGGCCTTTCGGCCCGGTTTTTTACTGAGCCTGCGTTCCTTTCCCGCTCTTCAATGAGCAGTCGAACCGTGCAGGTAGAGACCGGCGGCACCGATCACACCCAACTGTCCGTGGTCCATCAGACGTACCGGCACTTGCTGGAGAAAGGCGCGCATGACGCCCTTGTTGAAAAACCTGTCTGCGAAGCTGCTGGCGGCGAGGTAATCGCGCACCTGGGGCAGGATCCCGCCGGCCAGGTACACGCCCCCGCGGGCGCCGTAAAGCAGGGCGAGATCGCCCACGAAGCTGCCGAGCAGGCCGCAGAAGACATCCAGTGCCTCGACCGCGGCGGGATCGTTCCCGGCGAGGGCGGCAGTGGTGACGGCGGACGGCTCGGCGAGCGTCGCGGGTGTCCCGCGCAGCGTCGAAATGGCTTGATAGAGGTTCAGGAGACCGGGGCCCGAAAGGGCGGTCTCGTAGGAAACGTAATCGCGGCTCTTCGCGAGCTCGGCGAGGATGGCGGCTTCACGCGGCGTGCCGGGAGCCAGCGAGATCTGGCCCGCTTCGGTCGGCAGCACGGTGGCGTGCGGCTTGCCCGGCAGCAGTACCGCCGAACCGAGGCCGGTGCCCGGGCCCATTACCAGGATCGGGCCGGCTGCGGGCGCCGCGGCGGTCTCGATGATGGCGGTGGTCTCGTGCTCACGCAGGAACTGGCAGGCGTAGGCGACCGCTTCGAAATCGTTGACGACGCCAAGGCCGGCCAGGTGCAGGCTTTCGCGGATATCGCCGATGGAGACGGGCCACGGGAGGTTTTCGTTGACGATCGCGTCGCCCAGCACGTAGCCGGCGCTGGCCACCGCGCAATGCTGCACGGCGAACTGGCCTTCGAGGTGGCCGACGAAATCCTTGAGCACGGCGGTCAGGCTCGGCCAGTCGGCGCAGGCGTAACGCTCGTAGCGCAGCACCTCGAAGGTGCCACCGGCCAGCTCGGGACGGACCAGGCCGATACGGGCATGCGTGCCGCCCACGTCGGCGGCGATGAACGCCTCCGCCCGTGTCGTGCGCACGGCTTCCCGCTTGTTCGCCTGTTCGACCACGCCTTGCCCCTTGTGTCCCTGAGACGCCGTCACATTAAGTTTCCGTGACGCCCTTGTTCCGGCGCAGTCTGTGAGCCGTATGACAACGTTGTCAACAGGACAAATGGCTAGGACAGGGAACATTCCATCGTGCGTCGCAACAGGAAACGTTTACGATCGATCGGCGATTCCCCGCGGACCTTGCCCCGCATGGCCTTACGGCGCGGTTTGCGCCCTGTGATCAGGCGCTTGCGGCGACGCGACATCGAAAGTCAGACTTTCACGCCGGTGGCCCGTGCCTGCCGCCGCTGCGCATTGACAACGTTGCGCGCACGAGTCATTAAAGGACAAATCCACGACGGATCCGGCGCGTGCCGCCACCGGATGCCGGTATCAAAACACCTGTCAGGGGAGCCACCCAATGTCGTCCACCACGGCCGCCGTCGGCGAGACGCGCCATTCGAGCGTCGGACCGATGATCATCATCGGCATCCTGTTTTTCATCTTCGGCTTCGTCACCTGGCTCAACGGCCCGCTGATCACCTTCGTGAAGCTGGCCTTTAACCTGGACGACGTCGGCGCGTTCCTGGTCCCTGGCGCGTTCTATCTGTCGTACTTTTTCCTCGCGCTGCCGGCCTCTTTCATCCTCAAGAAGACCGGCATGAAGAAGGGCATGGGCCTGGGCCTGTTCGTCATGGCGATCGGTGCGGCCACGTTCGGCCAGTTCGTCACCATGCGCGTTTATCCGGGCGCACTGACCGGCCTGTTCATCATCGGCGCCGGGCTTTCGCTGCTGCAGACCGCGTCCAACCCGTATATCTCGGTGCTCGGCCCGATCGATAGCGCCGCGCAACGCATCGCCTTCATGGGCATCTGCAACAAGGTCGCCGGCGCGCTAGCCCCGTTCGTGTTCGGCTGGGTGGTCATGAGCAACATCGGCGGCTTCGACAAGCAGATCGCCGCCGCGGGCTCGCCGGAAGAGAAGGAAGCGCTGCTCAACGCGTTCGCCGCGAAGGTGCACATGCCGTACCTCGCCATGGCCGGCCTGCTCGTGGTGCTCGCAATCTGGGTGGTGCGCTCCTCGCTGCCGGAGATCCGTGCCACCACCGATAACTCCGAACGCGCGATCGGCCACGCCAAGGGCGGCATCTTCAGCTTCCCGCACCTGTGGCTCGGCGTGCTCTGCCTGTTCGTGTACGTGGGCGTGGAAGTGATGGCGGGCGATGCCATCGGTACCTACGGCCAGGGCTTCGGCATGAGTCCGGAAGACACCAAGCATTTCACCTCGTACACGCTGATCGCCATGCTGGTCGGCTACGTCGCCGGCCTCGTGCTGATTCCCAAGGTGGTATCGCAGCAGAAGTACCTGGCGATCTCCGCGGTGCTCGGCGTGCTCTTCTCGATCGGCACCTATGTCACCACCGGCTACACGTCGGTGGCGTTCGTCGCCGCGCTTGGCTTCGCCAACGCCATGATGTGGCCGGCGATCTTCCCGCTGGCGATCAAGGGACTGGGCAGCGTGACCGAATTCGGCTCCGCCCTGCTGGTCATGGGTATCGTCGGCGGCGCGGCCATCCCGCAGCTGTTCGTCCACCTGAAGCAGGGGCACGACTTCCAGCTGGTGTTCCTGGCCATCATGGTGCCGTGCTACCTGTACATCCTTTACTACGGTGCGGCAGGCCATAAGGTTGGCCAGCACGCCAAGGGCTGATAACCCATCTTCGCCCGGTGACGGCCATCCGCTAGGATGGCCGTCCTGCTATCGAGGGTCGTGATTTGCGTAGCCCCACCATCAAGGACGTGGCCGAACGCGCGGGCGTGTCGCTGAAGACCGTTTCCCGCGTCATCAACCACGAACCCTCCGTGCATGCCAGGACCCGCGAGAAGGTACAGCGGGCCATCGAGGCGCTGGATTACCAGCCCGACCAGGCCGCGCGCAGCCTGCGCAGCTCGCGTACCTACGCGCTCGGGCTGGTCTACGACAACCCCAACGCCCATTACGTCATCGCCATGCAGAACGGCGTGCTCTCCGTGTGCCGCGAGCGCGGGTTCGGCCTGCAGATCCACCCCTGCGATTCCGGCGCGCCGCGCCTGGCGGAACAGCTGGGCGACCTGGTCCGGCGCAACCGTCTCGCTGGCCTGGTCCTGTGCCCGCCGATGTCCGAACAGCCGGGGCTGCTGGCATCGCTTACCGAGCAGAATGTTCCGTTCGTCCGGATCATCTCCGCGCGCCAGGATCCGAAGGATGGCTGGCCGTGCGTGTTCGTGGATGACCGCGACGCGGCGTACGCGATCACCGAGCACCTGATCCAGCTTGGCCACCAGCGCATCGGCTTCCTCTGGGGCGGCAAGGAGCATCGCTCCAGCCCCGAGCGCTACAAGGGCTACGAGGATGCCTTGCGCGAGTACGGTATCGAAGTCGATACCGCGCTCGTGGTCGAGGGCGACTATTCGTTCGACGATGGCTTCCGTGGCGCCCGCAAGCTGCTCGGCCTGCGCAACCCGCCGACCGCCATCTTCGGCTCCAACGACGAGATCGCCGCGGGCGTGCTCGCCGCCGCGCGTTCCGGTGGCGTCGACGTGCCGTGGGAGCTTTCCATCGCCGGCTTCGAGGACAGCCCGTTCTCCAAGCAATCGTGGCCCGCGCTGACCACCGCCCGGCAGAACACCGGCGACATCGGCCGCCACGCCGCACAGCGCCTGATCGCGGAGATCGAACGCGACAACGGCGCCCCCGCCATCGACAACGAAGGCTTCAGCCCCGACCTGGTCGTGCGCGGCTCGACGGCACCCCGCCGCCTCTGATCACCGATCCCTCCGTAGGAGCCCACCCTGTGGGCGACGCCGTTCGCAGAAGAGCCGCAGGATCGGGGCCGGACTCGCGCAAGATGTCGCCCACAGGGTGGGCTCCTACGACAGGGTCTTAACGACCCGCTTGTTATTATCCGGTTGATATCCACGGCGCACCGACTGGTGCTTAAGGTCTGGATACCCCGCGTGTCCCCCTTTGCGGACCGCGCCGAGCGCCGCGTTTCGCGTTGCGCATCCCTTATCCCCAGGACGGTTGGCCCCGGCCACGCTGTTGCGTGCCTGCACGTCCGCGAGAAACAGGAGCACGCACGATGCAGGAGACTGCCGGGCACGACGCCCACTTCGGTTGGTTCACCCGCCGCCGCAAACACCTCAAGCCCGATGACCTCACCATCGTCGACGAATCCATGCTGAAGCGCGCCGTCGGTGCCGCTGCGCTGGGTAACGCGATGGAATGGTTCGACTTCGGTGTATACGGCTACCTCGCCGTTACGCTGGGCCATGTGTTCTTCCCGGGCAGCAGCCCGACGGCGCAGGTGATCGCGACCTTCGCGACGTTCACCGTCGCCTTTCTCGTGCGACCCATCGGCGGCATCGTGTTCGGCCCGCTGGGTGACCGCTTTGGGCGCCAGCGCGTGCTGGCGGCCACGATGATCATGATGGCGATGGGCACGTTCGCCATTGGCCTGATTCCCAGCTACGAGCGCATCGGCTTGTGGGCTCCGGCGCTGTTGTTGCTCGCGCGACTGCTGCAGGGCTTCTCCACGGGTGGAGAATACGGCGGCGCGGCTACCTTTATCGCCGAGTACTCGACCGATGCGCGCCGTGGGCAGATGGGCAGCTGGCTGGAGTTCGGCACGCTTGGCGGCTACATCGCCGGCGCCGGGCTCGTCACCGCGTTGAGCATGTGGCTGGGCGCGCAGGATATGCAGGCATGGGGCTGGCGCGTGCCGTTCCTCATCGCCGGTCCCCTGGGCCTGCTCGGCCTGTACATGCGCATGAAGCTGGAAGAGACGCCCGCGTTCAAGGCGCATGCCGAGGCGATGGAAGCCGCGGGTGAAACACCGCGGATCGGCCTGCTCGAGCTGGTGTCGGTGCACGGTACGCAGCTGCTGAAGTGCATCGGCCTGGTGCTGGTGTTCAACGTCACCGACTACATGCTGCTCACGTACATGCCGAGCTACCTCACGGTGACGCTGGGCTACAGCGAAGCGAAGGGCCTGCTGCTGATCCTGATCGTGATGCTGGTGATGATGCCTCTGAACGTGGTCGGTGGCCGTTTCAGCGATCGCTTCGGTCGGCGGCCCATGATCATCGGTGCGTGCGCGGCGATGTTCGTGCTTGCGATCCCGTGCATGCTGCTCGTGGGCACCGGCAATGATGCGTGGATCTTCACCGGCCTGATGCTGCTCGGCGTGGCGCTCGTCTGCTTCACCAGCACGATGCCTTCGACGCTGCCTGCGCTGTTCTACACACCGGTGCGCTATAGCGCGCTGTCGATCGCGTTCAATGTCTCGGTATCGCTGTTCGGCGGCACGACGCCGCTGGTCACCGCGTGGCTGGTCGAACGCACGGGCGACCCGATGGTGCCGGCGTATTACCTGATGGGCGCGGCGGTGATCGGCATCGTCACCATGCTGTTCGTCACCGAAACCGCCGGCCTGCCGTTGCGCGGCTCGCCGCCCGCCGTGGCCGACCATGCCGAAGCGAAGGAGCTGCTCGCGAGCGATGCGCCACTGACCGTCGACGAGACGCTGCCGGCGTTGCCGGAAGACACCGCGAGCGATCCGACGCCGGCCTAGCTTGCTGTCTTTGAATCGGTTCATTCGCTGGGGCGAATGCGTGTGCTGAGCGGCTTGCGCCGCCTTAAGCTGGATGGTCGCTGGGGTCGGGAGCGGTCAGGCCCTGGTGCAATGAGGCGAACGGCGTCGCGCGCAGGGCGCGCTCCTACGGGCGAGCGGCTGACGTAGCGCGCTCTCCCATCGTGAACCTCATCGCTTGAGGCGCGGGTGGGCAGGCCCTTGGGGCCGACATGAGCGGAGGGCCGCGTGGCCTGTCGATTTTCGCGAGAGAGGCGCTACGGCCCGGTCCGAAGGTCCGCGCCTGGCGGCCCCAAGGGCCTGCCCACCCGCAGCTTCCTCCACCGATCCAAGGCGAGGCGGCGTAAGCCGCTGGTCACATGCATTCGCGCCAGCGAATGAACCGATTCGAAGGCGCGGCACGTCACTCGTCCGCCGAAAGGCGCGCAAAACTCAAGATACGCCCCGCGATCAAAGCCCGTGGATGCCCGCGCGGCCTCGCAGGATCGTCGCCAGCACGTCCGGTGCCACGTCGAACGAGTCGTAGAACAGCCGGTCCTCGGGCAGGTTCGCCTCGAGGAACAGGTCACGGCCCGCCGCGATCATCGCGGGCGGGCCGCTCATGTACAGGTCGAAGCCCGACAGGTCGGGATGATCCGCGAGCAAGGCCTCGTGGACGAGGCCCTCGCGCAGGCCGGCCGCGCGCGCCGCGTCCGGATCCGATAGCACCGGCGTGAACGTGATGGTCGGCACCGCCGCCACCCAGCTCCGTGCGAGCTCGGCGAGATAAAGGTCGTCTTCGTTGCGCACGCCCCAGTACAGGTGCATCGGGCGACGCGAGCCCAGCGCGATGAAGTGCTCGACCACGGCCTTCACCGGGGCGAACCCGGTGCCGCCGGCCATGAAAAGCATGGGCCGCTCCGAGTCCTCGCGCGGCACGAAGGTGCCCAGCGGCGCCTCGATCTGCAGGCGGTCACCCACCTTCAGCGAATCATTGACCCAGGAGGTGAAACCACCGCCGGGCACATGGCGCACGTGCAGTTCCACCAGGCCATCCGGCCGCGGGCCGCTGGCGATGGAGAAGGGGCGGTGCTTGCCGTTCTCGAGTACCACGTCCAGGTACTGGCCGGGGAGCCAGCGCAGGGGCTCGTCATCGAGCGGGCGCAGCCACACGCCGACCACGTCCGGCGCGAGCATGCGCCGTTCCGCCACCTCGGTTTCCACGCGCCGGTGCGGGATGTCCTCCACCGACGCGATCTCGCGCGCCTGGATGGCGATATCGCCACAGGGCACGGCCTGGCACATCAGGATGCCGTGGTGCGCACGCGCCGACGCCGATAGACCCACCGGCGGGTTGTACGGATAGGCGCAGGTCCCTTCCACCAGGGTGGCCTTGCAGCTGCCGCACACACCGCCACGGCACGAGTACGGGAGGGCGATTCCCGCGCGCTGGGCAGCTTCGAGGATGGTTTCGTCGGCACCGGCTTCGAAACGCTTGCCGGAGGCGATCAGGGTTACGGTAGGCACCCGCCCATTGTAGGACAATGAGCGCTTTCCCATCGGAACGCGCCGACCATGGCTATCTGGAAGCATCCGCTCGACCTTGACCGCATCAACGGCTGGAGCCGGAACACCATGATGGAGACGCTGGATATCCGCTTCACCGCCTTCGGCGACGACTGGCTGCGCGGGACCATGCCGGTCGACCACCGCACCCAGCAGCCGTTCGGCCTGCTGCACGGCGGCGCCTCGGTGGTGCTGGCGGAGACCCTCGGCAGTTCGGCCGCGCTGCTCACGCTCGACGTGGAGAAGGAAATCGCGGTCGGCCTGGATATCAACGCCAACCACATCCGTGGCGTGCGCGGGGGCATCGTCACCGGCACGGCGAAGGCGGTGCACCTGGGCCGGACCACCCAGGTCTGGGAAATCCGCATCGAGGAAGAGACCGGCAAGCTGGTCTGCCTGTCGCGACTCACGATGGCGGTCATCCCGTCGCCGGGCGGTGCCCCGGGGAACCTGCGCTCGTGAGCCATGCGGCTCCGTACGAGGCGCTGTCGCCCGATTTGGTGCTGGCCGCGGTGGACGCGGCGGGTACCTGGAGCGACGGCCGCCTGCTCACGCTGAACAGCTACGAAAACCGGGTGTTCCAGGTCGGGCTCGAGGACGGCGGCTTCGTCGTCGCGAAGTTCTACCGCCCGGGGCGCTGGAGCGATGCGGCGATCGGCGAAGAGCATGCGTTCGCGCTGGAGCTCGAGGCGGCCGAGATCCCGGTCGTCGCGCCGCTCGTGTTCGAAGGGCGGACCATGCTCCGCCACGAAGGCTTCCGTTACTCGCTCTACCCACGCCGTGGCGGCCGTGCGCCGTCGCTGGAATCGGCCGACCAGCTCGAATGGCTGGGCCGCCTGCTCGGCCGCCTGCATGCCGTCGGCGCGCGCGAACCGTTCCACCACCGCGCGACGCTGGACCGCGCCAGCATGATCGACGCACCGGCGCGCGCCGCGCTCGGTTCCGACCTGCTACCGGCGCACCTGTTCGATGCGTATCGCGAGGCGGTCATGCGCGTGGACGATGCGGTATCGGCCCGCTTCGAAGCGGTGGGCCCGGTGCGTCGCCTCCGACTGCACGGCGATTGCCACCCGGGAAACGTGCTGTGGACCGATGCCGGCCCGCATTTCGTCGACCTGGACGATGCGCGCATGGGCCCCGCGGTGCAGGACCTGTGGATGCTGGCCTCCGACGACAGCCTGTTCGACGCGCTGCTCGAAGGCTACGAGCAGTTCCGCGATTTCGACCCGATGGAACGGGCGCTGGTGCCCGCCCTGCGCGCGATGCGCCAGGTGCACTACGCCGGCTGGATCGCCGAGCGCTGGCACGATCCGGCCTTCCCCGCCGCCTTCCCGTTCGCCGCCGAGGCGCGCTGGTGGGAACAGCACATCACCGACCTGCACGAAGCCGCCGAAGGACTCTGAACGAGCCGTTCGGCCTGATACGCGAGCGGGCCGCCATAATGCGCCGTCCGCCACCCGGGAGTTCGCATGCATTCGTTCCTCACCCGCATCATCGCCGTGTTCGAGATCGCCGGCGGCCTGTATGGCCTGGTGCACCAGGTCGGCCACCTGCTGGGCTCGCGCATGTCGGGTCTGGATGCGCTCGCCACCGTGCTCGGCGTGCTCCTGTTCGCCTTCATCCTCGTGGCCGGCGTGCTGCTGGCGAGCAACGACGGTCGCGGCACCCAGCTTTCGATCTGGGCGCAGTTCCTGCAGGCACCGCTGATCGCCACCTCGTTCTTCAGCTACGCGCTCTCGTCGGGCGCCTACGCCAACCTTTCCATGACGATCCAGCGCTCGCCCCGCCTCGGTTTCGACTGGGCCATCGCCGAGCACGGCTGGCTGTTCGCCCTGGGCGGCCCCTCGTCGCCGCACCTCGGTATCAACCTGCTGGCGCTCGCCTCCTGGCTCGTCCTGCGCTTCGGCCGCTAAGGGCCGGTATCATGCGCGTATGAATACCCCTGCATTGCCCCAGATCCAGCTCAAGTCCGATCGCGTCCCCGGCCACCCGTGGGTGTGGTCCGCCCAGATCGTCAAACCCGCCGAGCGGATCCCGCCCGGCAGCGTCGTCGACGTGGTCGACGCGAAAGGCCGCTTCGTCGGCCGCGGCTTCTGGAACGGCCACGCACGCGTGGCCCTGCGCCTGCTCACCACCGCGCCGGACGAGGCGATCGACAACGCCTGGATCGCAGCCCGACTCGAGCGCGCCGTCGGCCTGCGCCGTGAGTTGCTGAAGCTCGACGAGGTGAGCGACGCGTGGCGCGTGGTGCACAGCGAGGGCGATGGCCTCTCGGGTCTCGTCGTGGACCGCTACGCGAACCACCTGGTGGTGGAGTATTTCGCGGCCGGCATGTGGCGCTTCCGCGACACGATCCATGCGGAGCTGCAGAAGCACTTCCCGGGCGCGTCGCTGTACTGGTTCGCCGAGCAGCACGTGCAGCGCCAGGAATCGTTCGACGTGCGCTCGAACGAGGCGCCCGCCGCGGTCGATGTCCACGAGCACGGGCTCGCCTTCCACGCCGCGCCCGGCCTGGGCCACAAGACTGGCTTCTTCGCCGACCAGCGCGATAACCGCGCCCGTTTCGCCAGGCTCGCGCGCGGCCGCCGCGTGCTGGACCTGTGCTGCAATGCCGGCGGCTTCGCCGTGCATGCGATGAAGGCGGGAGCACTGGAAGCCACGGGTGTCGACGCGGACGCCGCGATCCTGGACGTCGCCCGTGAGAACGCCCGCATGAACGGTGTCGAGGCGAAGTTCGAACAGGGCGACGTCTTCGAGTGGCTGCGTGCGGCGATCGCCCGCGGTGAGACCTGGGACGCGGTCGTGCTCGATCCGCCCAAGCTCACCCGCGACCGCAACCAGGTCGTCAATGCGCTGAAGAAATACTTCGCCATGAACCGCACCGCGCTCGACGTGCTCGCACCGGGCGGCATCCTGCTCACCTGCTCGTGCACCGGCCTGGTGGGTGAGGACGATTTCCTCGAGATGATCCGTCGCGTGGCGCTGAATGCCGGGCGCGACATCCAGGTGCTGCACGTGGATGGTGCCGGTGCCGATCATCCGGTCGCCAGCAACGTCCCTGAGAACCGTTACCTCAAGGCCGTGTTCTGCCGGGTCGGCTGATACCTGACGAGGCGTTCACCGCGCCTTGATCGCGGGCCGGCACACACTGCCGGCCATGTCCCGGAACCCTCCTGCCAACGCCCTCGTGGTGGCCAGTGACGAGCGGGCCCACGCGAAGGCGGCGGGCCTCGTCTATGTGTGCGATACCACCGACGGCCTGACCCGTTGCAAGCGCGGCAAGCAGTTCCACTACTTCGGCATCGATGGCAAGCGCGTCACGGACGAGGAGACGCTGCAGCGGATCCGTTCCCTGGCGATCCCGCCGGCGTATACCCAGGTGTGGATCTGCGCCAACCCGCGCGGCCACCTGCAGGCCACCGGCCGCGACGCCCGGGCCCGCAAGCAGTACCGCTACCACCCGCGCTGGCGCAGCCAGCGCGACCAGGGCAAGTTCACCCGGATCGTGGCGTTTGGCGAAGCGCTGCCCGCCCTGCGCCGGCGCCTGCGCAAGGACCTCGCCCTGCCCGGCCTGCCGCGCGAAAAGGTACTGGCGCTGGTGGTGAGCCTTCTCGAGGAAACCATGATCCGGGTCGGCAACGATGCCTACGCCCGGCAGAACCACTCGTTCGGGCTGACGACGCTGCGCTCCCGGCACATCGCCGTGCGACGTGATCGCATCGAATTCCACTTCCGCGGCAAGAGTGGCCAGGCGCACGACATCGTGCTGGATGATCGCAAGCTGGTGAAGGCGGTGCGTCGCGTGCAGGAGCTGCCAGGGCAGCGCCTGTTCCAGTACGTGGACGACGACGGACAGCGCCAGCCGGTCGATTCCGGCATGGTCAACGATTACCTGCGCGAGGTCACCGGTGGCGAATTCACCGCCAAGGATTTCCGCACCTGGGGCGGCACGGTGCATGCCGTCGCGGTGCTGGCAGCGACCGCTTTCCCGGACGAGGGAGGTGAGCGCGCCGTGAAAGCCACGCTCGCGCAGGCGGTGAAGGATGTCGCGGCCGTGCTCGGCAACACGCCGGCAGTGTGCCGTGCCTCGTACATCCACCCGGAGGTTTTCACCGGCTGGATGGACGGCGAGTTGCAGCGCCGGGTGCCCGAGGCATCGATCCGCCACCCGCGGAAATTGGAAACGCTGACCCTCGCTTTCCTCCGTCGGCGCCTGCGCGTAACGAAGCGCTCCCCATGACGCAAATGGACGGCTATAGTGCGCGCACGGGGTTCGCGTTTGATCTTGCAGGGGTTGTGTTGACGATGTGGCGGTGGCGTGTGATTCCCGTACTGGCCCTTGGGCTGGCCAGTGGCCCCGTGGGCGCGCAGGCCGTGCCCGCCGCGCCCCCGCTTGCGCCTGTCGATGCGCAGACCCACCGAGGCGTGGTCGACGATACCTGGATCATCGCGCCGCGCCGGCTCGCCGATGCCACGCTCGAGGCCGTGAAGAACTACGCGGATGAAGGCGATATCGCTGCCGGTGTTTCCCTGCGTTACGGGGTCGACAACGCCGAGTGGATCATCGCGGACGTTTTCATCTACCCCGCCGGCCAGGGCGACGAGCCGAAGATGCTTGCCCAGGCCGTGCAGGACTTCCGCGAGTCGGTGGCCTTTGCCGAACGCCAGGAGATCTACCGGAATGTCTGGTGGGGCGACGAGTCGGCCTACACGGCGAAGCTATCCGGCGGCCGCAAGCAGGAGGGCCGCTTCCTGCCCATCGTGTTCGATGCCCAGCGTGACATGCTCACCTCGCGCACCTACCTGTTCTACCGGAAGATGTACTTCGTCAAGGTGCGCCTGAGCACGACCGTTGAGGCGGTGGATTCGCTCACCGAGAACGCCGACAAGTTCATCGCCAGCCTGCTCGATGGCATCGACATCGTCAGCGTCGGTACCTGCGGCCGCAAGCTGGACATCGTCGCGCTGGATGGTAGCCAGACCGTGCCGGCGGGCATGAGCGACGGGGTGAGCGCGGATGGCTACCGCGTGGCGCTGAAGGCGACGAAAGCCGGCACGCCCGTGTATGGAGCGCAAAGCGCAAAGACCCTGGCGCTGGCGCTGAAGCGGCAGGTCGCCACCGGCTGCACGTCGTTGCAGTACAACCCGCCACTGGAAGACGATAACCGCACGGTGCTGCACCTCCAGTTCGGGCCCGACGACTGGGGCGCGACCTCGCGGCCGACGAACTGAAGCGGCCGGGACGCGTCCCACGCCCCGGCCGCTGCCGGGCAGGATCCGGATGCACACCCCTATCCGTGGGTGACATGCCAGGCTGCGACGACCCGCACATGATGCAGGTTGCCCACGTAGCTGGATATGGAAGGATTCTGAAAAATGCGGCGAATTAGCGCGGCACGAAATCGTCGAGCGTCACCGTCACCTTCCTTCCGTTCACCATGCCGAGTACCACGCGATCGCCCTCCTTCGCGTGATCGAACCGGTCACGCAGCCCCCAGTTGCCGAGCTTCGCCGCAGGTATGCCATCGATGCTGGTGATCGCATCGCCGGCACGGATACCGGCCTTCCATGCCGGCCCGCCGGTGATGACACCGGACACCGTGAACCGATCGGCCGCATCCTCCTTGCGTCCTGCGCGCATGCCGGGATCGGTGTTCTGTACCGGAGGGCTGCCAGCGCGCGGCGCGAGATACAGCATGCCGCGCCGGTAGTCGATGCCGACAAGGAAACGCGAGAGCACGTCCTGCCCCACGTTGCCCGCTTCGGATACGTTCGCCGTGGCGCCCGCATCAGGCGGCGTGAGTTGCGCGAGATGCCCGGGGATGGAGACCGCGCCGAGCTCAAAGCCGCGGGCATGCGCGATGCGTGAAACAAACGGGCCGCCGACACCGCCCCCGCCTGCCAGCGCGTAACCCTTGCGATAGCGCTCGGCAAGGCCGTTGCGTTCGACCCATTGCGGGAAGATCAGCAGGTAGCCGCTGTTCCCGGTGTCGATGCCGAAGATTCCGGGCTTTCCATCCAGCATGCCTTCCACCAACGGCATGTCGAAGGTGAAACGCAGCGGCAACGCCTGCCCTGCCCCCGGCGCGGGCGTGGCGAGATCGAAGGGTGCCAGCGAGAGCTGGCCACGGTCGTAGTCGAAGGTCACCGCGAAGCGCTCGAAGACTTCGAGGCCGAGGATGCCCGCCACGGGCTCGCGATCGCCGCGATCCGAAAAGCCGAAGCCGAATGGCATGACCAGGAAGGTCTGGTCGCGGATGTCCGCTTCGCCCATGGCGAGGCTCTCCACCCGCGCGTACGCGATGGACATGGAGCCCGGACCCGAACCCGTGCTCACGCCCTTGCCCTGGCCCTTGATGCCGAGCATCGCGGCGGTCTTTTC
>NZ_JBQCFT010000373.1:0-2853 GCF_051958795.1 Luteibacter sp. | reverse complement strand
CTGCCGGATTCGGATTCCCTGCGCGTGCACATCCATGGCCTGCGCGCCGCTATCGACAAGCCGTTCGAGAAGCCGTTGATCCACACCCGCCACGGTATCGGGTATCGCATGGTCGACCCGGATGCGGTCCCGACGTAAGCTCCGCTTCCGCCTGATCGTCACGTTCACGCTGTTCGGGTTCGGCCTGAGTGCGCTGTTCGCATTCGCCGCGCTCAATATCCGTACGCGCGTCGAAGAGCAGCTGATCAACTCGGCACTGCAGGACGAGGTCGACTCGCTGAACCAGAAGGTTCAGGCCAATCCGAACGAGCCGCCTGCGATCGAGATCGTCAAGGCGGCGACATTCAGCGATCGCACGATCTACAAGGCGCCGCTTGCATGGCAGGGCCTCGACACTGGCGTGCACGATGTCTTCGAGGACGACAAGGACGGCAAGAGCCATCACTACAAGGTGGCGGTGCGTCGCGCCGGTGGCCTGATCAACTTCATCCAGTTCGATGTATCGCGCGATGAGCTGGGCAAACGCCAGCTGGTCACCAGCGTGATCGCGGCGGTGTTCCTGTTCGGGCTTCTGTCACTCGTGCTCGGCGTGTGGCTTTCTTCGCGAGTGCTGCGCCCGGTCACCGACCTGGCACGCCGCCTGCGTGACTTCCGCCGCGTCGGCAAGGCCGAGGCGCTGGCGCCGCATTTCGCCGACGATGAAGTGGGCGAGCTGGCGGTGGCGCTGGATGAGTACGCCACGCGGCTTACCGCCGTCGTCGAGCGCGATCGCGAGTTCAATTCCGACGTGAGCCACGAACTGCGTACGCCGCTCGCGGTGATCGCCAGCACCACGGAGTTGCTGCAGGGTTCGCCGGATATGACGGACAAGCTGCGCGAGCGCCTCAAGCGGATCGAGCGCGCGTCACGCCAGGCGACCGAACTGATCGAAGCGCTGTTGCTGCTTTCGCGCGCGGAACGTCGCGGGCCGACGCGTGGTGAAGTGACCGACGTGGCCAAGGTGGCCAGCGACGTGATCGAAAGCCAGCGCCCGCAGATGGGTGGCAAGCCGATCGAGATCGAACTGGTGTCCGACGGCACCGTCGCGGTGAATGCACCGGCATCGGTGCTGTCCGTCGCGCTGACCAACCTTATCGGTAACGCCATCAAATACACGATGGAAGGCAAGGTCACCGTGCGCGTGCTCGATGGCCGCATCGATGTGCTGGATACGGGCCCGGGCATCAAGCCCGAGGACGCCGAGAAGCTGTTCCAGCGCGGCATCCGTGGCGAGAGCGCCACCGGCGGTGGTGCGGGCCTCGGCCTCGCCATCGTGCGCCGCTTGTGCGAGCTGTACGGCTGGGATGTGTCGCTGCGCCCGCGCCCTGAAATGGCCGGCGCTATTTCCACCATCGATTTCCGCTGATCGTAGGAGCCCACCCTGTGGGCGACATCTTTCGCGATAGCCTCGCAGGACCTGCGGCTTCATCGCGAACGGCGTCGCCCACAGGGTGGGCTCCTACGCGATGGGCTTAACCCTGCGGCGCAGCCTCGCTGCAAGCCGCACCGTGGCACGCGATCTCGATAGGCGTGCTCGTGCCGGGGCAGGCGCTGTAGAAGCGGGCGTCGTCACCACTCACGCTGCGCACGCGCAGCAGGCGCTCGCACTGGTGCCTCGAGGCAACGTCCTGCGCGGCATCGAACATGGGCTTGCCTATACGGTCGTCAAGCGCGGCGATGCCACCCGCAGCAGGCTGCGCGACGGGGGCGGAATCACCCTCGCTTTCCGCTGCCGGGACCGCAGCCGTGGCCGGTGCGGCCTCAACCGCGGCGGCAGGCTGGGCCACCGGAGCCGGCGCAGATGCCGTCTGCGTGGCGGCTACCGGTTCGGCAGCCGCCGGAGCGGGCGCTTCGGTTTCACGCACCGGCGTTGCCACCGCGGCATTCATCCGCATCGCGGGCGCCATGGTCTGCAGCAGTTCGGACTTGCGCACGCCGGACTGGCCTTCGCTATCCGACATGCGATGCAACAGGCTGCGAGCCGCCCACATGCCCATCTTCACTTCCTGCCACACGTAATACGCCTTGCCCGCCTCGGTATCGATATCGAGCGTCGGGTTGGTCTCGGTGTGCGACATGATGGTGTGATGGCCCGGCGTCACGGCCAGCTCGAGGAACGACTTCGGTCCGGTCTCACCGACCATCACGCCGTCGACCGAGACGGGCATCTTGATGGCGGAGCCGAAGCTTTCATCGCGGTAGATGTAGAGCACCGCCTTATCGGCGATCGGGCTGAACACCTTGGCGTGTTCGCTATCGGCCTCGCTGGCTTTCTGCACATTGGCACAGCCAGTCACGAGCAGCGCCACCGCGATGGCCGCGGCGGCGAAGAAGGTACGTTTCATTGGTTGACTCCCCTGTTAGCCAGTCCTGGTTGGCGTTTCCCTGGCGGGCGCATCGTAGCGCGCCGCCAGGGGAGGAGCACAAGTGGCTCAGACCGGCTCGAGCCAGCCCCAGCGGTCCTGGGTCTTGCCATTGAACAGGCCGAAGTACAGGTCCTGCAGGCGGCGGGTGATCGGGCCGCCCTTGCCGCTGCCGACCTTCTTGCCATCCACCGAGCGGATCGGGGTGACCTCGGCGGCCGTGCCGCACATCAGGATCTCGTCGGCGAGGTACAGGTACTCACGCGGCAGGTCGCGCTCGACCACCTCGATGCCTTCCTCGCGGGCAAGCGTCATCAGGGTGTGGCGGGTGATGCCGGTGAGGATCGAGGCGCTGGCCGGCGTGGTGTGGAGCACGCCATCGAACACCAGGAACAGGTTCTCGCCCGCGCCTTCGCTGAGCAGGCCGGTCGAGGCCAGGGCGATGCCCTCG
>NZ_JBQCFT010000372.1:0-30427 GCF_051958795.1 Luteibacter sp. | reverse complement strand
CCGCGGTACCGCTGGACGCCGCCTGCAAGGGTAAGCCGGGCAAGGTCGATAGCGCAGGCTTCGTCCGCATTGGCGGCATCGAACAGTGGGTCACCGCCAAGGGCGACAGTTGCGCCAACCCCGTCATCCTGTTCATCAGCGGCGGCCCCGGCAATCCCCTGAGCCCGCTCTCGGACACGATGTACGGCGCGTGGTCGAAGGACTTCATCGTCGTGCAGTGGGACCAGCGTGGCGCAGGCATGACTTACGGGCGCAACCCGCCTGCCGAAGGCGAGACACTGACGATCGAGCGGATGGCAAAGGACGGCAACGAGCTCGCCGAATATCTCGCGCACCGCTACGGCAAGCGCAAGGTGATCCTGTGGGGGAGCTCGTGGGGCTCGATCCTTGGCGTTTACATGGCGAAGGCCCGGCCGGACCTGTTCTATGCCTATGTGGGCACCTCGCAGGTCGTGAACTCGCTGGAGAACCAGGCCGAGAGCTACAAGAAGCTCATGGCCCTGGCCGAAGCGGCTAACGACCAGCCGTCGCTCGCTGTCCTGAAGCAGGTCGGTACGCCGCCCTGGACCGATCCACGCAGCTTCGGCAAGGTGCGCCGGGTCATTCGTGCGTACGAAGCGAAGGTCACGACACCGCCGCCATCCACGTGGAAGCCGGCACCGGAATACACGACGCCGAAGGCCACGGAGGACTATACGAACGGTGAGGACTATTCCTTCATCAACTTCGTCGGCATGCATGGCGACGGTATGCTCGCCCACGCGAACCTCCCCGCCCTCGGCACCGACTTCGCTATCCCGGTCTTCCTGATCGAAGGGAAGCAGGACCTGCTCGCCACACCGGATGTCGCGCGCCACTGGTACGACCAGATCAATGCGCCTGAGAAAGGCTGGGTACTACTCGAACACGCAGGCCACGATCCGAAACAGGACGTGATCGATGCGGAGTACAAGGTGCTCCGCGAGCGCGTGCTGCCGCTGGCGCGCGAGAAGTAACAACGACGATGCGGAGCATGGATGCCCCGCTCAGTCCGGTTCGGGCGACAACGCGGTTTCCGCGACGCTGCGCAAGGCCTGCGTGATGTGCTGAAGCGTGCTCGAAGGCACCGCTGCGCATTGCCAGTAGAGCGGCACGTAAAGCGTGCGTTCTTCATCGATCGTGGCGATCTGGCCGGCGGCGAGAGCAGGCCTGGCGAGCAGGTCGGGCGCCAGGCACCAGCCGAGCCCCTTTGCCGCCGCCTCGACGAAGCCCGTGGACGTGGGCAGGTAGTGGATCGGTGGCGTGACCTTCGCCCGGGTGACGCGACGCACATAGCGCGCCTGCAGCTCATCCTTGCGGTTGAACACGATCATTGGCGCGGCGGCAAGCGATGCCGCATCCATACCGCGTGGAAAATGCTTCCGCACGAAAGCGGGCGATGCGATCGCGTGATAGCGCATGCGGCCCAGCGCGAAGACGTTGCAGCCCTGCAGGGGTTTGCGCTCCGAAGTGATCGCGCCCAGCACCGCACCCTCTCGCAGGTGGTCGAGCGTGTGATCCTGGTCGTCCACGCGTACGTCGAAGAAGTAACCATGCCCGGCGTGCAGGTTTGCCAGCGCCGTGATCACCCACGTGTGCAGGGAATCATCGTTGACCGCGATCGCGACCGGGCGCGACTGCGCCGGCCGCACTTCCTCGGGCAGGAAGTCCGCCAGGGCTTCCGCTTCGAGCGCCTGCATGGGCCTGAGCCGGAGCAGCAGCCGCTCACCGGCGGCCGTCGGCTTGCACGGGACCTGGCGGACAACCAGCACCTGGCCGAGCCGGTCTTCGAGCGCCTTGATCCGCTGCGAGATGGCTGAGGGCGTCACCGAAAGGCGCCGGGCGGCATGCTCGAAGCTGCCTTCCTCGATGACGGCGGCGAATGCGGCCAGCTGGGGATGAAGGAGATCCATGTGGCCAGATTAGCAATTCTTAGCCGCCTGAAGAATCTTTAGTTTGTCTAAGCAGCATGGGGGCGACATCATGGGGGCCTTCCTCCGGTGACATCGCCATGATCCTGACTACTGCACTCGCTGGCTTCGCAGCCAGCGCCGGCCTCATCATGGCCATCGGCGCCCAGAACGCGTTCGTATTGCGGCAAGGCCTGCAGCGCTCGCACGTGGGTGTCGTCGTGGCCATCTGCGCCCTCAGCGACATCCTCCTGATCCTGCTCGGCGTGGCCGGCATTGGCGTTCTCGTCGAACGGGTGCCGTGGCTGCTCCAGGCCCTGCGCTTCGGTGGCGCCGCCTTTCTCGGGGTATATGCCCTGATGGCCGCCTCCCGCGCCTGGCGTGGCGGTGGCGGGCTAGCCCCCGCCGGTGGCGTCCAGCCTGCCTGGTACAAGGCAGCCCTTGCCTGCCTCGCCTTCACCTTCCTCAATCCGCACGTCTATCTCGACACCATGATCCTGCTCGGCAGCCTTTCAACCGGCTACCCCGACACGTTGCGCTGGGTCTTCGCGGCCGGCGCCTGCGCGGCGAGCGTGGTCTGGTTCCTCAGCCTCGGCTTTGGCGCGCGCCTGCTCACGCCCGTCTTCAGGAATCCGACGGCGTGGCGCATCATGGATGCAGCGGTGGCGCTGTTCATGCTGCTGCTCTGCATGGTGCTGCTGGTGCGTCCGCTGCACTGAGTGCCTCTCCCTCCCGGTCATCGATAACGTCACATGTACGTACCTGCCCTCTTCGCCGAAACCGATGCCGCCACGCTGTTCGCGCTGCTCCGCGAGCATCCGCTGGGTGCACTGGTCACGTACACCGCCGGCGGCCTGGACGCAAACCACCTGCCCTTCCTCGTCGATGAAGGCCGCGGCGCGAAAGGCACGCTGGTGGCGCACGTGGCGCGCGCGAACCCGCTCTGGCAGGACGTCGCGGCGGGCGATGAGGTGCTGGTCGTCTTCCGCGGAGCAAACGGCTATGTCTCGCCCAACTGGTACCCGAGCAAGCACGAAACCCACCGCCACGTGCCGACATGGAACTACGAGGCGGTACACGTCCACGGCCGCATCCGAATCATCGACGACGAAACCTACGTGCGCGGCGTCGTGGCCCGACTCACCCGCGAACACGAATCCCGGCTACCGGAGCCATGGCGCATGGGCGATGCCCCGGCCGATTACCTCGCCGAGGAACTGGCCCATATCGTGGGCATCGAAGTCGAGATCACGCGACTGGAAGGCAAGCGGAAGCTCAGCCAGAACCGCACGCCGGCCGACTTCGAGGGCGCGGTGCAAGGTGTCGATGGAAGCGGAAACGCCGCCCTGGCAGCCGCGATGCGCCGCGCCGCCATCAAACCTGGTCAGTAGCCTTCCACCACGATCGTCATGATGGAGCCGCCGCGCTTCGGATCCTCTGCAAGAATAACCTCGATTTCCTGACCTGCGTCCGGCGTGCCCATCGACACCGAGGCGTCGATCGCCTTGATATCGAACGGGACTCCCTTCCGTGCGTTCGACAGGCAGGCGAGTACGTCGGCGGCATTTACGCCGGGAAATTCCATCGATCCGACCTCGACCAGGGCTTTGCATAGCGGCTTGGCTGGCTCGTAGCCGCCGTGCGTGCACTCTTTACCGCCCAGCGCGTATCCGGCCTCGCCAGAGTCCTTGAAAGGCTGCCCCCAGATGGCGTTGAACACGACTTGCCGCTTCTCGTGCGCATGCACCGAGCGGACAAACACCTTCAGGGGCTTGCAGACGCGATCGTCTATGGCGGCCGCCTGCGCAGCGAACGATACGACGCCCAGACCGGACATGATGCAGAACACTAGTTCACTGCGCACCGTGCGCCCCTACTTCGCACGTTTTACAGGGGCTTTCTTCTTCGCTGACGCATTCAAGGCGGCAGCAGCCTTTACCAGCGCTTTGAATTTTACAGCGTCGACCTTCTGGCCTTCGACTATGTCCAGCGCACGGCGCATATTTCCATCCAGACTAGCGTTGAACAGCTTCGCCGGATCGGACAACGACGCACCTTTGGCAAAGGTCAGCTTGATCTTGTCCTTGTAGCTCTCGCCCGTGCAGATGATGCCGTTGTGCTCCCACACCGGCGTACCCATCCACTTCCACGTCTCGACCACATCGGGCAATGCCTCGTGGATAAGCTTTCGCATGCGGGCCAGCGCTTCACCGCGCCAGTCGCCGAGGCTTTCAATGCGGCCATCGATCAGCACGGAGGCGTCTACGTCAGCGGCGACGGTCTTGGTCTTTGCCATGCCTTGCTCCCTTGGAATGCCTTGCCGGGAGCCTAGAGGATCCGACCGGAGCTGTCGCGCTGCTTTGCAAAAGGCCGCCCGCGGTGGCGTGCTGGCCAGGGCATCGCTGTCAACCCCCACATCGTCGCTGCACGTGAGACCGGCAGGCACTAGAATGCGCGGCCGCCCGTCCGCTACCGCGCTCCTAGCCATGCATATCGTCGTCAACGAAGAACTCAAGGCCTACATCGATCCGCTCACCCCGGATGAGCACGAGTCCCTGGAGCGCAGCCTGCTGACCGAGGGTTGCCGTGACGCGTTGGTGCTGTGGGGCGATACGCTGGTCGATGGGCACAACCGCTATGGCATCTGCCGCAAGCACGATATCCCGTTCAAGACCGTGCAGAACGAGCGTTTCCAGTCCATGGACGACGTGCACCTGTGGATGATCGAGCAGCACCTTGGCCGGCGCAGCGTCTCGGATTTCCAGCGTGGCGTGCTGGCGCTGCGCAAGCGCGAGATCCTGGCCGCCCGCCGCGAGACCGAGGAGCCGGCAAAGGACGAGAACGACCTGCCCTTCGACGCGGAAGGCTCGGCCCCGGCCAAACCGAAGGCCCCGCGTCCCAACCCGAACGATAGCCGCAAGGAAATCGCCCGCGAGGCGCGCATCAGCGCCAACCAGGTCGGCATGATCGAAAAGATCCGCAAGGAGGCCGCCCCGGAGGTGGTCGCCGCGGTGAAGTCGGGCACCCTGTCGATCAGCGCCGGTGCCGCCGTGGCCTCGCTCCCGGAAGACGAGCAGCGCGCTGCCGCCACGGCGGGCGACCAGGAGCTGAAGGAGGCAGCCAAGCGGGTCCGCGAGTCGAAGCGCAAGCCGCGCGAGAAGCCGTCGGGCGACGTGGTGGCCCTGCGCGAGCAGGTCGCCGAGCTGGAAGCCGAGAACCGCAACCTGCGCCGCCAGATCGATGCCCTGCGCGCCCGTCTGGGCGAACCGCCCCTCGATGCCCCCGAAGAGGCATGATGTGAGCCATGGGGGAGCGCGCTTGCGCGCGATCCGGCCAGGCCGGACCCCCAGCCAAGGCGCGCGATCCGGCACCCCAGGGAACTCCCCCCTTAACGGGCGTTCCAACCCCGGTACACCGGACGCTGCGTGAGGCGTTCTTTGGCAGGTCCCCCGGAGCGTTCCATGAAGTCCATCCTCGCCCTCACCACCCTTTCCCTGCTTGCTGGCGCCGCTATGGCGCAGGACGCCGGCAAGCCGCTCAACCTCAACCTTTCGCCGAATTACGTGCCTGCGGCTTCCAGCACGGCGCCGGCACCGGCGCAGGCCCCAGCGGTGGCCGACAACGGCTCGAAGAACGGCACGGCTTCCATGAGCCATCCGGCCGCAGCCGCGACCCCGGCCCCGGCCAGCGCGGCGGGCCAGACGGCGCCTTCCGCCGGCGGCAAGGAGAGCGTCGCCGTCACACCGTCGCGCGCGAAGGATCCGCCGGGCACCTATTACGGCGACACCAGCGGCCAGATGGCCGGGGCCGACATCGAGGACGATGGCCCGCGCTGCGATGACGCCACGTACAACAAGCCCCAGGTGCACGGCAGCGTCAGCACCGGGGTCGTCAGCGCCAGCCACGGCGGCAGCGGGAGCTACCAGGGTGGTGCGGTGAGCCTCTCGCAGGCCTTTGGCAGCTGCGAGCATCCGACCGGTGGGGTCAGTATTTCGGTGGGTGGGGCTACGGGGCGGTTTCACGGACGGTAAGCGAGGGCCAGACGGTACGGCAGGCCTTATCGCGCGCAAGCGCGCTCCCACAAGGGGGGGGCCGCCAGGGGCCGACTGTCACCGGGCGTGGGGTAGGATCGGGGCACCTTCGCCGCGCGAGCTGCCGCCATGCCCGTTCCCGCGTCTTCCCTTTCGCAGCGCGGCCAGTTCCGCGCCCTCTACAACGGCCTTAAGAGCCAGAAGGCGCTCGACCGGGTGCCGGTCATCCTCTGCGAGGGTGATTCGTGGTTCTCCACGCCGCTGTACATGAACATGCTCGACTGGATCGTTTCGCCTGCACCGCAGGACAACGAGCGTGGCGTTCCACTGCTCGGCCAGGGTGGGCTGTTCTTCCGCGCCGAACACAGCGGCGACCAGGCCATCCCCCAGAAAGAACACCCCAGCCGCTCCATGTTCACGAAGGACAACGTCGACGACCTCGTCGGCTGGTTCGGCCGTTTCAACTTCGATGCGGTCCTGCTGAGCGCCGGCGGGAACGACTTTGTCGATACGTGGCTGCAGAAGACCATGGCCGGCCAAAAGAATCTCTCACCGCAGCAGGCCTTCGACGTCATCGTGGCCACGGGCCGGTTCGATGACCTGCGCAACGCGTATGCCTTGTTCCTCGACACGTTCCACGCAGCGAAGCCGAACGTGCCGATCCTTGCGCATACCTACGACTATCCCAGGCTGATCGGCAGCGACGCAAAACTGGGCCTCGGCAACCTTGGCGCCGCGGCGCTGCTGAAAAAATCGATCGGGCCGTGGATCGGGCCTTACATCGAACCGGTGATCCCCGGCGGCGTCCCCGCGTGGCGCGCGTTCGTGAAGCTCCTGATCGATGGGTTCGCGGAGCGCGTGCTGGAACCGTTGAAGGCATCCGCCAGGTACGGCGGCATGTTCGATTACGTCGACCTGCGCGGGCAGCTCACGCGTGACGACCAGTGGAACGATGAGATGCACCCCAACGAGGCAGGCTTCCATCTGCTGGCGACGGTATTCCGGGCGGCATTGAGTGCGAAGCTGCCGCCCGCCAAACGCTGAGGGTCCGGCTAAACCGATGCAAAGAGGATGATGCGGTCGGCGGCTTCGGGATCGGCGGCGTCGCTGTGCAGCCAGGGCTGTCGCGCGAACGTGCGTGTGCACGGGCCAAGCGCGAGAACGCGCAGCGGCCGCTTGCGTGCTTCCGCCTCGATGCGCGCGACCACATCGCGCAACACCGCACCGATGAACGGCGTGAACAGGTAGAACACATCCGCCTTCGAGACGTCGGCCTCGCGCGCATCGGCGCATGCGAAATGCACCCCATCCAGCCCCAATGCCAACGCCGCGGCTCGTGCGCCATCCACATAGGCAGGCTCACGCTCCACGCCGGTGACCGTCGCACCACTCAGGATCCGCATCAGCAGCGGCACATGGCCCAGCCCCGACCCCAGGTCCAGCACATGGTCTCCGGGAGTGAGCGCCGCCAGGCGCACCGCATCGACGATGTGCCGCGCTGGCGTCGGCTGGTAGAACACCATGTCCGCCGGCAGGCCCGATACGTCCGGCGCCGGTTCGTCGACAGCCAGTATTCCCGCCACCAACGCATCCAGTGCGTCGTAGTGCGCGCCGACCGGCTCACCGATATCGAGCCACGGCGCGAGCGCCGTCTTCCCTTCCCCGCCCCGGATCGCCGCACGCAACGCAGCGAACAGCGCCTCGTCGGCCGCGCCCATCGCATCGAACAGCGCATCGGCGCGTTGCCGCTGCACGTCGTCCGTCATCGCCAGCGACAGCAGGTCGAGGCGATCCATGGCATCCGCACGCCAGCGGAACGCCCCCGGGTCACGCCAGGCAGCATCGGTTTCCAGGAGGTCGAGGAAGGCACAAGGGACATCGGTCATGCCGGCCATGGTAGTGGGCTTTTGCATTGACGCGGTTCTCACGCTGGCTACGTCCTGCTTGAGCCGCCGTGCACCGCTGTGGAATGCTCGGCGATCGGCACGCCCGCCCCAGGAGCTCCCATGAAGACGTCGCACCGCCTTGTCGCCGCACTCGCCGCCGTAGTCGCCTTGCCTGCTTTCGCTACGCCGCCGCTGGTGACCATGGTCTTTCGCGATGGCGGGCGCCCCGTGCTCAACATCGCCGATCCGCAGGGCCAGGTGCTCGTCGACGCCACGCTCGGCCTGCGCACCACGGGCAGCGACCTGACCCATGGCCTTCGCCTGCTCGGCACCACCCAGCGCAATCTCACCGAAAGCTATCGGATGACCACCGGCAAGCGCCTCGTGCGCAACGCCAACCTCACGGAAAATCGTTTCGCGCTGCAGAACGACAAGGGCGAGAAGCTCGACGTGGTCGTGCGTGTCGCCAACGACGGCGTCGCCTTTCGCTACGAGCTGCCCGGCACGACCCAGGTGACGGTGACCGGCGAAGCCACGAGCTATACGCTCCCCGCCGACGCCCGCGCCTGGTTGCTGCCCTACGACCCGAGCAATGAGAAGGAGCGCATCCAGACCTCCGCATCCGCCGCCCCCGGCGGGGACTACGGCTATCCCTCCCTGTTCCTCGTCGGCCAGCGCTACGTCCTGATCACCGAGGCCAATGCGGACGGCCGCTACGACGGCAGCCGCCTCACCCACGTGGCGAACTCGCCGTCGTACAGCCTCACCCTGGCCGATAGCCGGGTGGACAGCACCGGCGTCACGCCCTGGCGCACCATCATCGCCGGCGACCTCGCGACCGTCACCGAATCGACGCTCGTGGATGATCTTGCGGATCCATCGAAAATCGCCGACACCTCGTGGATCCGCCCGGGCAGCGTCGCGTGGTCATGGATCAGCGACCACGACAGCCCGAAAAGCTTTGAACGGCAGAAGCAGTTCGTCGATTTCGCAGCTGCGAACCGCATGCCCTACGTGCTGCTCGATGAGGGCTGGAGCGAAACGTGGGTGCCCCAGCTCATCCGCTACGCCAACGCGAAACACGTGGACGTGCTGATCTGGTTCCCGTGGACGATGCTCGATACGGCTGCGAAGCGCGAGGCCTGGCTCACCCGCGTCAAAGACTGGGGCGTCAAGGGCGTCAAGATCGACTTCATGGGTTCGGACAGCCAGGCACGCTTCCGCTGGTACGACGAGACGCTGGCCGATACCGCGCGCCTGCAGCTCATGGTCGATTTCCACGGCGGTACGATCCCGCACGGGCTCGCGCGGACCTGGCCCCACCTGATGACCATGGAAGGCGTGCGCGGCGCGGAAAACGATCCGCCGGCGGTCGGTAACACCATCCAGCCGTTCACACGCAACGTCGTGGGCTCCATGGATTACACGCCGGTCGCCTTCGACGTCGGCCGCCAGGAAGCCAGCATCGCCCACGAGGTGGCGCTGCCGATCGTTTTCGAATCCGGCTTGACGCATCTCGCCGACAGCCCCGAGGCCTACCAGCGGCGCCCCAATGCGCTCGCGTTCCTGGACCAGATCCCCACCACCTGGGACGAGACGAAGCTTATCGCCGGCGCCCCCGGCGAAGAGGCGATCTTCGCGCGTCGTAGCGGCGATCGCTGGTTCATCGGCGCGATCTCGGCGGGCCCGGCGCGCCGCCTGAGCGTGCCGCTCGCGGGGCTGGGCGTGGGGCCGTGGCGAGCCGACATCATCCGTGATGGGACCGGTCGCGGCGATGTCGCCCGCTCGTCGCAGAACGTCACCGCGGACGGCACGCTGAGCTTCGACGTACCGGCCAACGGTGGCTTCGCGGCCATCCTCTGCCCGGTCGCCAAGGGCCAGTTCAAGTACGGCTGTTACCGCTAGGTAGCCAGCGGCGCCACCAGGCCCGCGCGGGGAAGAGACGGGCGCGGGGCACGCGGACGACGACCCGCGTGCCCTGGCAGGGCGATGATGTGATCTCCGCGACGCCGCCGATGTTTTCGGCGCGCTCTTGCATGCCACGCAGGCCCCAGTGCCCCGGACGGCCCGAGGCGAGGATGTCCGCGTCGATGCCTTGCCCGTCATCCCAGACCGAAAGCACCACGTCGCCGCCATCCCGATGCAGGCACACGTCAATCCGGCTCGCCTCGGCGTGGGCGATCGCGTTATGCACGGCTTCGCGGGCGATGCCATACAGCTCATCGCGCGCCAGCGGATCCATGCCGTGCCACTCGGCGGCGGTATCGACGATCACCGGTACCGCATGCTCATCGGCATAGGAGCGCGCCAGCTCCACCAGGCCAACATCCAGCGCCACGGTGTCACCAAGGTGATCGCGCAGGTCACGCACGCGGTCACGTGCCTCCACGAGCGCGAGGTCCGCTCGGTCGAGCGCGCGCTCCATCGAAACACGCAACGGATCATCGGGCGCCACGCGGTTGGCGACCGCCTGGAACCGCATCATCAGGCCCTGGATGCTCTGCAGGAGCGTATCGTGCAGCTCGCGTGCGATGCGTTCGCGCTCCGCGTGGCGTTCATGCAGTCGCTCGCGCAGTTGCCGTTCCACGCGGCGCATCCGCACCAGCACGAGTATCCAGACGATCGCGGCGCCAGCCACCGCCAGGATCACGGCGAACCACGCCGTCTGGTAGAACGCCGGCGCAACGTCGATACCGATGGCGGCGCCCTGCTCGTTCCACACCCCATCCTCGTTCGCGGCACTCACCCGGAACAAGTAGCGCCCCGGCGGCGGGTCGGTGTAGACCGCCTCGCGATCGGCGCCCGCATCCCGCCAGTGCCGGTCGATACCATCCATCCGGTAACGGAAGCGCACGCGCTCAGGCATGGAGAGGCTCGTCGCCGTATACACGATGCGCAGGCGTGCACTCTTCGCGGGCAAGCGGATGCGTCCGTCCGCCTCGTACCAGCCCGTGTCCGTCGCGATGCCGCGGATCGTAACCGGTGGCGGAAGGGTATTGCGCGGCACATCGGCCGGGTCGATCGAGACAACGCCGCTGGTCGTTGCGAACCACAGCCGGCCATCGTCGGCGGCGACGGCGGTGGGCAACGGCCGGAACTGGGCCGGCGTGCCCGGTAGGCCATCCAGCGAATCGAACAGCGCGACGGGGATGCGGAAGGTTGCATCCTGCTGCGCGTGGGCGATATCCGCACCGAGGATGCGGACGATGCCCTGGGACGCGTTGGCCCAGTAGTCACCGGCACGATCGCGCACGATGCCCGAAACACCGCGCAGGTCCATCTGCAACGGGAGCGGATGTACGCGGCCCGCCCGCACTACGTTGATGCCGCGCTCGCCGCCGACCCACATGGTGTCGCCATCCGCGCACAGCGCCGTGACGTTACCGACGGCCAGGCCGTCGCGTTCCCCCAGCACGGTGTCGTGGCCGGTCTCGTCGCGGACGATGATCGTGTCCCGGGCGAAGCCCATCCAAAGGCGGTCGGCCCGGTCGCGGACGAGCACCAGCGGCGACGGGTCGTTGGCGACGGCCGGTAGCATTTCGCGGTGCCAGCTGCCGCCGGTGTAGTGGTACACGCCAGGCCGGTTGATCGATACCCACGCGCCGCCACGGCCATCACCCGTGATCGCCTGCACGCCCGTGAAATCCTGGACCGGCAGCGTGGCAAACAGCGTGGGTGTATCGCCGTGCATGGTCCAGACGCCGTTGGGGCCGCCCAGCCAGGTCGCGTGCTCATCGCGCGCGGCGGCGGTGATCGCCTCCGGGAAATCGACCGTCGTAGCGCCTACCGCGTCCACGCGCATCAGCGGCCGGTTCTTCGTCCCGATCCAGATGCCGCGCGAGGCCGCCGGCACGATGGCGAAATCCGTGGCGCCCGAAGGCGTCGGCGCGGGCAGCAGCCGGCTGGCGCGGAAACGGTCCAGGCCGCGGCTGCCGCCCACCCACAGGTTGCCCTCGCGATCCTGGATGATCGCGCTGATGTAATCCGAGGTCAGCCCATCGCGCTCGACGAAACGTTCCGCGGCGGTGCCCTCCGCATCGATCCGTTGGCGCGAGCGCTCTTCGACGCGCGGCACGCGGCGCAGGCCCTCGCCCAGCGTGGGCACCCAGAGCGCGCCATCCCGGTCGAACAGCAGGCCCGATGACGACAGCCGCAGGATGGGTCCCGCGGCGGCGGGATCGCCCGTGCCGCGCCACGCTGGCAATACGCCCCGGTCGACATCGGCAATCCAGATCGTTCCATCCGGCGCCTCGCTGATCCGGTTGATCTTGCCGACATCGCGGGTTGCGACGACGAAACGGTCGCCACCCGGCGGCAACCACGCGAGCGCCACGTCGGATGCCACCCACAGCCGCCCTTCCCGGTCCACCGTGAGGTTGCGCGCGCGGATGCCAGGCAGGCCCATCGACGGACCCACCACCTGCCAGCGGTTGCCGCGCAGTTCCACGAGGCCGTTGAAGGTTGCGCCCCACACGCGGCCATCGGGTGTGCCGGCGATCGCGTAGATCGTCGCCGTCGGCAGCCCTGATGATGCGCCGTAGTGCACGGCGGTGTCGTTCTCGATGTAGCTGGCGAAGCCGTAGCGAAAGCCGACCCACAGGCCACCATCTGGCGCTGCATAGAGCGAAGCGACGCTGGACGCGGGGAAATCACCGCCGCGGCGCGGCCGGTAGCGTTCGAAGTGCACGCCGTCGAAGCGGTAGAGGCCCGTCTGCGTGCCCAGCCAGAGGTAGCCGTCCGCGGTCTGGGCAAGCGCCGTCACCTGGCCTGGCGCGCCTTCGCGCACGGTCCAGGCCGTGTGGTAGAACTGGCTGATGCTGCGGTCGCGGGTATCCATGCCCATGGCGGCGCCCGCGAGCGCCAGCCAGGCCACCAGGGCCAACGTTACCGCCCGCATCGCGGCGATCGCCTGTTTGAACCGCACTCCCCACCCCATCGCTTCCAGGGTGCAACGATAGCGGTTACGTGAGGCCGAGTCGCTTCGACCTATGGCCGATGGGTGCTTCGCCCAGCCCATGCATGGCAAGAAAGCCCAGCGCGTCGGCCAGTACGCGGCCGGCCGCGGGGGAGCGGTTGGGGTTGGCCAGCACATGGGCCGCATGGTCGTAGGCGATGAATTGCCGCGCGGAGGCCGGCGTCCCCAGCCAGGTGAACGCTTCGCGCATGGCCGCGACCGAGGTCAGCGTATCGCTATCGCCCGCACCACCATCCCAGGCGCCGACAAGGACGGGGCAAGCCACCTTCGCAAGATGCTCTGGCTGCATGCGTTCGACGAACAGGCGGGCGATCGCGCGGTACGCATCCGAGTGCACCACCGACGACCAGTACTGCCGCTGATAAGCGCTGCGATCGCCGGGCGGGATCACCGGCCCTTCCAGCAGCGTCGCGGCACGCAGTTGTTCCTCGTCGAAAACGCGGATGCCCGGCGACCAGGCGATGAGGGCCGCGACCTTGTCCGGATGCTCCGCCGCCAGGTCCAGCGCCAGCGAGCCGCCCATGGAGGTAGCGACGAGCACGACGCGCTCGCCGAGTTCCAGGCCGATCCGGAGCGCGGCATCCGCATCGTCACGCCACGCCTGCGGTGAAGCACCGGCCATGGCCATCGGTGCGTCGGTGCCGTGGTCGTGCAGGCGGTTGGCGTACAGGTGCGCGCCGCATGCGGAGGCCAGCGCGCGGTGCGCCGGGTCGCCCTCGGCCTGGCTCGCGGTGAAGCCATGCACGTAGACGACGGCAAGGGGCTGCCGCTCGTGCGGAACGCCGTCGGCGAACACGATGCGCGCCTCGTTGTCGGGCTTGAGGCACGGCGTGGCCAGCTCGCGCCGGGCGATGTCCTGCGCCAGCGCGTCCAGCGACGTCATGCGGCCGAATCCGCCGGCGCGCCCGCCTGGCGTCGCTGCAAGGTGACGTAATGCCCGACGGAGCGGCACAGGGCATCGAGTTCGGACACAGCCGGATACATATCGCCGCCCGCGTCGATCAGCACGCCCAGGTCATCGCAGACGCGGCCTGCACCGGGCACGCCGAGGTTACCGAGGACGTTGCGCAACGCGTGCAGCGATTCCGATGCCGCCGCGATGTCGCCACCGAGCATCGCCTCGCGCAACGCATCAACATGCCCGTCGGACGCCTCGGAACACAGGTCGAGGAAGCTGGCGAATTCCGCCGGGCTCGCCAGGGCTCGCATTTCATCGAGCGGTGTCGTGTGGCCCACGCGTGGTTCGATACCGGGCAGTTCCGGCTGCCATGCCTTCGCTGCAGTCGCCAGCGAGCGCTCGGCGGCAATGGCTTCGATGATATCGAGCAGGCGCTGCGCAGCGATGGGCTTGGTCAGGTAGGCGCGCGCGCCGGCCTTGAACGCGATGCGCACCGCATCCTGGCTGGAGTCGGCACTCAGCATCACGATGGGCGGCACGGCCTGCGTGCGCCGCAAAACCTCAATCCGGCCCAGCACGTCCCAGCCCGAGCTACCCGGCATGTGCAGGTCCATGAAAATCAGATCGAACGCACTGTGCTCCAGGCTCGCCAGCGCCTCGTCGCCGCTGGCGCTGAAGACGCACCGGTGCCCTGCGCGTTCGAGGATACGGCCGACGATCTCGCGGTTCGAAGCGTTGTCGTCGACCACGAGGCAGGTCTGCGGCGTGACGCGCGTCCGGTGCGCATCGAGCAGTTCCACCAGTGGCACGTCGGCCATGCTCCTTGCACCGTGCGCCGCGCGCGGCATGGGGAAGCGCCACGTAAACACCGAACCGCCCATCGGGTTGTCGTTCACCTCGAGGTGGCCGTTCATCTGCCCGGAGACATTGCGCACGATGTAGAGCCCGAGGCCCACGCCTTCCTGGCGCCGGCTCTCACCCACGCTCACCTGCTGGAACGGATCGAAGATCCGCTGCTTGTCGGTATCGGCGATGCCGATGCCCGTATCCGTCACCGTGCAGGTGATGATCGGATCGCGGCCACCGACGCCCTCGGTCAGCTCCACGCGGACATCCACGCTCCCGCCCGGGGGCGTGAACTTCAGCGCGTTCGAGGCCAGGTTGGAAAGCACCTGCTCGATACGGCCCGGATCGCCCATGAAGACGCCTTCCACCGACGCATCGCGCGAGACGCTGAAGCCGATCCGCTTCTCGGCCGCCGAAGGACGGCAGACCGCGCCCACCGTGGCGAGCACCTCGTCGAAGGCGAACGCGTGCTGTCGCAGGGTGAAGCTGCCCCCGGCGAACGACGCGACGTCGAGCACGGCGTTCACACGGTGGAGCAGCGCGTTCGCGCTGGTCGAAAGCAGGGCGACCAGCCGGCGCTGGTCATCGTTGAGGAGCGTGGTGTGGATGAGCGATGCAGCGTGGATCACCGTGCTGAGCGGCGTGCGCATCTCATGGCTCATCATCGAGATGAACCGGTGCTGCGCTTCGCGCGAGGCGATCGCTTCGGCGGAGACCTCGCGCAGCGCATCGATCATGCGATAGAGGGTCATCGGCAGCACGACGGTCAGGGCAAGCGCGTACAGCGCATACGCGGGCCGACCGATCCAGTAGCCGTCGGGAGCGGCCACGGCGAGTATCGCCACCGAGGCCACGACGCTCGCGGCGAAGGCGCGCCGGCTATAACGCATGCCGACGGCGACGGAGAGGAACGGGAGCACGGCGGTGACCGTGATGACGAGCATGAAGCCCGCCTTCAGCAACAGGGCGGCCATGGCGAAATTCGCGACCTGCCCCACCGCGTCGAGCCGGTCGGTCTCCTTCAGCCAGCCGGCCCGGAGGAACAGCATCCAGAAGGTGCTCACGACGAACAGCGTCAGGGCCAGGGGAAATGCCGTGTGCGATTCGTGCGCCATGGGCACGGGGCCGTGCAGCCATGCGGCGGTCCATACCACGATGAAGCCGAGCAGGACGGTACGCACGAGCGATACGTGATGCTCGCGGAAGCTCGCCACGATGCGGTCGATGCGCGGATTGCGCAGCCGCGCGGCGACCTCGCTGAGCATCACCGGTCCGGCACGTTTGCCGCTACCGCGATCGATCTTCATGCCAGCCCTGCTTCCACCACGTCCCCCGATACCCGCCTAGTCTATGTTCTGCGCCGAGGCTGGCAAGTGGCCCGTTGCGCGGGCTTTCGAACAGGCGGCCCCCAGCTTGCAGAACCTTGCGTGTTGTTTCGACCCTGCCCTCATCGCCCTCGCCGGCGCCTTTCGTATCCATGCCTGGTTCACCGGCATGCTGGAACGCACCTGTTTTTCGCAGAATCCGGCGGCTAGTTTTTGATTATACCCGGATCATAAGCGGCCAATCGCAGCAAGAATGAGATTTCGCACGATCCAAATTGAGCCGTTCTGGGTCATTCGGTGGCGCTCCGCAGCTTCGTTCGAAATATTCTTTCGGCTTTTTCTGGGTACTTGCGTAATCGTTTTCATGGCGCGGACGACAGGCCATGAAAGTGCACAAATACCCATAGTTACCTAATTTTCTGCTGCAATGCCGCATTTCATTCGGACGGCTAAACGGCCAGGCGCATGTACCCTTTCGATGCTGGACATCCCCGCTGGGCTGCTGTACACCTTCCCGGGCAATCCATTTGGATCGAGGCAAATGGATTATTTGCGACGGAGCGCGGGGAGGGGCTCTTCATAGCTCCGGCAAACGAAAGCGGCGGGCACGTACCCGCGGCTACGGCCCCGTGTTGCCGTTTGTTTTCGGCATTGACCATTCGGGGAAGGCATGAAGTACCAGTTTCTGAATCGCAGGACCGCACTGGCCATCGCCATGGCCACCTGTCTGGGTGGCGTCGGCACCGCTTACGCGCAGTCGACCACCGGTAACCTCAACGGCTCCGTGCCGGCCAACGGCAAGCAGTCCGTCGTGGTCGAGAGCACCACGGGCTTCCGCCGCGAGACCGCCGTCGATGACCGCGGCCACTACTCGCTGACCCAGCTGCCGCTCGGCACTTACACCGTCACGCTCATGCGCGATGGCGCGCCGGTGGATTCGCGCAAGAACGTCCAGCTGCGCGTCAACGCCAGCACCGACGTCTCCTTCGCCGCGGCTGCCCCCGCCACGTCCGCCGACGCGACCTCGCTGAGCGGCGTCACCGTCACGGGTACCGCGCTGCCGCCGATCGACGTGACCTCCGTCGACTCGCGCACCGTGATCACCTCCGAACAGCTCGCCAAGCTGCCGCTCGGCCGCAATGCCGAAGCCGTGGCGCGCCTGGCACCGGGCGTCGTGAACAACGGCGGTGGCTTCACCAGCGACACCGGCCGTCCGCTCGCCAGCTTCGGCGGCGCGGCGTCCAACGAGAACGCGTATTACGTCAACGGTTTCAACACCACCGATCCGCTCAACGCGGCCGGCGGCCTGCAGCTGCCGTACGGTGCGATCGACCAGCAGGAAATCTACACCGGCGGTTACAGCGCCAAGTACGGCCGTTCCGACGGCGGCGTGATCAACCAGGTCGGTAAGCGCGGCACGAACGAATGGCACTTCGGCGCGCAGATCCTGTGGGAGCCGAACTGGGCACGCGCATCGGGCCCGAACATCCACTACACGAACACCCCGGCCTCCGCGCCCGCGGGCGACCTGTACCAGCCGAAGAGCCAGTCGGATAAGTGGACCACCACGGTCAGCGCTTACGCCGGCGGCCCGCTGATCAAGGACAAGCTGTTCTTCTTCCTGGCCACCGAGTTCGAGAAGACCGGCACGCGCGACGTGAATGCCGTCGACAGCAGCACGCCGGCCCAGACCAAGACCTACGAGAACCCGCGCTGGTACGCCAAGCTCGACTGGAACATCAACGACAACAATATCCTTGAGTTCACGGATGTCGGCGACAAGCGTTCGGCCAGCGGTACGCGCTACGGCTACAACTACGTCGACATGGTTCGCACCAACACCATCGGTCCGCTCAACGACACCAAGGTCGGCGGCGACTTCTGGAACGCGAAGTACACCGGCTACATCACCGATAACCTGACCATCAGCGCCCAGTACGGCAAGATGTCGGTGAAGAACTATGACCAGGCGGGCAACTACGATCCGACCCTGGCGCGCGTCGACGGTTCGGGCAACCAGAACCCCGCGCTCAATGGTGGCAGCGCGATCAAGAATACCCAGGTTGGCGATATCAGCTCGCCGGGCCGCGGCAACAAGTCGAACAACCTCCGCTTCGACGTGCAGTATGTCGCTGGCGACCACACACTTTCGGCGGGTATCGACAACGTCAAGTCGCAGGTCCTCGATTTCGGCACCTTCAGCCCGGGCCCGGGCTACTCCTGGAACTATGGTGTGCAGAAGGATCCCAACGAGGCCATCGACAACACCCCGGGGCGCAACTTCGTGCCGGCGCCAGGCCTGTTCCCGAACGGCCAGGGCGGCTACTGGGTGAGCAAGAACGTCGTCTACAACCTGGTCAACGTGCGTTCCGACCAGAAAGCGCAGTACATCGAGGACAAGTGGCAGGTCAGCGACCGCTGGCTCGTCTCGGTCGGCCTGCGTAATGACCAGTTCACCGACTACAACCAGTTCAGCCAGCCGTTCATCAAGCAGACCCGTCCGCAGTGGGCCCCGCGCCTGGGCGCCACGTGGGACGTGAATGGTGATGGTTCGTTCAAGCTGTACGCCAACGCCGGCCGTTACTACCTCGGCCTGCCGCTGAACCCGGCGACGGGTGCGGCCGCCGGTTACACCGCGACCCAGCAGTTCTACACCTACTCGGGCATCGCCGCCGACGGCACGCCGACCGGCCTGACCCAGATGAGCGGTGTCGTATCGGGTAACAACTCGTACGGTATCCCGCCTGACCCGCGCACCGTCGCCGGCAAGAACCTTAAGGCCGAGAACCAGGATGAATACATCCTTGGCTTCGACAAGACCTTCGGTGACAACTGGACCTACGGCTCGAAGCTGACCTACCGCAAGCTCAACACGGTCATCGACGACTTCTGCGATATCGACCTCGTCACGAACAAGGCCATCGCTGAAGGCCACACGGTCGGCTCGACCAACAGCTGCTACCTGGTCAACGGTGGCCACGGCAACACGTTCACCCTGCTCGACCCGGCAGGCAACCCGTTCACTGTCGACCTGTCGCGCAAGGAAATGGGCATGCCCGCCACGCGCCGCAAGTACTACAGCGTCGAGCTTTACGCCGAGCACCAGTTCGATGGCACGTGGTACGGCAAGTTCGATTACGTGTATTCGCGCTCGTACGGCAACACCGAGGGCCAGTCGCGTACGGATTCCCGCCAGAACGGCGCCGCCGGCAGCATGGACTGGGATAACAGCTATGTCATGAACTACGCCAACGGCCCGCTGGGTAACGACCACCCGCATGTGTTCAAGGCGTACGGTTTCTGGCAGTTCGCACCGGAATGGCAGCTGTCGAGCAACTTCCAGATCGCCTCGGGCGCCCCGGAAGTCTGCCTCGGCTACTACGGCCCGGGCCAGACCGACCCGGCGCATTACGGCTCCGCTTACCACTGGTGCGATGGCCAGCCGTCGCCCCCGGGTGACAAGGGCCGCCTGCCGTGGACCTACCAGTGGGACCTGGGCCTGACCTACCGCCCGACCTGGGGTGGCGACCGCCTGGCGTTCTCGGCCAACGTGTTCAACGTGACCAACCAGCAGCGTGCGATCTTCCGTTATCCGACCGAGTGGCAGTCGCGCGGTACGCCGCACCCGTACTACCGCGCTCCGCTGATTACGCAGGATCCGCGTTACGCCCGCCTGTCGGTCTCGTACGACTTCTAAAACCGCTTCATCCGATCCCTGTGTGACGCTTGCGCCCGCCTCCCGGTTCCAGCACCTCCCCTGCTGGCTCCGGGAGGATAGGGCGCTCTTTTTTTGTCAGGCTTCGCCGGACGCGGCGACGACCATTTCGATGTAGCCGAGGATCTCAGCCACCTGGATGTCGAAGACGCCCGCGTCGCCGTTGTCGTACGCCTGGCGCCAGACCGCGTAGCCATCGCGCCAGGTCTCGTCATCATCGCCAGCCCCGTCCGGTTCGAGCAGGCTGTTATCCAGGGTCGCCCGCGCGACCGCCGCGTGGTGCATGGCGGGCTGCAGGCCTCCCGGCACCTTGTGGTTGCGCAGCTTCACGCCAAGGATCGAGATGTGGAAAACCTCCCCGTCCTCCGGCTCGACGTCCTTCTTGCGGATGACGACCCGCGAGGACTCCTCGCCCGGGCGGGTGCGATAGGTCCAGGCCGGGCCCGGGGTGTATTCGGGTCGTGTCATGGGGGGACATCCTTGGAAGGGAATGGTGGATCTTAGACCACCCCGAGACGCCTGTAAGACGCCCTGTGGGAGCGTGCTTGCACGCGATGGGGTCCGCGGCGCCGCCCATCGCGCGCAAGCGCGCTCCCACGAGGCCTCCCGCTCGCCTCCGGCGGGAATCCCCGGGATGCCGTATCCTTATACGCCTGAGCCCGCACCCACCCCACGGGGAGCGGCGCCACGCGCCAGGCAGCGCGGCCTACGGGTCGCTTCCCCAGCTGATCCAACGGCTTGCCGCGCGGGGCGCGGTGGCTTCGTCCCTATTTGTTCAGAGGCAACGCACACCATGGTGGCACTGGCGACCGAGCACGTCATCGACGTACATCACTGGAACGATTCGCTTTTCAGCTTCCGCACCACGCGCGATCCGGGTTTCCGCTTCGAAAGCGGTCACTTCGTCATGATCGGCCTGGAAGTGGATGGCCGCCCGCTCATGCGCGCCTATTCCATCGCCAGCGCGCACTACGAGGAACACCTGGAGTTCTTCAGCATCAAGGTCCAGGACGGCCCGCTGACCTCGCGCCTGCAGCACCTGAAGCCGGGCGACCCGGTCATCGTGAGCCGCAAGCCCACCGGTACCCTGGTGCTCAACGACCTGAAGCCGGGGAAGCGGCTTTACCTGCTCGGCACGGGCACGGGCCTGGCGCCGTTCCTGTCGATCATCCGCGACCCGGAGACCTACGAGCGCTTCGACAAGATCGTGCTCGCCCACGGCGTCCGCCACGTCAACGACCTCGCTTACTCGGATTACATCGAGAAGGAACTGCCGGCGCACGAGTACCTGGGCGACCTGGTCCGCGAGAAGCTCATCTACTACCCGACGGTTACGCGTGAGGAATTTCGCAACCGTGGCCGTATCACCGACGCCATCGCCGACGGCGAAATGGCCCGCGTGACCGGCCTGCCCCAGCTCAATCCGGCCGAAGACCGCGTGATGCTCTGCGGCAGCCCCTCGATGCTCGACGACATCTGCGTCCTGCTCGATGGCGAAGGCTTCCAGGCCTCCCCACGCACCCGCGAGCCGGGTGATTACGTGATCGAACGGGCCTTCGTAGAGAAGTAAGCCGCGATGGCTTGGTAGGAGCCCACCCTGTGGGCGACGCCGTTCGTAGCGATGCCGCACGACCTGTGTTTCTCCAGCGAAAGATTTCGCCCACAGGGTTGGCTCCTGCGACAGGTTATTTCCGGATTCGGCCTTGGCCTTCGTTATCCCAATAGCCAAACACCCGCCGGGCGATCAGCTTGTACAGCCGCTTGCCTGTGGCCCGCCACAGGCGGGAATGCGGCGCGGGCTGGTCGAGGATGCTGCGCTGCCTCACCGAGAGCCGATGCGCCGCATAAGTGCGCTTGTGCTTCAGCAGGTGGCGCAGGTCCTCCCGCGCCAGCACGCGGAATAGCGCGCCACACCGCCCACGCGTCCACGCGATCTGGAAATCGACCAGGCCCGGCGTGCCGTCTTCGCGCACCAGCCAGTTCGGTTCCTTCGCCAGGTCGTTATGCACGATGCCGCGGCGGTGCAGCACGGCTAGCAGGCGCAGTGCATCGCGGTAATAGGCCGGATCCAGCGGACGCCCTACCTGCATCGGCTCACCCGCCATGTAGCTGCGCTCGAGCACCCGGCCGTTCCACGCCAGCAGCCGCGGCACGCCATCCACGCCCTCCAGCCGGGCGAGCGCTCGCGCCTCGCGCGCCGCCGCACGCCGGGCGAACCAGCGCGCCCACCAGCGCGCGGCCGCGATATCGCGGCGGATCAGCAGGACGCCATCGCGCTCCACGCGTTCGATGCGGCCAAGTTCATCGGCCTTGAGCAGGGTGACGGTTTCCGTCATCGCGTTCTGCACGCTGTTCCTTCGTTACGTTGACGCTCTCTGCGCCATGCGGTGTCTACGCTAAGATGCGAGCCTCGCAGGGAGAGAATGCCGAAATGCTGGTGCGACACATCCTGTCGCTGGTCATCGCCACCGCCGGGCTCGCCGCCTGTCGCGACGGCGCCGACCGGACGAACGGCGGACAAACGCCACCGCCGCCGCAGGCGAGTGCCGACAAGGATAACCGTTCCGGCCAGGATGGCCTCTACACCATGGAGCTTTCGCTCCCGACCCTGCCGGCGAAGGCGGGCCCGCTGCGCCATGCCATCGATCGCTATGTCGATGGGCAGAAGCGCGCCTTCCTGGATAGCCTGGATGCCCCTGGTGCCCGCTCGCGTGCGCGGGAGATTCCGTGGGACCTGAACCTGGATATCGCGATTTCCGCCCGTACCGACCGCTTCATCAATGTGCAGGTGGATGGCCAGGCATTCACGGGCGGCGCCCACCCGGCGCCGATCGTCGATAGCTTCACCTTTGACAAGGAAGCCGACCGGGTCGTCGGGATCCGCGAACTATTCGCCGACCCGGACGCCGCCGAACACGTCTTCGCCTCGGAGGCGCGCCGCCAGCTGATCACCCAGCTCGATGACCAGGACGAGCCGCTGGCATCCGACACGCGGCTCATCGAGGAAGGCACCGCACCAGGCAAGGACCACTACCGCGTTTTCAGCCTCCTGACAGGACCTGACGACAAGGTGCACGGCCTCACCTTCATCTTCCCGCCCTACCAGGTGGCCGCCTACGTGGCCGGGCCGCAGGCGGTGGACGTGCCCAGCGATGCGTTCGTGGCCCTGCTCAAGCCGGAATACCGCGAGGCGTTCCGTTGATGGAGTTTGGCCTGTACCTGCTTTCCGCACTGCTGATCGTAGGCGGCATCGCCGGTGCGATCCTCCCCGTGCTCCCCGGCATCCCGATGATCTTTGGCGGCATCTGGCTCGCGGCCGCCGTCGATGAATACCACCACCTTGGCTGGGGCTGGCTTATCGCCATCGGCATCGTCGGCGCCGTCGGCGTCGCGCTCGATTTCGTTTCCGCCTCGCTCGGGGCGAAGAAGCTCGGAGCCACGCCCCGCGCCCTGTGGGGTGCGGGGATCGGGACAACGGTGGGCATGTTCTTCGGCATCCCCGGTCTCATCATCGGGCCGTTCGCGGGCGCCGTGGTGGGCGAGCTGAGTTCCGGCAAGAGCATCCTCCGTTCGGCCCATGTCGGGGTCAGCACCTGGGTAGGCATGCTCGTCGGCATGCTGGCGAAGGTAGTCATCTCGTTCCTCATGCTGGGCATGGCGGGCGTGGCGCTGCTGCTCGCCTGACCCATCCGGTGGCACATGGCGGGCCCACCGGGTCCCGGCTAGTCTCCGGACACTCACCCGGGGAGAAGCCCATGTTCCGACGCCTGACCCTTGCCGCCGCGATCACGTTCGCGGTTGGCAGCCTGCACGCCGAAGCGGCCCAGCCGGCCTGGATCGCACGCAGCAACGCCGACGCCCAGCTGCTGCTGGACCTCACGGCCAAGTTCAGCCCCGAATCGGCGACCGATATCGGCGTGAAGGGCTACGACGAGAAGACGGCCGACCTCGGCCCCGACGTGGACAAGCGCCAGCGTGCCGCGCTGGTCGAGGTGCGCGGGAAACTGCAGAAGCGCCTGGCCGAGGAAAAGGATCCCAACGTCCACCAGGACCTGCAGATCCTCATCAAGCAGATCGATGGCAACATCAAGGGCATCGACCTCAACGACAAGTACATGCTGCCGTGGTTCGACGCCGGGCAGATGATCTTCAGCGGCGAGTTCTCGCTGCTGAACGCGGAGAGCACGCCCGAGCAGAACAAGGCCGCACTTGGGCGCCTGAACTGCTACGTGGGCCTGACGAAGGGCTGCACGCCGCTGGTCGACGAGGCGAAGGCGCGCACCACGGAAAAGCTGGGTGACAAGAAGCTGCTCGGCCCGGTCAAGGCCGATGTCGAACAGAAACTGGGCAACACCCAGCGCTATGTCGATGGCATCCGCAAGCTCTTCGCCGAGAAGAAGATAAGCGGCACGGACGCGGCGATGGCCGCGCTCGACAAGCAGTTGAAGGATTACAACGCCTGGGTGCAGAAGACCGTGGTGCCACGCGCACGCACCGATTTCCGCCTGCCCGAGGCGATGTACGCCTATAACCTCGAGCAGGTCGGCCTCGATATCGCGCCGCGTGATCTCATCGACCGCGCCGAGCTCGAGTTCATGGAAACCTCGTACGCGCTGCAGCAGCTCGCGCCTGTCGTGGCAAAGGCCGAAGGGCTGCCCGATGGCGACTACCGCGATGTGCTGAAAGCGCTGAAGAAGAAGCAGCTGGCCAAGGACCAGGTCGTGCCGACCTACCACACGGTGATTGGCAAGATCGAAGATACGATCCGCAAGCAGCGCATCGTTGAACTGCCCAAGCGTGAGCTCGCGATGCGCCTGGCTTCGGAAGCGGAGAACGCGCGTACGCCGGCGCCGCACATGGATCCACCGCCCTTCATCAACAACACCGGGCAGCGCGGCACGTTCGTGCTGACGACGGGTAATCCCCCGGCGAACGGCGATGCCTCGCAGATGTACGACGACTTCACCTTCGAAGCCGCCGCATGGACGCTCACCGCCCATGAAGGCCGCCCGGGCCACGAGCTGCAGTTCGCCGCCATGGTGGAACAAGGCGTATCGCTGACCCGCAGCCTGTTCGCCTTCAACAGCGTGAACGTGGAAGGCTGGGCGCTATATGCGGAAGCCGAGATGGTGCCGTACGAGCCGCCGGCGGGCCAGTTCATCGCCCTGCAGTTCCGCCTGCTGCGTGCCGCGCGTGCGTTCCTCGATCCGATGTTGAACCTGGGCCTTGTCACGCGCGAGCGCGCCCACGACATCCTCGTGCATGACGTCGGCCTCTCCGAACCGATGGCTCGCCAGGAACTCGATCGCTACACGCTCAACTCGCCGGGCCAGGCGACGGCTTATTTCTACGGTTACTCGCGCATCCTGCAGCTGCGCGCGGAAACCCAGGTGCAGCTTGGCGACAAGTTCGACCGCAAGGCCTTCAATGATTTCCTGATCGCACAGGGCCTGCTGCCACCCGACCTGCTGGCCGAAGCGGTACGCACCCGCTTTATCCCGGACCAGCAGAAAAAGAAGTGACCGGTAGGAGCCCACCCTGTGGGCGACATCTTGTGGGAGTGAGCTTGCGAACGATGCTCTTTCGCGGCGCCATCGCTCGCAAGCTCGCTCCCACAACCCACAGGGTGGGCTCCTACAACTGCCTTAGCGGCCGGCGTCGGGGATGACGTAGAGCAGGATCGCCAGGTAGTGCAACACACTGCCCGCCAGCACGAAGAGATGCCAGATCGCGTGGCCGTACGGCAGGCGGCGTGCGACGTAGAACGGAACGCCGGCGGTGTAAGCCACGCCGCCGGCGAACAGCAACACGAGCCCGCCCGTCTGGACGTTCTCGCGCAGCGGCTCGATCGCGACGATCGCCACCCAGCCCATCAGCACGTACATCACCACGGCCGCCTTGCGGTACCGCTTGAGCAGGCCGAGCTCGGCGGCGCTGCCCAGCAGGGCCAGGCCCCAGATCGTGCCGAACAGTCCCCAGCCCCACGCGCCCGGCAAGGCCAGCAGCGTGAACGGCGTATAGGTTCCGGCGATCAGCAGGAAGATCGCGATGTGATCCAGCGTGCGGAACACGCGCTTCGCCACGCCGCCCGGGATGGAGTGATACAGGGTGGAGGCGGTGTAGAGCAGGATCAGCGTCGCGCCGAACACCGAACTCGCGACCACCGCACGCGTCCCACCGCCATACAGGGCCGAAAACGCCACCAGGATCGCCAGCCCCGCGATGCTCAGGACAATGCCCAGGCCGTGGATCACGCTGCTCGCCAGCTCTTCGCCAAAGCCGTAGCGCGGGTGGGCGCTTTCGAGGGTCATGGTCATTCCGCGGTGCACAAAGTGGTCTCCGAGGGTAACCCATGCCACGCCCCGATGCGAAACGTTCGCAACGGGGACTTGCCTCGCGCCACCAGCCGGTGTTCCATGCGGGCATGACCCTCGAACTCCTCCTCAACGTTCCGCGCCTGCCCCTGCAGGGTGCCGGCCTCCGCGCCGCCCTGGCCATGGCCTCGCGCATCGGTGCCCGGCTCGATGCGCTGCATGTGGTCGATATGCCCGCGGCGGCCTTCACCGTGCCCGAGGCGGTGCCCATGCAACTCGACGCGGTGCGCCAGCGTGCCACCGAGGCGCGCGCGGTTTCCGCCGACTGGGCCGACCTGCTCGCGTCCCAGGGGCTGAAGGGCAAATGGCGCGTCGGCAACGGCGATACGGTCACCCTCCTCACCCACGCGTCGGCGGGTTATGACCTCGTGGTGATGGAACGCTCCTCGACCATGCGCGGCGATGCACCCATCGGCTTCGGCGTGGTCTCGCGGACCGTGTTCGGCGCCAGCCGTGGCGTGCTGGTCGTACCGGATACCGCCCCGGTGGAAAGCCTGGGTGGGAACGTGCTCGTGGCGTGGAGCGGCAGCCGGGAATCGGCACTTGCGGTGCGCTCGGCGTTGCCGCTGCTGCGCAAGGCCGGCACGGTGACCGTGATTGACGGCAGCCGCGACGAAGAGATCGGCACCTGCGCCCTGCCCGACACGGATATCTGCGGCTGGCTGGAAACGCACGGGGTGAAGGCCGATGTGCGCGAGCTCGACGAGGGCGCCTTGTCGGCTCCGGGTCCCGAACTGCTGAAGACCGCGCATGACGCGGGCGCGGATCTCATCGTGATGGGTGCATGGGGGCGTTCGCGGCTCTCGGAACTGGTGTTGGGTGGTACCACCCGGCACCTGTTCATGCATTCCGATATACCGATGCTTGTCGCGCATTGAGGCGTTGATCGCGCGCACGCGCGCTCCCACACGACGCCTTGGCCCGCTCGTGTGGGGGCGATCGCGCGCAAGCGCGCTCCCACAAAAAGACGTTGGCCTGCTCTTGTGGGAGCGGGCTTGCCCGCGATAGACGGCGGCATTCGGTCAGCGCTAACGGAAATAGCCGTCCAAATGAAACTATTGCAAGTTCCTTCGGACCCTGCCTAATCTGGACCCGGACCTGAACACGATCCCCGCCAGTCCCCACTGGCCGTGTTCCCGCCCACACAACACGCAACTACTACGCATCACCTTCACCCACATCGAAGGAGGTCGCTCATGTCGTTCGCTCGTCCGCAGGCCCTGTCCGGCATTCACCCGGATACCGTCCGCATCGCCGCCATGAGCGCGGCGATAGCCCTCAACGCCGCCGCGCTCATCGCCGTCATGCGGCCGATGGCCGCCCAGATCGCCACGTTCACGCCCACCCCGCCCAGCATCACGCTGATCAGCCATCCCACGCCGCCCAAACCGCTGCCGGTTCCCGACATCGAGCTGAAGCCCGTACCGAAGGCCGTGCCGAGGACCCCGGTCAAGGTGCGCGAGGTCACGCCGCCACCGCAAGCGGTCACCACCACGTCCGATGAAGGGACGATCCAGGCACCGCCGGTCGTCGAGGCACCTGTGACAGCCGCTCCCGTAGCGGAAGCCGCGCCGGTGGAAACCAACCTCGCCTACGTCTCGGCGCCCGCACCGAAATACCCGCAGCAGGCGATCCGCGGCCGCATGCAAGGGACCGTCACGTTGCGGGTGCTGGTGGACGAAGCGGGGAAGCCGCTCGACGTGGTCGTCGAAAGCAGCAGTGGCCACAAGGTGCTGGATGACGCGGCGCGCAACCAGGTCCTGGGCAGCTGGCGATTCCAGCCGGCGGTGCAGAACGGACAGCACGTGAAGGCGTGGGCGCGAATCCCGGTGACCTTCGACCTGCATTCGATCTGAATCGTAGGATCCCACCCTGTGGGCGACATCTTTCGCGATACCGCCGCAGGGCGTGTGGCCTCTTCGCGAACGGCGTCGCCCACAGGGTGGGCTCCTACGCCGGATTCCGTTACCGCGAGGCGGGCATGACCACGACATCGGGCTTGCGGCTGGCGCGGGCGATCAGCCAGACGAGGCCGACAAGGAGCGCTACCGGCAGCAGCACCGGCAACAGCGCCAGCACGACGACGGGGGCGATCGCCAGCATGAGCACGCCGCCGACCACGGCACCCACCAGGCTGGCGACGATATGGAACACGCCACCGATGATGCCGAAGACCAGCTTGAGCATGGCGCCCACCAGGGCGAAGGCAAGCCAGAAACCGGCGAAGAGGACGACGAGCGAGGTCAGGACAAGCATGGTGTGTCTCCGTGCATCGGCCGCCAGGTGGGCGGTGCACAGGTTCGATGCGGCCTCCCGGCAAAGGGTTTAAAGCGGGGGTGAAAGACCGGGGTTACGCATGTTTAACAGGTCGCATGCTCCACTGGCGCCAGTCGATTTACGGGGGCGGCCCGTTCCATGGGTAAGCGTTCTTCCATCATCAAAACCTTGCGGGACATCGCGTTCGATCATTCGGACGTGGCGGTGCCTGACCTGGCCTCCATGGGCCGGGAGCTGGGCAGCGCCCTGCATGCGCGCCACGACGAGGTCACGGCCGCCCTTGGCCCCCTGCGCGAGCGCCGGCGCGGCTTCGAGCGCTGGATGCTGGCCGAGCGGACGAAGCCGGCCGTAAGCGTGCTGGTCATGGCGTGGCCGCCCGGCTACGCCACCCCGGTGCACGACCACGGTGGTCTCTGGGGCCTGGAAGCCACGATCGCCGGCGCGCTCGAGGTTGAGTCGTTCCTCAAGGACGGCACCGATGAAACCCTGCGTAGCGTCGGCCGCACCTGGCTTGGCCCGGGCGATGCCACCTGGTTCGAAGGCGTCGAAGAGCACGCCCATCGCTGCCGCAATTTGTCGCGGCATGACACGGCGCTCACGCTTCACGTGTACGGTGGTGATCTGGCACAGTACCTCGCGTATGAGCAGCCCGGTCCCTCCGGACACTGGATCGCACGACCGAGGCAATCGATCATCGCGGGACGCCTGACGGCCTGACGGTCTCACGGCCCTCACCCCAACCCACGGGCGAAGGACCAGAACACATGTTTCAAAAAGTCGCCATCATCGGCGGTGGCGCGGCAGCGGCGACGCTGGTTAGCGAGCTCCTCGAGCGCAGGACGCCCAAGCCACTGCACCTGACCTGGTTCGCGGGTAGCGCGCAGCCAGGTCGCGGCGTCGCCTATGGCACGCCTTCCGACCGCCACCTGCTTAACGTGCGCGCCGCGTCCATGGGCATGTTCGTCAGCAAGCCCGGTGGCTTCCTCGAATACGCGCAGGCCTCCAAGCCGGAGGTCAAGGGTTCCGATTTCCTGCCCCGTCGCCTGTATGGCGACTTCCTGCAGTCGCGCGTCGATGCCGCCATGAAGAACGCAAAGGCGCTCGGCCACGATATCAACCTCATTCCGTTTTCCGCCGAGTCGCTCGTGCCCTCCAGCGAAGGTGTCACCGTCGGTTACGGCGACGAGGAAGCCCACGCGCAAGCCGCCGTGCTTGCGATTGGCTCGCTTCCGCCGCGGCCGCTGGCCGGCGTCGACGACGCGGCACTGGCGAGCGGCCGTTACGTCACCGACCCGTGGCCGTACCTTGCCGCCGCGGAAGCCGACGACCGTCCGCTGCGGGTACTCGTCATCGGCCTCGGCCTGACCGCCGTCGATGTGGTGCTCGAGCTTTCGGCGCGCTGGCCGCAGGCACGGTTTACCGCATTGTCGCGCCATGGGCATATGCCGGAACCGCACCTCGCCGCGGCCTCCGCGCCGGGTGACGATGGCAACGAACTCGCCGAGCAGATGCTCGACGACCCGAACATCCGCGGCTGGCTGCATCAGTTGCGCGACGCGGCTACCAACGCCGATGACTGGCGCACCGTGGTCGACGGCATGCGTCCGCATACGCAGGGCCTGTGGCAGGCACTGCCCGACAGTGAACGCGCGCGCTTCCTGCGCCACGCCCGCTGGGCCTGGGAACGTGCACGCCACCGCATGCCGCCGCAGGTCGACAAGAAGGTGCACGCACTGGAAGCCACCGGCAAACTCCAGCGCCTGCGCGGCCGCATGCAGTCGGTCTCGCTGCGCATGGATGGCGACCTCGACGTCGTCCGCCGCCTCACCGGGTCGGATGAAACGGTCACAGAGACCTACGACATCGTTATCCAGACGGTCGGCCTGAATACCGACACGCTGCGCACGGACCACACGCTCATGCGCCAGCTGGTCATCGACGACCTGGTGACGCCGGACCGCATGGGCCTTGGCCTCGCCGCCCAACCGGATGGACACCTGCTCGACGGCAACGGCAAGCCCCGCGGCAACCTGTTCGCCATCGGTAGCCTGCTACGCGGAACCCTGTGGGAGTCCACTGCGATCCCGGAGATCCGCAAGCAAGCGCAGGCACTCGCGAACCTGCTGGTCGCGAAATAGCCCACGACCTGTGGGAGCGCGCTTGCGCGCGATG
>NZ_JBQCFT010000371.1:0-7450 GCF_051958795.1 Luteibacter sp. | reverse complement strand
TCCAAAGGGAACCTTGGCAGCCTGAGGCTGCACAAACCCCGTGATGCAGACCTACCAGAACCGCGCCGCCACCATGAAACCCGCCCGCCGCTTTGGCGCCCGCACCGTCGCGACGCTGCTCGGCCTCCGCTTCGCCTACCGCTTCGGCAGCCGGCTCGCGCCAGGCCGTACCGTGGCGCACGCGGCGCGCGTGTTCCAGACGCCACTCCCCAGCAGCCGTGAGCGCGCCACCCTGGCGCTGGCCACGATGACCGCGCGGCGCGAAAGCGTCGATGTCGATGGCGAGAAGATCGCGACGTATGTATGGGGCGATCCCGCGACCCAGCCTTACGTGTTGCTGGCCCACGGCTGGTCCAGCCTCGGGCTGCGCTGGGAAAGCTGGGCGCCGCATCTTCTTGCGAAGGGTTGGGCGGCCGTGGCGTTCGACCAGCCGGCGCACGGCCACAGCGGCGGCGATCTCTGCACCTTGCCCGACTTCGTGCGAACGGTGACGGCGATCGGCCGGCACTACGGCGATGCGGAGGGTGTCATCGCCCATTCCCTCGGCGGCGCCGCGGTCACCCTCGCGCTGGATGATGGCTGGACGGCGAAGCGCGTGGTCCTGATCGCACCGGCCGCTGATCCAGAAGCCGCCACGTCGCGTTTCGCCCGCTTCGTCCGGCTTGCGCAGCACCTGCGTCCCTCGTTGCACACCACGCTGGCGAGGCGTACGGGCGTGGCGATCGACGAGCTGCACATCCGCCACCATGCGCCGAAACGGACGCAACCGGCGCTGATCGTCCACGATTTCTTCGACCGCGATGTGCCGGTGGAAGAGGGCGAGCTTTACGCCAGCCTGTGGCCGAACAGCACGCTGCTGAAGACCCGCCGCCTCGGCCACCGCCGCATCGTCGACGACGAGTGCGTCCAGACCGCCGCCCTGGCCTTCCTCTCCGGCACCGATTTCAGCTGATCCAGCCGTAGGAGCCCACCCTGTGGGCGACATCTTTCTCGGTGGCGTGCAAACCCCTGCGGCTCCCTCGCGAAAAGCCGTCGCCCACAGGGTGGGCTCCTACGGTGGGCGCGCGTTTACGCTGCACCGCGTCAGAGCCCCCGCCAGCCCCGGCGGTAGAATCGGCGGGTTCCCCACCCGCATTGGTTCTACCCCGGAGTTTCCATGAGCTCGCAGCCCAAGCACATCCCCGCCAGCAGCACCGACGCGGAGGCGACGCCGTTGCGCTTCGTCACGGCAGCGAGCCTGTTCGATGGCCACGATGCCGCGATCAACATCATGCGCCGCATCATCCAGAGCCAGGGCGCCGAAGTGATCCACCTGGGGCATAACCGCTCGGTGGAAGACGTCGTGCGCGCCGCGCTGCAGGAAGACGCGGACGCCATCGCGCTGTCGTCGTACCAGGGTGGCCACGTCGAATACTTCAAGTACATGGTCGACATGCTGCGCGAGCGCGGCGCGGGCCACGTGCGCGTGTTCGGTGGTGGTGGCGGCACGATCACCCCCGAAGAAATCCGCGAACTCCAGGCCTACGGCGTCGAGCGCATCTATCACCCCAACGACGGCATGAAGCTCGGCCTCGTCGAGATGATCGAAGACGTGATGACCCGCACCCGCAGCGCACAGCAGGCGCGCGCGGAAGCGGTCCCGGAAGCCACCTCGATCGAAGACGAGATCTCGATCGGCGGCATGCTCTCGGCCATCGAGGAAGACAGCTTGCCGGCTGCCGAACTCGAGCGCCTGCGCAAGGAATGGAAGCTCGCCGGCGGCAAGCCGCCGGTGCTCGGCCTCACCGGGACCGGTGGCGCAGGTAAGTCGTCGGTCGTGGATGAGCTGCTGTTGCGTTTCCTGCATGCGTTCCCGCAGATGCGCATCGCCGTGCTCGCCGTCGATCCGACCCGTCGTCGCAGCGGTGGCGCATTGCTGGGCGATCGCATTCGCATGAACTCGCTGCGCAGCCACCGTGTCTACATGCGCTCCATGGCCACGCGCCGCCAGCACGCCGCGACCTCGGTGGTGCTGCACGATTGCATCGATTTCCTGAAGGCCCAGGCGTACGACCTCGTCATCGTCGAAACCGCCGGTATCGGCCAGAGCGATTCGGAGATCGTCGATCTCGTCGATTTCCCTGTCTACGTGATGACCAGCGAATACGGCGCCGCCAGCCAGCTCGAGAAGATCGACATGCTCGACTTCGCCGAGCTCGTGGTGCTGAACAAGTTCGACAAACGCGGCGCCGAAGATGCGCTGCGCGACGTGCGCAAGCAGTGGAAGCGCAACCGCACCGCGTTCAACCTGGCTGACGACAAGGTGCCGGTCTATCCGACCATCGCCAGCCAGTTCAATGACCCGGGCGTCACCTGGATGTTCGACAACCTGTGTCGCCTGCTGCGCGAGAAGCTTGCGCTGCCGGGCGAGGGCTGGACGCCGGACCTCGACACCAGCCTGCGTGAGCCGCGCGCCACGGTGCTCATCCCGGGCAGCCGCGTGCGCTACCTGGCCGAGATCGCGGAGCAGGGCCGTGGCGTCAATGCTTCGATCGCAAAGCAGGCCGAAGCGGCCGCCAAGGCCCAGCACTACTACGAATCGCTGAAGGACATCGGCGACGAGAAGCTGCCGCGCGCGTTCGATCTTTACGACCACGAGCAGCTCAGCGTGGAGGGCGACCGCTCGCTCGCCGTGCTTCGCCAGCGCTACAACACCGCCGTGCGCGAGCTCTCGAGCGAGGCGATCAACCTGCTGCGCGAGTGGCCGGTGCGCTTTGCTTCCGTCACCGCGGAGTACAACGAGTACACGGTGCGCGACAAGGTGATCCGCGTCGAGAACTACCGCGAGTCGCTCAGCCACCAGAAGATCCCCAAGGTCTCGCCGCCCAAGACGAAGGGCTGGGGCGAACAGCTCTCGTTCCTGATGCGCGAGAACCTGCCGGGTTACTACCCGTACACCGGCGGCGTGTTCCCGTACCGTCGCGCTGGCGAGGACCCGACCCGCATGTTCGCGGGCGAGGGCACACCGGAGCGCACCAATCGCCGCTTCCATTACCTGTCGCTGGGTGGCGCCGCCGCGCGCCTCTCCACCGCGTTCGATTCGGTCACGCTGTACGGCGAAGACCCGGCGCCGCGCCCGGACATCTACGGCAAGATCGGTAATTCCGGCGTATCCATCGCAACGCTCGACGACATGAAGAAGCTGTATTCCGGCTTCGACCTTTCCGCGCCGAGCACCTCGGTGTCGATGACGATCAATGGCCCGGCGCCGATCATCCTTGCGATGTTCATGAACACGGCGATCGACCAGAACATCGAGAAGTACCTGAACGAGGAGCCCTCGCGCTGGGAGGCGGTGAACGCCCGCATCGCGCAGCTCTACCCGGATGGCAACCGTCCGCGCTACCACGGTGAGCTGCCGGCCGGTAACGACGGCCTCGGCCTCGGTCTGCTCGGTGTCTCGGGCGAGGAAGTGGTCGATGACGCGACCTACGAGCGGATCAAGACCTACACGCTCGCCACCGTGCGCGGCACGGTGCAGGCCGACATCCTGAAGGAAGACCAGGCGCAGAACACCTGCATCTTCAGCACGGAGTTCGCCCTGCGCATGATGGGCGATATCCAGCAGTACTTCGTCGACCACAAGGTCCGCAATTTCTACTCGGTGTCGATTTCGGGTTACCACATCGCCGAAGCCGGCGCGAACCCGATCAGCCAGCTGGCCTTCACCCTGTCGAACGGCTTCACCATCGTCGAGTATTACCTCGCCCGTGGCATGAAGATCGACGACTTCGCGCCGAACCTGTCGTTCTTCTTCTCGAACGGCATGGACCCGGAGTACACGGTCATCGGCCGCGTCGCCCGCCGCATCTGGGCCCGCGCCATGCGCGAGCGCTACGGCGCCAGCGCGCGCAGCCAGATGCTGAAGTACCACATCCAGACCGCGGGCCGCTCGCTGCACGCGCAGGACATCCACTACAACGCTAGCCGCACGACGCTGCAGGCGCTGTACGCGCTGTTCGACAACTGCAACAGCCTGCACACCAATGCCTACGACGAAGCGATCACCACGCCGACCGAGGAAAGCGTGCGCCGCGCGGTGGCGATCCAGCTGATCATCAACCGCGAGCTCGGCCTCAACTTCAACGAGAACCCGTGGCAGGGCAGCTTCATCGTCGATGAGCTGACCGACCTGGTCGAAGAAGCCGTGTACAAGGAGTTCGAGGCGATAAGCGAGCGCGGCGGCGTGCTCGGCGCCATGGACACGATGTACCAGCGCGGCAAGATCCAGGAAGAGTCGATGTACTACGAGCACAAGAAGCACGACGGCTCGCTTCCGCTCATCGGCGTCAACACTTTCCTCCCGAAGGACCACGGTGGCGAGATCGCTACCGAGATCGAGCTCATCCGCTCCACGCCGGAAGAGAAGGGCCAGCAGATCGACAACGTCCAGCGCTACGGCAACGCCCGCAACGGCCTCGCCCCCGACAGCCTGCGCACCCTGCAGAACACCGCCCGCGACCGCCGAAACGTCTTCGAACAGCTGATGGACGCCGTCAAGCACAACAGCCTCGGCCAGATCAGCCACGCGCTGTACGACGTGGGCGGCGAATACCGCCGCAACATGTAACCCCAAGGCCCGCCACCCGGCGGGCCTTTTTTTGTCGTGGCGCTTTGACCGCGTGGGAGCGCGCTTGCGCGCGATCGCGCGCGAGCGCGCTCCCACAGCCAGTCAGTCTGACGCGAAGTCGATTCCCTTTACCCCGTGCGCCTTCACAAGGGCTAGCACGCGTGCCACGTCCTCGTACGAAGCTTCATCCCTCGCATGGAGTTCCACGTGCGGGATGCGCGAGGCGTCGTCCAGGCCCTGGCTGGCGGCGATGTCGAGCTGCCCGGCGAGGGTGGCATCGCTGACCAGCGTGCCGTTAAGAAAGACCATGCCACCGGGATCCACGGTGACCCGTAGAGGATCAGGTAGAAGGTCCGACGACGAATTCGCGGGCAGGTCTACCCGGTTCTTGTGCGCGATGACCGGCGCCGAAATCATGAAGATGATGAGCAGCACCAGCAGCACGTCGACGAGCGGGGTGACGTTGATGCCGGCGATCGGGGACGACTCGACCTTGGTAGAGAAAGCCATACTTCCTCCTGCGTCTGGGTGTGGATGAGCCCTGATGCCGGGCGACAAGGGGGATGCCCGGCGACCCGACTATGCCGTGACCGTGGGGACTTCCCGCAAGGGCCCGGGCGGGTGCATGATCTTCGGATGGTCGCGCGATGCAGGCGCGCGCACTCAAGGGGACCATGGGATGGCTGGGAGTGATACGAACGTGCCCTCGGGCGCGAGCGCTGGGGTGGCGTGGCAGCCGCACCGCGTGGTGCTTTCCCTGGGCAAGGGGATCGTCAGGATCAACGCCTTTTGCCTTTCGGCCGTGGCCATGCTCATCCAGGTCGTCATCAGGCCCTGGTTCCCGACCTGGTTTGTCACACTCGGCGTTCTGGGGCTCGCCGTCATCGTTCACGAAGCAGGGCATTACGTGGCCGCCAGGATGGGTGGCATGCGGGTTGTCCTGGTGCGGATCGGTCCGCTGCAGATCGCGCCGCGACGACGCGGTTGGAAAGTGCGGTGGAAGCGATCGCCCGGCGCCGCCGCGGGCTCGGTCACGGCCCTGCCGGATCCGGATCAGCCATGGCGCCCGGCGTTCATGCGTTTCGCGGTGGGTGGCGTCGTCGCTAACCTGCTCCTGGCGGTGCCGTTGCTAATCGGCGTTGTCACGGCACCGTCCACCCATGCACGCCTGTGGTTCGCCGCCTGCCTCTGCGGCGCGGCATTTCCACTGGTAAACATCGTCCCGTTCCATCGCGGCATGGATTCGGACGGGCTGCTGGCCTGGCGCTGGTGGCGACACCCGCCGACGACGACCCAGCTACTCGCCACGCGCGCGCTGTCGCGCATCATGTGGGGTACGCAGCTCGACGCGTTGGCCCCGGATGAAGCCGCTGCGCTGCACCGGATGAGCCCGATGCACGCCGTATGGTGCGATGTGATGGGCGACCTGCTGCGCGGCGACTGGCAGGCCGGTGCCGGCCGCCTCGACGCCTGGCGTGCGGCCATTCCCGACGACAAGCAACGGCGTTCACTGTTCACCGAATTCACGGCCCAGGTACGTCGCGAGATTGCGTTCGCAACGGCGATCCATGAGCGCGATGCATCGCTACTACCTGATAAGGCCTCGATGCGCGCCTCGCGTTGGACTACGCCGTCTCTGGCGTCGCGCTGCCGCGCCGTCGTCGCGTGGCTGGACGACGATTTCAACGCGGTGGCCGTGGCAACGATCGATGCCATGGCTCTCGCCGGTGACAGCGCGGACGTCTCGGCCCAGGAAAGCACGCGCCGCATCTGCGCCGCCCTGGCTGCCACGCCGCGAATCCGGGCGGATGCGGGATTTGCTGGCCCGGCAGCGCACGGCTGATGAAGCGCACCTGACCCGCTCACCTTGAACCAACCGGCTGATTCGTAGTCCCATGGGGGCTGGATTCACCGGAGTGCCTTGTTTTGAGCAGTCAGTCGTCGGGTTCGAAGTGGTTGGCGGGCGTGTTGGTCGTCGCCATCGTGGGTTTGGGTGGCGTGTTCCTCTACCGCGAGAAACAGGCGCATGACGCCGCTCAGCCGCCCCAGCCGGTCGCGGCCGCGTCGTCGGCGTTGCCCTCGGCGTCCGTCCACGATGCGGCGCTCCCCCAGCATCCGATCAACCCCGCCAGTTCCTCCACGGCATCGTTGCCGGCGCTCGACCAGAGCGATGACGAGATCATGGCCGGCCTGCTGGCGCTGACCAGCGATGGCGCGCTCAAGACCCTGCTGCGCCCGGATGCGATCGTGTCGCGCATGGTCTCGACCATCGATGCGCTGCCGAAGCAGACCATCGGCATGAACATCCTACCCATGCGCACGCCCACCGGCCGCTTCCAGGTCCAGTCCGACGACGGCATGTTCGTTGAGTCGAAGAAGAACCTCGAGCGCTACGATACCTACATGTACGTGGCTGACCACGTGAACCCCAAGGCCGCCGCTGCCTGGTACAAGCGCAATTACCCGCTGTTCCAGGCGGCCTACCGCGACCTCGGCACCAATGGCTACTTCAATGATCGCCTGATCGAAGTGATCGACCACCTGCTCGCCGCGCCGGAGCCGAGGGGCTCGCTGCAGTTGCTTCCGGAGAAGGTCGGTTACGTGTACGCCAACCCCGCCTACGAGCAGCTCGCGGTGGGGCAGACGTTCATGATCCGCGTGGGTGCGGATAACGAGGCTAAGCTCAAGGCGAAGTTGCGTGGGCTACGCGAGGCCATTGTTGCCGACGCGCCGCAGGGCGCTAAGTAACATCGTGTGGGAGCGGGGGTGGGGCGGGGGGGGTGGGGGGACGCACCCCAACCCCGCCACCCGCCGCGGACCGGCGCAGTGGTTTAGTATTGG
>NZ_JBQCFT010000370.1:0-6480 GCF_051958795.1 Luteibacter sp. | reverse complement strand
CCCCCCATGAACGCGGTACCCCGAACGATGGACCCAACCGAGGCGACTGGCGCGCCACGCGGACGGCGGGCCGACCAGGTCGTCGCCCTCTTCCGTGAGCACAACGCGGCCCTGGTCGCGTTCCTCCGTGCGCGGCTGAACTCGCTGGCGGATGCCCAGGAAGTCGCCCAGGAGGTGTACCTGAAGCTGCTGTCGCTGGACGAAGCCACGAAGATCGACTCGCCCCGGGCGTTCCTGTTCCGTGCCGCGGCCAACCTGGCCGTCGATCGGCTGCGCATGCGCAACGTGCGCGCCGCGGCGCCGGTCGATCCGGACCACGATGACTGGCACGTCACGCCCATGCCCGAACAGCACGCGGCGGCGCTGCAGCAGTGGCGGGATATGCGCGAGGCGCTGGACGAGCTGCCGCCCAAGACCAGCCGGGCCTTCGTGATGCATGTGATCGACGGCCGCGATTTCGCCTCCGTCGCGAAAGAAATGAACCTGAGCGAGCGCATGGTGCGCTACCACGTCGGCCATGCCCTGGCGCATTGCCGCGACCGCCGTGACCGTGCGGAGACCCTTCGATGAGCACCACGACTTTCGCCCCCGCACACCGGATCGAACACGCGGCTGCCGAATGGTGGGCCCGCCTGCGCGACCCCGCCCTGCCCGACCAGGCCCTGGCCCAGTGGACGGCCTGGCTGGAAGCGGACCCCCGCCACGCGGCCGCGTTCGACCGGGCCTGCGCCATGGCCGAGGAAGCCGCCGCCCTGAAGGGCGACCAGCGCGCCGACCTCCTGGCACGCTTCGCGCCCCCGTCGATGGCTGCGCCGCGCCGCGCGCCGCGCACCCTGCTGGCGCTCGCGGCCGGCCTGGCAGCCGTCGTGATCCTTGGCGGCGGGCTGTTCCTTGCCTACCGGCATGGGCCGGACGCACCGCAGGTCTATGCCAGCGAACGGGCAGGCCACCGCGATATCGACCTGCCGGATGGCTCCAGCATCGAACTCGGTGGCGCGACCTCGATCACGGCACGCTATGGCCACGATATCCGCGCCATCGACCTGGACGCGGGCGAAGCCTTTTTCCGGGTGGCGCACGCCGAGCGGCCCTTCGTGGTCACCGCGGGCCCGCTACGGATCCGCGACCTGGGCACCGCGTTCAACGTGCGGCGCACGGGGGATCGCGTCACCGTGGCGGTCACCGAAGGCCGCGTGCGGGTATCGCCGGCGGCGGACAACAGTGATGGCGGCACGGTCGAACTGGGCGCGGGGCGCGAAGTCTCGTTTGATCCTGAGACCAATGCCATGCGGATCCTGGATATCGACCCCGTCGCCGCGACCGCGTGGCGCGAGCATCGCCTCGAGTTCGTCAATGAGCCGCTGGCGTCCGTGCTGGACAACGTCAACCGCTACAGCGGCCGGCCCATTCGCTTGAACGACCCGGCACTGGCCCGCCTGACGTTTACCGGTACGGTCCAGGTCGATACCATCGACAGTTGGGTGGCGGCCCTGCCGCGCGTCTTCCCCGTCCGCGTGGATACGTATGCCGACCACCTCGAACTGAAGCGACAGACATCCATGGCGCGGAGCCCAAACCCGCGCTGACCCAACCGAAGTCTTGGGGCCGCAGGTCTTGCAGCACACCCTTCGCGGGCGCCGGCGCGTAACCACCGGCGCGCTCGCGCTTGCGTTGCTGCTGGCGCTCCGCCCGGCGGCCGCCGGGGAGGGATCGCCTGCCGGTGAGGCGGGCTCCGTGCTGCCGTTCGCGATCGCCCCCCAGCCCATGGCCACCGCCCTACTCGCCTGGGGCAAGCAGGCTAACGTGCAGGTGCTGACCGCGTCGGGCGCCGTGGCCAACTGGCGTTCCGCGGGCGCCAGCGGTTTCCTCACGCCGGACGCTGCGCTGGATGAACTGCTCGAAGGCACCGACCTGGAGCGCGAGGCCTACGACGCGCATACCGTGGTGGTCCGCCAGCGGCAGCAGGCAGGCAATGCCGTGCCGGCGCCCGCCGATCCCTACATCGCCTTCGATCCGCATAGCGTCACGCCACTGGCCACCGTCGATGTCCGCGGCATCCTCGCCGATGATGGTTTCAAGGCCGACACGTCGCGCACGGCGACGCGCACCGAAAGCAACCTCACCGACGTGCCGCAATCCATCAGCGTCGTCACGCGTGAGGTGATCGCATCGCAACAAGCCGTGAGCATCGGCGACGTCGCCCGTTACGTGGCTGGCGTGCAGTACGTCGACGGCTACGGTGGTTCGCCGCTGTTCCTCATCCGCGGCTTCGATGCGGGCAACGGCATGACCGACGGCATGCCCAACGGCATCGCGCGTACCGATGATCTGCCGCCGCTGATCGGCATCGAGCGCGTGGAAGTGCTGCGCGGCCCGGAAGCGATCCTCGGCGACGCGTCCCAGAACAATAATTTCGGCGGTTCCATCAACGTCGTGATGAAGCGCCCGCAGGTGCAGACGGTGCGCACGCTCACGTGGTCTCTGGGCGAGTACGATGGCGCGCGCGCCGGCCTCGATCTCGGCGGCAAGGCATCGGACGATGGCGCGTGGACGTACCGTCTCGTCGCCGCGGGACAGGCGGGCGAGCGCACGCCGCAGGTCCATGGCAACGGGCGTGGTACGTACCTCGCGCCGTCGCTGGCGTGGCAGGGTGCCGACACGCGCGTCATGGGCGGCCTCGAATACGTCGACAACCGCGTACCGGGACCCGAGCACACGGTGCTGCTGGGCGCCTCGCTTTCGACGGCGTCGCCTTACCGCGACCTGCCAGATACACCGGATGACCATTCGACGTACCGCACGACACGTGCGGTATTTGAATTCGACCACGCGTTCAACGACGACTGGAGCTTCCACAGCCAGGGCCAGTACGTGCGCCAGCGCAGCGATGGCCGGAACTGGTCGTACGTTGCGGGTGGCTATGGCGGTTTCCTGCTCCCGGTGTCGCGCACCTTCCGCTACAAGGGCAGCTACTGGACCTGGCAGAACGACCTGCGCACCACCTTCAGCCACGGCGAAACGACGCACACCGTCCTGCTCGGCTTCGACGTCGCGCGCACGCACGCCGGCGATAGCGGAGGCGGCAGTACGGTCGAGACGCTGGAATCGGCTGACATCGACCGCAACGCGCAGATCGTGACTACGCCGATCGCGTTCAACCTGGAAACGGGTGCGCGGATGTCGGGCAAGTTCGGTTCGCTCGTGGCGCCCGTGACCACGGTGCAGAACCTCGGCGGATCCTGGCAGACCAATGCCGGGCTTTACCTGCAGGACCAGATCGCGCTCGGCGAGCACTGGCAGGCCATCGCCGGCATTCGCCTGGACAACTTCGACCTGCGCTTTCACAACAATCGCACCGACGCGAATCTCTCACGCACGGATCGTCTCGTCTCGCCGCGCGGTGGACTGATCTTCAAGCCGGTCGACCAGGCGTCGTTCTACGCATCGTACAGCGTGTCGCACCTGCCCGGCTCGGGTGACCAGTTCGCGTCGTTGACCCCGACCACCGAGACGCTGGAGCCGGAGCGCTTCATCAACCGCGAGCTCGGCGCCAAGTGGGACGTCTCGCCCGCGCTCGCGCTCACCGCGGCAGTCTACCGCCTCGATCGCTCGAACAGTCAGGCGCCCGACCCGAACGATCCAGCCCGGGTGGTGCTCACCGGTGCGCAGCGCAGCACTGGCTGGGAGCTCGGCGCGAGCGGCGACGTGACCGCCCGCTGGCAGCTCGCCGGGGGCTGGGCGTCGCAGCGCGCGCGCATCGTGAGCGCCACGCGGTCAGGCGCGGAAGGCGCGACCGTGCCGCTCGTCCCGCAGAACACGCTCTCGTTGTGGAATCGCGTGCAGCTCACCCCCACGCTCGGCGTCGGACTCGGCGCGGTGCACCAGTCGCGCATGTATGCCGCGATCGACAACGCCGTCACCCTGCCTGCATTCACGCGGTACGACGCAGGCCTCTACATCTCCCTGCCGGCGCAAAGCCGCCTGCAGGTGAACATGGAGAATCTGTTCGGAGCGACCTACTTCGCCTCCGCGCAGGGCAACAACAACATCATGCCGGGCGCGCCGAGGACGCTTCGGGTATCAGTGAGCGTGGGCAAGTGAGCTGCCTGTGAGAGTGAATCGTGAGACGTGGATCGCGACGACAATCGCGGTTACGTCTCACGATTCACGATTCACCTCTCACCCGTAGCTCTCGTCTCCTACACGCTGTCCGTCGCGAGTTCGTCTCGCCCCGCGCGTCGTTCTTCGTGGAGCTCGGCGACGGCTCTCACGCGCGCTGCCTCATCGAAGGCGCCCTCGCTTCGGGCGACCACGAGCGTCGCCGCGCCGTTGCCGATCAGGTTCGTGATCGCGCGCGCCTCGCTCATGAAGCGATCCACGCCGAGCAGGATCGCCACCCCTTCCACCGGCACGACCCGCATCGCCGAGAGCGTGCTGGCGAGCACGATGAAGCCGGAGCCCGTCACGCCCGCCGCTCCCTTGCTCGTCAGCATCAGCACGCCGAGCACGCTGAGCTGCTGGGCGAGCGAGAGGTGGATGCCGAACGCCTGCGCCACGAACAGCGCCGCCATCGAGAGGTAGATCGACGTGCCGTCGAGGTTGAACGAGTAGCCGGCGGGAATCACCAGCCCCACCACGGTGCGGGAGCAGCCATAGCGCTCCATCTTGGCGAGCATGCGCGGCAGCACGGCCTCGCTGGACGACGTGCCGAGCACGATCACGAGCTCCTCGCGGATGAACTTCAGGTACTCCCAGAGGGAGAAGCCGTACCAGCGGAGGATCAGGTTCAGCACGATGAAGATGAACAGTGCCATCGTGAGGTAGACGTCGAGCATCAGGCGCCCCATCGGAAGCAGGCTCCGCACGCCGAACGCGCCCACGGTGTACGCCATGGCGCCGAAGGCACCGATGGGCGCTACCCGCATCACGAGGCCGACGATCCGGAAGATCACCTGCGAGAGCTGTTCGAGGAGCTCGACGAGTGCCCGCCCCTTTGCGCCGAGCGACGCGAGCGCCACGCCGAACAGGATGGCGAAGAACACCACCTGGAGGACGTCGCCCTTCGCGAACGCGTCCACCGCGCTCGACGGCACGATATGGGTGGCGAACTCCACGAAGCTCATTTCGGCGCCCTGCGCCGTGTAGCGCGAGACGTCTCCCTTGGCGAGCGCGCTGACATCGAGCCCCGCGCCAGGCTTCGTGACGTTCACCACGATGAGCCCGATGGCCAGCGAGATGGTGCTCACGATCTCGAAGTACAGCAGCGCCTTCCCACCCACCCGCCCCACCTTCTTCAGGTCGCTCATATTGGCGATCCCGAGCACGATGGTGAGGAAGATGACCGGCGCGATCACCATCTTGATGAGGTTGATGAACACATCGCCGAGCGGCCGCATCGCCCGCGCGGGGCCAGGGGCGACGAGCCCGAGCACCACCGCGAGGGCGATCGCGAAGAGGACCTGGACGGTCAGATTCTGATGGAGTCTGCGGGGCACGGGAGCGATGAGACGGGACAACTGAGTACTTCGTACTCGGTAGTGCGTACGAAGACCGACGGGCGACCCCCAAGAATGCACGGCGGGCAGCCGGGTTGGGCAGGGTCGGTCGCGAGCCATGTTTGCTACTGATCGTCCCGAACCAGTGCTCAGCGGGACATTCCTGGGCCCGGTCAGCAGGTCTCGGTACGAAGTACGAGGTACGAGCTACTCGCCGTTGCCCAGCGCTTTTCCCCCGGACCACGGCACTGGTACATTCCCTGCACCCCTACCCTTCGACCCAACCAGCGGCTCGACCAATGTCAGGATTCATCAATCGCTTTTTCCCGGAGAAGATCTTCTCCCACAAGATCGATCCGGGTGCCGAGCGGCGGCTGCGGCTGGCACAGGCTCGTGCCGAGGAATCCATCATCCGCTCGCACGTGGACAACGCCCTCATGTTCGTCGATACGCTCGCCGAGGACATGACGTTCGACCGTGCGATCGATTCCTACATCCGGCAGATGTCCATTCCGGAGCCCCTCGCCAGCACCGTCGCCACGCGCACGCTGGTGATTCTCGGACAGGATCTGGTGCCCTACCGCCGCCGCTCACGCGAGGAAGGCGCTGCCGACGTCCCCGAAGATTCGCGCCCCCCGCTCCGCATCGGCGACGCCAGCGCTGCGAGAGCCAAGCGCGCCTAGTCGACCGAAAGCAACCGCGAAAAGCGGGATGAACGGAGAGGGCCGGATTTGAATCGAGAAGGGCCGGATTCCCTCCTCTGAGTCGATGCCTCCATGCGCATCGGAGCGTCCCGAAGCCGTTCTCAATTCATTCGGGAACTTCGAGGGCGTAGGAGAGAGTCTCGGTGCGCGGAGGTACGCCCGACCAGTGGGCGGATCCGGCAGTTTCAGCGAGTTTCCGGCCGTGTCCGCTCCTACCGCTTTTCGTTGTCGTCCTCGCGATCAGACTTGATCGCCCGGATACTGACCTCCTGGGTGTTCCG
>NZ_JBQCFT010000369.1:0-23703 GCF_051958795.1 Luteibacter sp. | reverse complement strand
AAGCAGGGGCATCGTCAACGCTCGACACTCGCCTACTGGGCACACCCTCGCACGTGGAAATCTTCCTGTATCGAAGCGCTCGAGCTCATCGTTCCCAAGCAATTCCCCGGCGCCGGCATCCTCGTGCACGCGGCAAAGAGGGATACCGTGGTCGCTGAGGGCTCATTTATCGGCGATATTCTGCTTGCTATGGGGTACGAAGCAAAGCTCAAGCGCGGCCTGCCGGAGCGGCGCGACCAACTCCGTCGGGCGTTATTCGCGCTCGGCGCGGGCTCTTCGCAGTTGTTCTTGGTAATCGACGAAGCACAAAACCTGGCTGCCATCCAGCTTGAGTGGCTCAAGGAATACATCAACTGGCTCATCAAGCGTCGATACAAGGTCACCGTCATCCTGTTTGGCCAACAAGAGCTCACCTGCAAGCGGGACGAGCTTATCGAGGTTGGGCGGACCGATCTGCACGCCCGCTTTACCGAAAACCTGATGGAGTTTGAGGGCGTCACCTGCGGGGAAGACCTTCTTCCGCTCCTTAAAGCGTGTGACTCAGGGTCCGAATTCCCGCCGGGAAGCGGGTGCAGCTACACAAACTTTCTGTGGCCCGAAGCATTCGGTGCCGGCTTCCGGCTTGAATCGCAGTTGCCCGCGATCGCCTGCGCGTTTGAATTGGACTCGGGTGCGAAGCGGATTGACCACGGCGTCATCATGGAGTATGTAGCTCGAGCGCTAGCAGAGTTTGCCGAGACCACGCGCTCACGCGATAGCGCGGCGTTCTCCCCGGAAATCGGCGATTGGATGCATGCGGTAGAACTGAGCGGGTACCGCGAGCGGGCGCCCTTCGTCTATCGCCGTTACACAGGGCCCGTGCCGACCAGCCGTTCGCGGAAAGCCGATCAGTACGCGTGAGGTGAATGTGTTCAGTTGGCATGCCAATTTCCTATCCGATTGGGAGTCGCCTTGGGGCGCATGCCACAAGGCGGCCTGGCTGAACGTCACTAGTCTGGCAGGCGTTGTCCGCACCATGGCGGGCGACCCCATGCCATTTCCCAGGATCAGACAACTGGTGAGCCCTATCGGGGGCGCAGGGTGGGACGAGGCTCGGCCGTTCACACCCGCTTCGGGCGCGGGCCAAGCCCTCTCCGCATTTGTCGATCAGTTCGGTCCCGCAAGTACCGTGGGCGGTTGGACTGAGGTTGTCCGCAATGGACTAATCGGCATGCCACGATTTTGTACCCGCTGTTTGAGCAGTGGCTTTCATTCGGTGATCCATCAATTGGCTGGCCTCGATAAGTGCCCGATGCACGGCGTCAGGTTGCGCACCAGTTGTCCGGCTTGCGGCCAGGCGTTTGGCGACCCCGCGCGGCTCCATGCACAGGGATTTGCGTGCGCGCATTGCCGGGTTCAAGTGCTTCGGGACGCGGACGATCTTCTTCCCAGCGAGCGCACCAAAAACCATCGTCGTGATGTGTTTGGCGGTGTCGCCGCCTGGGCGGAAAGCGTCTTTGCACGGGTCGCCCCGGGGCTGGAGCACATAGCGTTTGACCTGTGCGCGGAAGGTCACGCTAGCAAGCGAGTAGCGAGCTTCGCTGAAGCGATTCTTCCATTGCTGGCGACGCGTACTGCGCCACCCTTTGATTCGAAATTCCTCAAGGCCAGCTTGCCGCAGCTTGCAATGACAGACGAGGCCGCCGACCAGGGCACAGAAAATACGCTGACGATGGACGTTCTTGAGGAGGAGATTGAAACGGCACGACTAGTTATTCTGAAGGATCTGGGCGAGCACCGAGCGTGCTTCGACGGCGCGCGGCTATTGCTGGCCGCGCCGTCGCCGGAGCCTTGCCACAGCAACTGGCACGGAAATCTATGCGTCCGCGCGTTTGCGGTGAAGCTTTGGTCCATGCGCACTTTCGAGTTCAAGAGGGCGTATCGTCAAATTAAACGGGGGACGGTCTTGGCCGGGCTTCGAACCTCGCTGACCGATCTTCGACAGGATTTGATGAGTTCGTACCACTATGGGATGCGAGCGATTGCCTTGCGTCGCGCCGAACTGAAAGCCGGCGTGTCGATCGCGAACTGGAGCGTCATAGATATGACTTACGATCCGTGGCTCACGCCCGGCCAATCACTGTCTGCGCTTGGACTCCAGTACCAGGCTGCGCCGGATCTGGGCGAATACTTCTGTGACCATGGGGCGGCCGCAGAGGAATATGAAAACTATATCCACCAGATGTGGGAGCGGCGATCCCAGGACAGGAAAGGGTGCGTCTCCGACGATGGTCTGCCATAGGTCGCCCTTCGCGGTGAATCTTACGACCGAGGTGAGTGGCTAGTAGGCCTTTTTCTCCACGCGTTGGGCGCTCTGTGATCAATTGGGCATTCATACAAAGGCAAAGAAGATTGTGGCTGCTGCCAGCTGCCATCTGCCATCTGCCATCTGCCATGCTGGCGGCGTGCGATAGCCGCGGCTTTTCATTCGCCGGCATCGCCCATCAGTGAGCGCCATGATCGGGCATGTCAAGGTTTGCGCCGACGCTGACACCTCTCGGGTTGCGGGCATCGGCGCTGGATACTGCAACTCCAAGTTCAGGCGTTTCCGATCGGAGGCAAGCGTCCATGAATGCGGCCGCTGACATGCTGTCGCCCGACATCGGCCGACTTTAGGCTGGCCACGCGGTTAAGGGAATTTCGCCAGAGCGCGCTCGGCGAATCCGGGCGCGCTTCTGATAGGTTCAGCGAAGCTCGTACGCGATAACGTAGTCGCCGCGCTCGGTGGACTGCCGCGCTCCACCGGCGGTGACTACGATGAACTGCTTGCCGTTGTCCATATACGTCATTGGACCGCCTTGGCTACCCGCCGGCAGACGAGCCTTCCAGACTTCGCGGCCGTTCTCTCCGTCGAATGCGCGCAGGTAGAAGTCCTGTGTCCCGGCGATAAACACTAGGCCACCCTGCGTGGAGAGGTTGCCTCCGAGCGTGGGCATGGCAATGGGGATCGGCAACCTTATCTTCACACCCATCGGGCCGGTGTCTTGGACGGTGCCCACCGGCACCTGCCAGGCGATCTGGCGGGTCTTGAGGTCGACGGCCGTACCTGCACGGGGATCAGAATGACATCGATGCATTTCGCAATGGTACGTTGCTTGCGCATCGCGCGTTGGCTTGGTTGGAGCCAGCTTGATCTGATCCGGCGCAGAAGGTGCCAGTCGTCCGAGATCCCCGGCGCTGGTGGTGGGCCACGTGGTGGCGTTTGACCTGGACGGACGCGCACGCAGCCGGTGCCTGGCCCTGCACCTGTAGCGGCAAGGCCGGGTAGCGAGGGAGCCACTGGCCGGCGTGTCGGATGACGTGTGGCTTGGGATTTAAAGTTGCCGCAACCGTGATGCACCATCCCGGGCAGTACGCGCGAGTGGCGCCCTGCGCAGCCGTGCCGGTCGACAACCTGATTAAGGGCGCACCATCGCGGTCCCTCGTGCGCCAAGCCTCGCCTGACACAGGCCGGCAGGTTGCCATTCGTTTACGCGGGTGGTCGCCGGCAGCGTCGCATCATGCAGGATCAAGGCGAACGCACGCCGCGGGACGGTGCCAACGGCCATACGGAGCATCGGATCGCCGGCAGGCATGATCAGTCGGTTCCCGGGCCCCGTCCCAAGCTGTGCGCCTCCTGGCATCTCCAGGCACGTGTCGCCGTCGAGCGCGTAAAATGCCTCCGGCCCCGAGTGTTTGTGAATCGGCGCGCTCATCCCGGGCACGAACAGGGAATGGATGTATTCGGCACTGAAGGCGGCGGCCTTTCGGACCGGCAACGGCCCGATGGTCGCAATATGCGTTCCGCCTTTTGCGCTCCAGTGCTCGCCCGCGATGGTGAAAAGCCAGACGGTGCCATAATCGGCGACGATCGTGCCGGTTGAGCCCTGGGCCGATCGGGCCGCGGCTTGGCTCTTAAACGTGTCGATATGCCAGTACACCGGCCCGTCGGCCAGCGCGCCGAGCTCTTGGTGGGCCAGGAGACAGCCGGGACCGGGGCGCGGCGGCGTGTCCCTGCTGAAATGGCATGGGAGCGACGGCACGACGGCGCCCGCGTCCTGCGTCTGTGCGACGCCCAGGGAAGCCCCGCTGATGCAGGCGAGCAGTGCGATGGTGCACCGGACGACGACAACGACACGAGATCGGAAGGGTGGCATGGACGCTCCTCGTGGGCCGACGGCGAAGGTACGCGTACGCCACAAGCCGTGGCAATCGGCCAAATGGCTGGGCCGTCGCTCGCCGCCCATGGCGCTCGTGCTGCGGCCGCACCGAGCAAGCGGCCGGGCCGGGCGAGGGATCCGCTCGTCACGGCATGGCGTGGCGAGACGTCAGGAGCGACCTCAGCGGGGCACCGTCGCCGCCGCAGGACGGCTATCCTGGTCAGCACCGCACCTGATTAGGGAGCAAGGGCGATGATCAAGCGAGGCGCGTGCCGTTGTCGCGGGGTGACCTTCGCGGTTGACGGGGAGCCGGTGCGCTGCGGGTTATGCCACTGCCTGGACTGCCGCGCACGCTCCGGGGCGCCGTTCGTGCTGTTCGTGGTCTTCAACGCCGAGCAGGTCGCGATCCGCGGTGCCCGAGTGGCCGTGGATAGCACGACCGGGCGCAGGCAAGCGTGCGCCGCCTGCGGCGCGATCGTGCTGTGGGCGGACGACGAAGCTCAGGAGATCGAGCTGTACGCCGGACACTTTGACGCGCCCGGACTGTTTGCACCGAGCTACGAGCTCTGGGTTACGCGGCGCGAACCGTGGCTTGCCGCGCTGCCCGTGCCGCAATTCGCCGAGAACCGTCCGCGGCGACCATGACGGGCAGAGTGGCCTCGTCCGCCCATCCACAAAGAGGACGGCGCAGGTGGCTGACAGGGTGCGGGCGGGACCCCGGCAGCGCGATTCAGGGCGCCGGGGCGCCCAGCACCTGACGCAATGCCGCGTCCAGGGCCGCGCGGCTGAAGGGCTTTGCCAGGCGCACCACGCCCAAGGCCGGATCGATGGTGGTTTCCGCATAGCCGGTCGCGATCACCGCCGCCAGGTGCGGCACGCGCTGACGGGCGTGGACGATGAGTTCGGTGCCGGTCATGCCGGGCATGGCGTAATCGGTCAGCAGCACGTCGTAGGGGGTCTTCGCATCGAGGCTGGCGAGTGCCTGCGCGCCCGACTCTGACGACACCACCCAATGCCCCATGTCCTCGAGCAGCGCGGCCACGGTCACCCGCACCAGCGGATCGTCATCTACGAAGAGGATGCGCAGTTGCGGACCTTGCGCGGTAGGCAACATGCCACCCCTCGCCGGATCGGGCCCATGGCCCGAAGCGGGGCGCGCGACCGGCAGCCAGATCGTTGCCGTGGTGCCCTGGCCTTCGGCGCTTGTGAGAACCAGCCGGCCGCCGGACTGCTCGGCCAGGCCGTGGACCATGGACAAGCCCAGCCCGGTGCCCTTGCCGACGCCCTTGGTGGTGAAAAACGGTTCAATCGCGCGGGCCAGGGCGTCGGCGCTCATCCCGTGGCCCTTGTCGCGCACCATCAGGGCGACGTAGTCGCCCTCGGGCAGCCCCAGCGCATTGCCGTCGGAATGACGCGCCGCCGTGGCCGTGATGTCGATATGCCCGCCCTCGGGCATTGCATCGCGCGCGTTCACCACGAGGTTCAGCAGCGCCAATTCGAGCTGATTGGCATCGACCAGCGCCGGCGCCAAGCCGAACGGCAGCGTGCTGGCGATGGTGATGGACGAGCCCAGCATCGGATGGACGAGGTCCGAGAGCCCGTGGACCAGCGTGGCGAGGTTTACGGCGGTCGGTGACAGCTCCTGACGTCGGGCGAACGCCAGCAGGCGCTGGGTCAGACGCGCTCCGCGCGTCACCCCCCCCAGGGTCGTGTCGAAGATGCTGCGCGTGCGCTCGTCATCGGGGAGCCGCGCGCGCAGCAGTTCCAAGCCGCTCTGCACGCTCATCAAGAGATTGTTGAAGTCGTGGGCCATGCCGCCGGTCAGCTGGCCGATCGCTTCCATCTTCTGCGACTGGGCGAGTTGCTCCCGGGCTTTTTCCAATTCGTTCGCGGTGCGGCGCTGCTCGGTCACGTCGCGGGTGACTTTGGCAAAGCCCAGCACTGTGCCATCGGCGTCGGCGATCCGGTCGATGATGACGTGCGCCCAGAAGGGCGTTCCATCGCGCCGGATGCGCCATCCCTCGTCTTCCACCCGGCCCACATGCGCCGCGGTGGCAAGGTTGCGCTCCGGCAGCCCCGCATCGCGATCTTCGGCGGTGTAGAAGCGGGAGTAGTGCGACCCGATGATCTCATCCGGATCGTAGCCCTTGATGCGCTGCGCGCCGGAATTCCAGGTCTCGATGATGCCGTTTGGATCCAACATGTAGATCGCGTAGTCGGCCACGCCCTGGACCAGGCGCTCGAACTGCGCGGCGCTGCCGCGCAGCGGGTCGTGGATTTCGCCGTGGGGCGGGCGGGAAGGGCGCGCGGTCATGAGCAGCGGGGTAATCGCGGACAAACCACTGTTATACACCGCTGTCGCGCGGGCCGCAGCCGGCTCATCTGCGGTCACCGTGCGCGGTAGCGCTCCGGATAGGTGCGGACTTCGTCCCAAAGCCGCCAGACGTTCGGGCCGACGCGGGCAGCCGCTTCACGCAGCGAGCGGGCGTCGACCTGCATCACCAACGCCCACATGGCGGTGTCGTGCGCATCACCTAGGTCGACCGCCGCATCGGCGGCCGGGAAGGGGTTCACATCGTCGGGAGCTGCCATCGTACGTACACGTCGGGGATCGTCGCCACCATCGGTGCGGCGGTGTATGGTGAGGGTCGAGATTTCGCGTAAGGGGTTCATACCCTCGTGAATGTGCCTCGCTTCCGGTCGACCCCGGATCATGGACGCCATGCCTGCTACCGCCCTCCCGCTTGCCGTCGTCATCGAGCCCAGCGCCGATCTGGCGCAGACGATTGCCGATTGCCTGCAGCTGCGCGGCTTCCGTTGCGTGGCCGCCGGCACGCACGTCGGGGCCGCGGCGCACATCCTCAAGGAGGCGCGCGTTGACTTCCTGGTGGCGGCGGTGCCGGCGCCTGGCGAGGACCGTTCCGGCGCGTATCTGGCTGATGCGCGAGCGGCTAATCCGGGCATGGCCATCGTGATCATGCTGTCCGATCCGGCGGAACCGGCCGAGGACGCACCGGCCAGTGCCGTACGCCTGTGCAAGCCGTTCGATCGCACGACACTGGAGGAAGCGGTCGATCGCGCCGCGGTGTTCGCCGCCGGTCCGTGAACGCGCCCATGTCGGCGCACCCGATGACCCAGAGCACTCACGTGCCGGTCGTGGCGTTGGGCTCGTCCACGGCTTTGGACTGCGGCGAATCCTTCTGGCGCAGGAAGATCGACAGCACCACCAGGGAAAACACGGCAAGGAACTCGCTCTGCCAGTTCTGGAAGGACTCAAACCAGAACGACGGGTCGACCGCGTAGTCGCCCAAGGTCGGTGGCCGCTCGTGATGCATCGCCGCCTCGGCCAGCTCCTTGTGCCAGCTGCCAATCAGATGCCCGCCGAAGCAGGCCGCGAACAGCAGCAGGAACGCGATCGAGAGCGAGTTAGCGTACAGCCAGCGCACCACCCCGCCCCGGCGCCAAGCGGCCGGCTGCTGATCGACCGGGGCAGACGTATCGCCAGGGTCTTCCTCACCGGGCATCGGGCGCGACTCGGCCGAGCCTTTTTGCCGCAACCAGACGGTCAGGAGCACGTACACGCCCATCTGCAGGAACTCGCTCTCCCAATTCTCGAACGTGGCCGACCAGAAATCGCCGCCGGACAGATAGTCGCCCCAACCGATTGACGCGACGCCGTGCCGGATCAGCTCGTCGTTGTGGGCGGCGTGGCCCGTGACCGCCTGGGCGGTCCAGGCAGCCAGCATCATGCCAAGCACGGCGATGCTCAGGCCATTGCGAAAGAAAAAGGCGCGCATGCGATCCTCGCTGGAAGTCGGTTGGGTCACGCGATGGCGCGGCCCGTCGACACAGGCTACGGGGCCGTGTCGTGACGAGCGCGCCAATGCGCGAGGGGCGGCTGCCTCGGGATCAGCGCTCCAGCGCCTCGTGCTCGGTGGCGTCCAGCCACCCGAGTGGCCGCTGCATCGCCCATTCGATCTCGCGGGCCAGTGCGTCGGTGATGCGGCCCTCGCGCGTGGCCGCGCGCAGCTCCTCGCCGCGCATGTTGCACAGGGTGTGCGCCAAGGCCGGCCAGGAGCCCAGGCCTTCGCCGACGAGCTGATCGATCACGCGCAACAGATTGCGGCGACGCGTCCATTGGACGGCCGGCAGATCAAACCCGGCGTGGGGCGGCAGCATGGACAGGTCCCCTCGGCTTGTGACCCTACCGATGGTACGGCGATCGACTCGGGCAAAAAAGACGCTGGCATCGTGCCCCAGCGCGACGCCAGCGGCCGACAAAGCGCTGCCGGGTGCCTCGACCTTACGCCCAACCCGCCAGATCTGGGTGAAGGCGATGCAGCGCGTCGACCGGCGCACCGTATCTGGCCCGCGTTGAAAGCCCGCGCCGTGTTCTCTGGCCGAAAAAGCGTAGCGCGGGCGGCCGCTCAGCGACACCCAGCGCGATCGTCGACATCGACGACGGACCTGTCGGGCCGAACTCGCTCACCGCATGGCGCTTCCCGTCAATGCATCGCACACCTGGCTGAACCACCCGTTGGCCTTTTTCTGGCTGACCGCATAGGCCTCGACCAAGAAGGCCACCCGCGTTCGGAGAATGGATCTCACACTTCGGCCAGGCCTTCACGCCGCAGGTCGCCGCACACGTGGTCGCCCAGGCACAGGTCGGCGGACTCCGTTGAGCAGATCGTGCAGCTCCCATAGGTGACGCGCGTGACGCGGAACGCATGTTGCTATGCGGCATTGATCTACACTGTACCGATGCAGGTACCGCCGCCGCAGATCCTGATCGTGCAACCGGACCCATCGCTGGCCGAGGGCCTGACCCTCGCGTTGCAACGGCGCGGGGCGGGCGTAATGCAGGCCCAGCGCTGGACGCAAGCCCGGCTGCTGTTGGCGGCCTCGACGTCGATCCGGGCCGTGATCGCGCCATGCGATCTCGGCGGCGAAGCGGCTGAGCGGCTGCTCGCCTCCGCCGGCCGGCTGCATCCGGCGCTGACGCTGATCGCCACCTGCGTGTCGGCATCGCACGCGCACCCGCAGCTGCCCTCGGAGTGTCGAATCTGGCGCATGCCCTTCGAGGGTGAGTCACTCGACCAACTGCTGAGCTAGCGCACGAAGGGTCTGCAGCCGCGGCGCCGGGCGCACCGCCCGGACCGACGTTCGCAGACGATTGACGCCGGCAAGGCCAAGCTGGGCGCACCGTCAAACGAGGGAGCCACGTATGAGCGATGACACCAGCAAACGCGGTCCGGCTGACGCGAAGCGAATCAGCCTGTCGGAGGACTACGAGATCCGTTACTGGACCGAAGCGCTCGGCGTCAGCGAGGCGCGCCTTCGCGAAGTCGTAGGCCGCGTGGGACCGATGGCCGAGGACGTCCGCCGCGCCCTGGGTGAACAGCCCCGCTAGCCGCGGCTTCGCAGGCGAGCCTGGCCGGCGGGCGGCCGTCAGCAGCGGAGCGACCGTCCGTTCACACGCACTCGGCGCAACACGACCTAGCGTCGATGCCTCACCACCGAGGGTCGGCCCATGCGAATCGCGTTCCTGGTTCCCTGCCTGAACGAAGAGCGCGCCCTGGCGCGTGTGCTTGCGGATCTGGCGAGCTTTGGCTTGCCCATCGTCGTGGTGGACGACGGTTCCGAAGACCGCACCTTGGACATTGCCTTGGCCAACCACGTGCGTGTGATCAAGCACGCCCACCGGCAAGGAAAGGGCAGGGCGGTGCGCAGCGGGTGGGAGGCCTTGAAAGCCGCCGGGTTTGACGGCCTGATCACCCTCGATGGCGACGGCCAGCATCGCGCCGAGGACGTCGCCGTGGTGCTGGAGGCCGCACAGCGGCAGCCGAGGTCGCTGGTGATCGGTGCCCGCGTGAAGGATCGGCAGACCCAGCCCGCCATGCGGCGTGCCGCAAACCGCCTGGCCGATTGGTCGGTGTCCTTGGCAGCCGGTCAGCCGCTGCCCGACACGCAAAGCGGCCTGAGATACTACCCGGCGGCCGTGTTAAATCTCGACGGCGTGCCGGCGGATCATTTTGTCTTCGAAACAGCCACCTTGGTCGAGGCCTCGCGGCGGCTAGGCACCCAGGTTACCTTTGCGCCGATCCGGGCGCGCTATGAGCCATCCCTGCGGGCCAGCCACTTCCGCCCCGTGCGTGATTTGCTGATGATCGTCGGTTACGTGATCGGCGCCATGCTGCGATTCGGCATCCGCCGCCGGCCGGACGAGCCACCGCGCTCGCCCTCGGGCGGTACGCGCCGGGGTCACGCTATGGAGCCGCCTCGCTGACCCCTCCGGTTTGTGACTTACGCCGGCGCAGGTAGATCACCTGGCCGGTGATGCCGGCCACAAGCAGCGCCGCGTTGCTGGCGACGAAGACCGGGTTGTCCACCAGGAGGCTATAGGCGAGGTAGAGCGCCGAGGCCGTCATCTGGCCGATGAAGAGCCATTTGGACACGCCCTCGACCGTCGGCGCGTGGGCCTGACGCCAGATCTGCCGAGCGATCGTCGACAACAGGATCAGCGACGCCAGCCAGCCGAGCGGCTCCGGACTTCGCAGGTGCGCGATCAGGTCCATGCTTTGCCTCGCCGCCAGATAGGGGGCCCAGCTTCGGGGACGCCGGGTCACGACCATGTGCAGGCCGCGCGACCGGGCCGGTCGTGACGCAAACTTGGGTCATCATCGCGTTTTAATCCGAGCACCGGCACACTTCGCGTTCGTTTCATCGCCTTACGCCTTGCGGAGTCTGTCCATGCCCCACGCTTCCGCCCCGCGCATTCTCGGCTTCGACGTGCCTTGCCTGAAAGCCATCGTTGACACCGTGGTGGATGCGCCGATCAGTGCCCTGCTGGAGGGCCAGCCCGATGAGGCGTGGATCGGCGCGCTGGCCGCCGAGGTCGCGCGCGCGGGCGCCGCCCTGCAGGGCGCGCGTCTGAGCGTCGAAGGCGGCCGGATCCTGTTCTTTGCCTCGGCGGACAACGCCCGGGAACTGTGCAATCAAGTGCGCGAAGTGGTCGACCGGGTCAACCTTCGTCCGGCCGCGGTCACGCGCCCGGCGCCGATTACCGCGGCACGGAACGATGCAGGGGATGCCACCCGGCGTGTCTTGGTCGTCGAGGACGATCCGGTCTTACGCGAGGTGGTCTGTGACCTGCTGGAGGGTTCCCGTTGGAGCGCGGTGCCGGCGGCGGACGCGGCCGAGGCCGTCGCGCTGCTCGAGGCGGAGCCGTCGCTGTGCGCGGTATTCACCGATATTCACATGCCCGGCGCGATGAACGGCGAGGGGCTGTTGCGGATCGTCCGCGAGCGCTGGCCCGCGCTCGGCGTCGTGGCGACCTCCGGGCACCACATCAGCCCGGCGCTTGGTCTTCCTGACGGGGTCGTACTGCTGCAGAAGCCCTACCAGGCCCGCCAGTTGGTGACGCTGCTTGAGCGCGCCTGCGCGGCGCCCTGATCAGGCCCCAGGCCGGGCGGCCTAGCCGTCGTCGCGCGGTGGCGGCGGCGCACGGGGCAGGTCGCGCAGGGCGGGCGCATGCCGACGGATAAACGCCATCGCCTCGCCGCGGAAACGGATCGCCTCGGCCGGCAGGTTCAGGCCCAGCTGGCGGGCGATATCCGTGGCGTAGCTCAGTTGTGCTTCGGTCGGCGGTTTCAGGTCGGCGTCGAGACACTCGACAAGGCTAAGCGCGAAGCATTGGGCCAGACGGCGTTTGAGCCGCTCCAGCGAACCGGCTCCCTCGGCCCGTCCGCACTGGACCAGCCAGGCCTCGCGGGTGGGCGCATCCAGCGGCAGCGGCACGTCCGAATCATCGTCCAATAGGAGTTGCACGGCGGCTCTCGGCCTCGGCGCGGCGACGGTTGCCACCGATACTACGAAACTCGTAGTATCGGTGGCAAGGCAAAGTTACGAGTCTCGTAGTCCCTCTGGACTACCGGCCCGACGCCATGCCCCGACCGCTTCCCCTGCACGAGGTGTTTCCGCACCGCCTGAGGGCCGCCCGCCAGATGAAAGAGCTATCGCAAAAGCAGTTAGGGCTAGACGCAGGCCTGGACTCCTTTGTCGCCAGCACGCGAATCAACCGCTATGAGCAGGGCATCCACCAGCCCGATCTGGGCACGGTAGAACGTTTGGCGGCGGCGCTCGACGTGCCGTGTGCGTACCTGTTCGCCGGCGACGAGCGTCTGGCTCGCATGATCCTGGCCTTTGCGAAGCTGCCGGTGAGTGAAAAAGAACGCCTCCTGCGCGAGGCCGATGGCTGACCCTCCCGGAGGCGTATGCACGAGGTGACCCCGATTGACGAACTGGCGGAGGCGCTGAAGGGCGCCCAGGCCGATCCGACGCAGCGCGAGGCCTTCCTTACCCGCCTGGCCGAGGGACCGGTGCGTGCGCTGCTTTACCGCCCGCCGGGCGAGGGCGCCGCGGCGCCGTGGCATAACCTGGTTCGATGGCAGCACGCCGCCTCGGGCGAGATGCGCGTACCGCTATTCACCCACCCGGCTCAGTTCCCGCACGCAATGCCGCCACCGGCGGTCATGGTCCGGGTGGCGATGCGCGAGCTGCTTTCGATCGCTCCGCCAGCCATCTTCACCGTGAATCCGATGACCGGCCAGGGCTGGACGATCATCGCGGACGACCATGCCTTCATGCGTGAGGTCCTTTGGTGCCGGGGCATGGCCTGCGAGCAGCCCAGGCCCGATGCGCCGTGGGCGTTCCGTGCGCCGTCGGACGACGAGGCGCCGCTGGCCGCGGCGCTGGCCAGTTGGTGTGCGCAGAATGGCATCGCCCAGGCTTACCTGTACCGCCTGGACCGCAACGACGGCAGCGGCGAACAGATCGTGCTGGGTCTGGTGCACCCTGCGGACCCCGAGCTGCGGGCCGTGGCGCTCGAACGGGCCCGCCGGGCCGGCTGGCCGCTCGTGCTCGTGCGCTTTCTGCCCGTCGAGCCCTCGCACGCGGCTGGTGTGACGAGCATGTCGCTCGTGCCGTTTTACGAACGCGTGCATGGTGAGGGGAAACGCTGAGCTCGTACGGACCGACGGATCGGCCACCTCCGACGATGCCTTGGATACCCCCACTCCTTGCAATGCCTGCGCGGACCCAGAGCAGCAAGCGCGTCCTAGGACGCTGCGCCGTCCTGGCGGCCCTCGCATCGGATAGTTCCGGGTCCACGGCGCCTTGAACACCCGATGCGAGCGGCACGGCCTCGAACCAACCGTCCGTGCGAACGATACCGTTCAATCTCTTGGCATCATTGCCTCAATCACCCGGTTGATGCTGAAGCTCGCCGCCCGCGCACGCGGCGGAAATTCCTTGAACGTTGAAAGCCATTCAGCAAGGAGGGGCGGAGCCAGGTATTGCAAGGGAATCTGCTCGATGAACCCGTCGGTGGACCTGAAGCGGTCCTCTCCGCGCTCGAAGGGGTCGGCGCGAAGATCGAAAAACTTAGGTACGCGCATCGGTGACAATGGCTCGCGCCATGTGTCGAGCCCGACAGCCCGCTGCTCAGCGAAAACGACTTTGAACCGTTCGATTCGCATGGCCATGCACTCCCCATCGTGGCTCCAATAGATGAATCCGCGACGTGGCGAGGCGTCCGTCTCTCCCGCGAGGAAGGGTAGGAGGTTATATCCGTCAAGGTGGACTTTGAAGGGCTTCCCGGCCAACTCACACCCGGCGCGAAGTCGCGCGGCGAGGTCCGCCTCGCCATTGGCCGCCGCGAACGTGGGAACGAGGTCCTGCAGAGAGGCGATGTCATTGATCACGCGTCCTGGGCTGATGACACCAGGCCATCGCATGACGCAAGGCACCCGCCAGCCGCCCTCCCAGTTGGTATCCTTCTCACCACGGAACGGTGTCGTCCCGCCATCGGGCCACGTGCATACTTCGGCGCCGTTGTCCGTTGTAAAGATGACTAGCGTGTTGTCCGCCACGCCTGCTTGATCGAGCATATCCAGCAGGTGCCCGACGTACCCATCCAACTCCACCATCCCGTCAGGGTAAATGCCGAGTCCAGTCTTGCCCTCGGACTCGGGTTTGAGATGGGTGAACACGTGCATCCGTGTCGGGTTGAAGTAACAGAACCACGGCTGCGAAGCCGACGACTGCCGTTCGATGAACTCCAACGCGGCACCGAGAAATTCTTCGTCGATGGTTTCCATGCGACGTCGGGTGAGAGGACCGGTGTTCTCGATCTCCTGCCGACCGACCCTGCCGAAGTGTTCGTCGACCGTATCGTCGTCGACATCCGACGACCTACAGCGTAGTACCCCGCGCGGACCATACTTCTTGCGAAAGGCCGGGTCCTTGGGATAGTTCGGGTACTCGGGCTCTTCCTCTGCGTTAAGGTGATATAGATTGCCAAAGAACTCGTCAAACCCGTGGACAGTCGGCAGGTGCTCATTCCGGTCGCCCAGGTGGTTCTTTCCAAACTGCCCCGTTGCATACCCGTAGTGTTTCAGTACTTCTGCCACGCTTGGGTCGAGTGCGCTTAGGCCCAGTGTCGCCCCTGGCGTACCCACTTTCGTCAGTCCCGTGCGAATCGGTGATTGGCCGGTAATGAACGCGGCGCGACCCGCTGTGCAACTTTGTTGGCCGTAGAAGTCCGTGAAGTTCGCGCCTTCCGCCGCAAGGCGGTCGATGTTTGGCGTTCGATAGCCCATGATGCCGTGGTTGTTGCAGCTGATATTGAACCAGCCGATATCGTCGGCCATGATCATGAGGATATTGGGACGGCGGTTGGTATCCATGGTGCACTCCGGTCGCAGTCGCGATAGGATCCCCCGCGATCGCGTTGCGCGCACCTGTAGAAGTCCCGATAGCCTGTGCGTAGTTCTACTGCTCCGACGTCACGTCGCCCGGATGTCCAAGTCGGCCGATACTGGGCAATTATGCCGAAGCGCAACAGCCGTCTCGTATTGCGTCTGGGCGCAGATTGAGCCCAACGCCGGCCGCGGGTGCCAAGGTCGCGCTCGACACTCTGCCTCGAGTTGACGTGCGAGGATCGTGCAGCCCGCGATGGCGAATCGACTCATCGTACCCGGTGAAGCACGTCCATCCGGTACTCCGCTGTACGCTCACCCTGCCAGCGCGATGACGGAACGAGGGTACGAAAGCCCTCCGCGGCGGCATCACCCGACAACGGGTAGTCGGTGGGCCCGGTCCAGTGCACCAAGATCAGGTCGGCATGCGGCGCGCAATGTTGCAGTCGCGCGGCCAGTTGACCGATCGCCGGAAGGGTCAGGTAGTAGAGCACCTCGGACAAGATCACGGCATCGGCGGAAGACTCCCAGTCGCCGTCGGGCAGATGCGCCTGGACAAAACGCACATGGGGCAGGTGGGCGCATCGCGCCTGGGCCGCGGCGATGGCAATGGACGAGGTTTCCACGCCGGTAAGCCGGTCGGCCCGCAGCGCGAGCAATGCGCTAAGCTCCCCGATCGAGGTACCGAGTTCGAGGATGTGCCGATAGTGTGCTTTGGGCATGGCCTTCACCGTCGCCACGTACTTTGCACGCTCGTACGCGCTGGTACGGAATGCCCACGGATCCGGCCGCTCGCGATATAGCGCCTCGAAATGCGCGCGGTCAAAGTTCACCGGGGCCATATGAGCGTCTCGGTGGGAGCGGCAAAGCGCGCAAGGAAGGCCGAGTCGAGAACGAACGCCTCCGCCGCGTCATGGATAAGCTCGCCGTGCTGCGTTCGATGGGCCGCAATGGCTGCGCGCTTGCGCGGTAGATGTGTCGCCACATCGATGCGTACACCGCGCAGGGGCGTGATCGGCAGATCCGCATCGCGGCGTGTCCAGGTCCAGACGGGGTAGTGCATGATCTCGACCCCCGCCGCCCAAGGAACGCGGTCCACCAGGGCGGCGGCCGCCTGGTGATCGCTATGCGGATCCGTCGCCGCGGTCACGCACACCAGGGTGTTTGGCGCGGCGAGTGTGGCCAATTTCGCCTGGGCGGTAGCCTGCGCCGCCCCGTCCAGCGCATGCAGTCGGGTATCGCCCAGGCCAAGAAAGTGCGCGCTCGCCCCGGCGACACCGAGTTCGCCCAAGGCGGCGACGGCTTCGAGCCGTCGATGCGCGGCAAGCCGCCTGGCCGGCCAGGTCGGCGACCCCACGTGTGAGCGCTCGCCGTCAGTCAGGAACACGACCGTCACCGGAAGGTTCAATGCCCGTGCGGCCGCGATCAGTCCACCCAGGCCCAGACTCTCATCGTCCGGATGCGGAGCGACGACCATCAGCGGACGGGTCCGCAGCACGGCGATCGGCGCGACCACGGGAAGCCGTGCGAGACAAGCGCAGTAGCCGCCGACACGCACTCGCGCGCCCGCCGTGCTCACGACCATCGATCCAGCAGGTTGCCCGGCGCGTCCAGCGCCGCTTGCGCGCTGGCGTCGCGAATGAGGTCGGGTACCGGCTGGCGAAGGTAGGTCGCCAGATCCCGACAGATGCGTTCAGCCGGATGCTCCGCGTGCAGAGCGCGCAGGCCAATGGAGCGCTGGACAAGAGCGATGATCGCCATCGCCGCCTCCTCGACCACAAGACGCGCCATGCCGACATATGCAACGACGTCGTCAGGCGTCTGCGCCGGATCGTCAGCCATGTGCGCGGCCGCATGTGTCCACAACCGGCCAGTCTCCAGGCGCATCGCGGCATCGGCCAAGCGTGCACGCTGGTGCGGATCGCCCTCACGGTGCGCCGTGCGAAGCGACTGACGCAGCGCATCCACTAGCGCGCCGGCCGCTCCCAGTTGAGCGGCAACGAAGCGCCACGCGCCGCCGGCGAAGGCCGGCTGGCGGTGGTAGTCCTGATCATTGCCGAAGACTTCGTCAGGCTCGACGATGACCCCGTCCAGCCGCAGCGTGCCCGTGGCCGTCGCTCGCATACCCTGGACGCGCCAGTCCGACAAGTCCACCGTGGCCGCACTGACGTCGCACCACAACATCAGCAGGCGGCCGTCTTCGGACGTTGCGGTGAGCAGCGGCCGGCGAATGGCGCCCGCGCCGGACGCGTAGATCTTGCTCCCAGCCAGACGAAAATGAACGCCGTCGGCCAGCAGGACGAGCGGGGCACCCGGCACCGGCGCGTTCCATACGCCCAGCAAACCGCCGTCGCGCACATAGCGCATGACACGCAGTCGCTGGGGCGCCGTGCCGTACTGCCACAGCAACGCGAACGCATTGACGTGTCCTTCGACCAACCGGGCGAGCGACAGATGCACCGCGCCCAGCCGCATCAGCAGGGTCAGCAACGTCGAGGTCGCGGCGCGATCGACGCCGAGGCCCGCACCGCCTTCCTCCACCGGCAGCACCGCGGTCAGTAGCCCCGCCGCGCGCAACCGCCCCATCGCCGCCGAGGGAAAGCATCCGGCCGCGTCGTCATCCACCGCCATGGTCGCCAAGTCGGCTGCATCCGCCGCGAATGCGCGAAGCACCGCCGCGCGTGCCATGGCCCCCTCGGTGTGCAACGCGCGCACGCTCATGCGGCGACCCCACCGACGGGTGCGGCGGCGTGCCCGGCCAGCCAGCGTTCGGCCGCTTCGATCGCGCGCGGCACCTCCTCGATGCGCAAGGACTGTCGAGCCAGGCCCGGGGCCAGTGCCTCGAGCAGCTGCCAGGCCGTCCCAAAAAAGCGGCACGGCGCGCTGATGACCGCGCCGCCCGGCACGGCGAGTCCCAGTGCCTCGCCCACCGCTTTCGCCGACATGCCTGGATCAAACAGTCGCCGTGCCCGAGCGCGTCGCTCCGCGCGCGAGATGTGCGCCGGGACCGCTTCGAGCGCCGTGTCGCACGGCCGCGTAGCATCGTGCGCCTGGTGACAAAGCGTATCGGCCATGCCGCCGGCGGCGCGCCCGTGCAGCCGCGCCGATGTCGTCACGCGCATCGTTACTTCGTGCCGCACGCGAAGATCTTGCGCGTGGCATGCTTGGATCAAGGCACGGTCCTCGCCACAGGACGGGATCGGCCACCTATTCAGGCGCCGCAATGCGTCGGCACGAAAGGCGAGATTGGCGCCCGAAGCCTGGCGATGGGTCGGCCACGGGTTGTGTTCCACAGGATCGCAAAGCGCGTCGATCTCGTCCAATAGCCGGTGGAGAGCTTGTTCCATCGCATGACGCTGTCTGACGTGCATGGGCCAGTGACGTGGCGAGGCGACTGCGGCGAGGCCGGCGACGGCGTCGGCACCGTCGGCGAGCGCGCGGTGCCCGCGGACGAGCCAGTCGGGCGCCACCCGCGTGTCCGCGTCGGTGGTAAAGATGCGCGCGTGCGCCGCACAACCAGCGCGATCCAGCCCAAGACGCAGAGCGGCAGCCCGCGCGCCTCCGGCATGGTCGGCCGAGGGTGACAGGACCACTTCGGTGATCGTGACGGGCAGCGCCAAACGCGGCGCGTGCCGCATCGCCACCTCCCAGGTGGCATCTGTGCAACCGTTCACGGCCAGGACCAGGTGCGGGAAAGCGCCATCCACGCGCGCCGCCACGGCCAACGCCTCCAGACAGGCGCCCAAGTGCCGCGCTTCATTGCGCACGGGGATGGCCACGACGGTCGGCGCGGCGCCCTGCAGCGCACCGACCGTGTGGCTGCGCTCGATACGGTACAGGTTCATCGCGGCCTCCTCACGGACCGCTGAGCTAACCCTGCCGACCGTGAACGCGCTGCATGGAAAGCGATGCCACGGTGTCGCGCCGCTCGCGCCTCGGTCCGGCCGCGGCTTAGTCGTTCAAGCGCACGAGACCCCACGAAAGGGAGAGGCCACGGATTAACGGGGTCCTAGGCGGTCGTTGCCGCGTGCGCGCGAGGAAACACGAGGCGAACCGTGGTTCCCGCACCGACCTCGGAGAGAATCCGGGACGTGCCGCCGGCCTGTTGCGCAAAGCCCAGCACCTGCGCCAAGCCCAGACCGGTACCCTTGCCCGCCGCCTTGGTCGTGAAGAAAGGCTCGAACACCCGGGCCAAAACGTCCTCGCTCATTCCGTCGCCGTCGTCGGACAGCTCGACGTACACGTAATCCGGGTGGGCTCCCTCGTCCGCGCCATCGACCGGGATCACTTCACGTCCCGTGCGCAGGGCAATACGACCGGCTCCGCCGCACGCGTCCCGCGCGTTCATCGCGAGGTTCATCAGCGCCTGGTGGAACGCATGCGGATCGGCGAACACGGGCAGCGCTGCGTCGGATCGCACGGCCTGTACGGTGAAGCGCGATCCCAGTGTCCCGATGATCAATGGCAGCACCTCGTCCAGCAGCGCGCCCAAGTCACGATGTTCGGGCGCGTACGGGTGCGAGCGGCTGAAGGCCAGGAGCCGGCGCACATTGACCGACGCCAGCCGCGCGGCCTGCTCGGCGAAACTGAAATACCGTGCTTGCTGAGCCGTCATCTCCAGCGGCGATGCCGCCAGCGTCTCCAAGGCGGTCATGATCGTCTGGAGATTGTTGTTGAAGTCGTGGGCCAGGCCCGCAACCATCTGGCCGACGGCGGCCGACTTCTGGGTCTGCAACGCGATCTGCTCGGCGGCGAGACGGGCCACCTCGGCCAAGTCGAGTTTCTCCCTGAGGCTTGACTGGGCCGCATGGCCTTCCTCGACCGCTTCAGTGGCGGCATCGAGTGCCGCTTCGAGCGCGGCGGCGTGCTCGTCGCCCGTGCGCACGCTGCGCTCGGCGCGGTCGAGCCGGTGCTGAAGCCGGGCATTGAGCATGTCCATCGCGTCTTCGAACTGCAACCGGTCGGAGATGTCGCGGCTGACTGCGCCGATGCCGACTACCGTGCCATGCTCATCGCGCAGGGGGCCGGTAAAGACCGTCCACCAGCGGCGGCGTTCTCCCTGGATCGTCTCCCCGATGAACCGGGTCGCCTGTCCCTGCCGCGCCGCCGCACACGCGCGTTGCACGGCAGGCCGGCCGGCGATCGGCCACAGGACCTCCCACGACCGGCCTTCCAGTTCCGCCGCGCTCGCACCGAGCAGACGCAGGCCCGGCTCATTGACGCTGCGGATGCGACCATCCAGGTCCAGCTGTTTGACGCAGTCGTCGGACAGTTCGAGAAGTTGGCGATGCAGTTGGTAGGCCATGGTCACCGTGGCGGGGGTCGCTCAAGGGTCGGGCGTCAATGTGGTGTGAAACGACACGGCGGCCATGATATGCCACGCTAGCGGCCACCTGTGTCAAGGCGGTTCCATGGCGACGGTTACCCGACTGGATGGCCACCGTATTTTGGTGGTCGAAGATAACGAGATGATTGCTGAACTATGGGCGTCGGTGCTGGAGGATCACGGCGCGCAGATTATCGGCCCCGTGGCCAGCGTGAAGGATGCCCTCGTGGCGATTGATCGCCATCTTCCCCAGAGCGCCGTGCTGGATGTGCACCTGGTCGATGGCGTTTCATTTCCGGTCGCGCGTGAATTGGCGGCGCGCGCCATTCCGTACGTGATCGTCGCCTCGTTCGATCCGCGGGACCTTCCGGCCGACCTCGGGATGCCGCCGTTCCTGTGCAAGCCCACGTCATTGGCCTCACTGGTGGAAGTCGTGGGGACGATGCAGGCGGCGGGCTGAGGCGAGGCGCGCGGTGCATGCCCCGATCCCACGCGGTGTTCACAGCCTGGCCGGGATGCTGGGTGGGTTCACATCGCGCGGGGACGTTCATGGGGCCGAGGGCGGGTAAACTGTACATTGTGCGGCACGGCCAAAGTGCCGGAAACGTGCTGCGTGATCATGCCGAAGCTGCGGGCGATGACCTGATCGCCCTGCACAATCGCGACGCAGACACGCCACTGTCGCCGTTGGGCTACGCGCAGGCACAGGCGTTGGGCGAATGGATGGCGCAGCTACCGGATGATGAACGTCCAGATACCATCCTCTCATCGCCATTCGTCCGCGCCCACCAGACCGCCGCCGCGCTTGCCGAGGCACTGGGCATCGACGAGTCGCGCATCGAGATCGACGAGCGACTGCGCGAGAAGGAATTCGGGATCCTCGATCGCTATACGCGCAAGGGCATCGAGACGACGTATCCAGAACTGGCGGCGCAGCGCGGCCTCGTGGGCAAGTTCTACTTCCGCCCGCCGGGAGGGGAAAGTTGGTGCGACGTGATTCTGCGCCTGCGCAGTGTGGTCGATGGGATTCGCCTGACTCGGCCGGATTGCCGCGTGGTGGTGGTCGGACACCAGGTCATCGTCAACTGCTTCCGGTATCTGCTCGAGGGGATGCGCGAGGCGGAGATCCTGGCCATCGACCGCCAGGGCGACTTCCCCAACTGTGGTTACGCGGAATACGACGTCGTCAAGGAGCCTGCGGTGTCCTTTCGCTTGCGCAAAGGGCGGGTGGTGCCACCCACGGTGCGCGATGTCGCCGTGACCGGTGACTCGGACGTGCCCGGAGGCCCGCGCTGATGCTCGCGCAGCGGCTGACGCGCGCGAGCCTGCGCCGATGGCCGCTACCGTCGGCCACTGGCAGCACAAGCAAGGAGGATCGGGGCAGGGTGGTTGTGGTCGGTGGCTCCCGTTCCGTCCCCGGTGCGGTCCTGCTGGCCGGTGAAGCGGCCTTGCGTGCCGGCGCGGGCAAGCTGATGACCCTGACCGCGATGAGCCTGAGCGAAACCATGGCGCTGGTGATGCCCGAATCGGCGGTCATTGGCGTAGCGCTGGACGCGTCGGGTGAACTCGGTGCGCTGGAGACCGAGGCGGTCGCGCGGGTGCGCGAGGCCGCCGTCGCACTGGTCGGTCCCGGTATGGCAACGGGTGCGTCGCCCGCGTCTGCGCAGGTCGCTCGCGCAGCCCGATACGTGGTCGCGGACGCCGGCAGCCTGCACGCCGACGCGCTGCAGCCCGCGTACGGACGGCTCGTCCTCACGCCCCATGTGGCCGAAATGGCGGATCTGCTGAATCTTCGCCCGGACGAGGTTGCACAGCACAGCGCAGAAGTGGCGTGCGAAGCCGCGCTCGAGTTTGGGGCAGTGGTCATTCTCAAGGGCCCCACCAGCTGGATCGCCACGCCGGACGGGGCCTTGTGGCGCCACGACGTTGCCGCGCCGGGGCTCGGCACCTCCGGCTCCGGCGATGTCCTGGCCGGTGTCGTCGCCGGTCTCATCGCCCGCGGCGCGACCCTGGCGCAAGCGGCCTGCTGGGCGGTGATGGTCCATGCCCGCGCCGGAGTGGCAGCCTCACGCCAGGTCGCCCCGATCGGCTTCCTCGCCCGCGAACTGCTGCCACGGATCCCTGGCGTGCTCGCGCGCCTGGAAGCGCACTAAGCGTGTCGGGGGCCATGCTTCACGCGTACGACTGCCTGATCGTTGGTGCCGGCCCGGCCGGCCTCACCGCCGCGACCTACCTGGCGCGCTATCACCGGCGGATTCTGGTCGTCGATGCCGGGCAGTCACGCGCGCGGTGGATCCCGGTCAGCCACAACTGCCCGGGCTTTCCTTTTGGCATCGCGGGGAATGCGTTGCTGTCGCATTTTCGATCGCAGGCCGAGCAGTACGGCGCGCCCGTACACCACGGCGAGGTCACGGCGCTGGAACGCCGCCCATTGGGCTTCGAGGCGAGCGTCGGTGCTCAACGTTTCCTCGCACAAACGGTGCTGGTGGCCAGTGGGATCGTCGACACCTTGCCCCGGACCGAGGACGCTGCAGCGGCGATTGCCTCCGGCGCGATGCGCTTGTGCGCGGTGTGCGACGGGTACGAAGCGCGGGACGAGGCGATCGCCGTGCACGGGCCGATCGACCAGGCTCTCGGTCACGCCCGATTCCTCCGCACATTCTCCGCGCGGGTCACCGTGGTCGGTCCACACGGCGAACACGCCAGCGACGCACAGGTAGCCGAGGGCGCACGTTCGGGTGTGGCGATCCTGCCGCCACTTGAACGCCTGGTGTTCGCCGAGCGCGGGTGCACGGTGCATACGCGCGATGGCGGGTCACACGCCTTCGATACGCTGTACCCGGTGCTTGGTTGCACGCCCTCGACCGGATTCCTGACCACCCTGCAGCCGCGGCGTGACGAGGCGGGGAAGCTCCTTGTCGATGCGCATATGCAGACCAGCGTGCTGGATCTGTTTGCCGCTGGCGATGTGGTCGCGGGATTGAACCAGATCAGCGTCGCCGTCGGTCAAGCGGCAGTGGCCGCCACAGCCATCCATCATCGGCTGCCCGCGCGTCTGCGCGGCGACCTGCACGGCGCGCAGTGACGGTCGGGCTAGCGCGTGTGGTTGAGCCTTCGCGCAGGGCGACGGGCCAACGATGTCGATCCGGCGTTACCACGCATAAGCCTTCGGCCATCAGGCCGCGCGAAACAGCACGATGCCGCCCAGAGGTTCCGCGTGGGTACCGTGTAAGGGCTGGGCCGCGACGGTCAACACCGTCCAGCGTCCATCCGCACGACGCACCTTGAGCGCGACATCGTGGCATGTCTCCTCATGAAGGACGGCGCGAGCCAGCGGCAGATCATCCGCCGGAAACGGGCGTTCATCAAGAGTGAACAGGCGATGCATGCAGCTGTAATCGGCGATGATCGCGCCTAGCCGCACACCGCCCAGCAGCGCGTG
>NZ_JBQCFT010000368.1:0-3951 GCF_051958795.1 Luteibacter sp. | reverse complement strand
CGCGGTGAGCGTGGGAATCGGCAGGCCCGGCAGCAGGCGGGTGATCGCGGGCAACGCCTCGCGCGAGGCCTGCATGAGGATCAGGCGCGAGTCGCGCACCTGGATCACGCCATCCAGCCGCCGGAGCAGCAATTCAGCGATTTCGCCGCGCTCATCGCTGGGCAACACACGGTGGCCCGCGAGCACGGCTTCGCTCTCGACGATCACCGCCGCCTCGCGCAGCTGGTTGGCCACGAGCGTGGCGCCACTGGACACAAGGTCACATATGGCATCGGCCGTGCCGAGGCGCGGCGCGATTTCCACGGAGCCGGCGAGGAAAACGACTTTGGCGTCCACGTTGTGCGTGCGCAGCCAGTCGCCGAGCAGGCCGGGGTATGAGGTCGCGATGCGCTGGCCGTGCAGCTGGGCCGGGTTATCGTACGGTTCGTCGTGCGGCAGCGCGATCGAAAGCCGGCAGCTACCGAAACCCAGGGGGCGCAGTTCATCCAGGCCGCTGCCTGCTTCCGGGTTGGAGAGCTGGAACTCGCGCAGCACGTTACGGCCGACGATGCCGAGGTCGCAGACGCCTTCGGCGATCAGGCCGGGGATATCGTCATCGCGCACCAGCAGCAGGTCGACCGGTTCACCCTCGCCGAAGCAGAACAGCTTGTCACGGCTCTGGCGGAATTTGAGGCCACAGCGCGCCAGCAGCTCCTGGGCCGGCTCGGTCAGGCGGCCGGACTTCTGCATGGCGATGCGCAGGCGATCACGTGGCTTCATGCGCCGGTCCCCTGATTGCGGCGGGCGGCGGCGGCCATGTAGCCCCCTGCCCCCTGGTTGAGGTAGCGGGCGACGCGCCCGATGGTGGTGATGCTGACCGCGGTCCGCTCGTGGATCTCCCGGTACGAACGGCCGTCGAGCAGGTAGGGCACCACCCGCCAGCGATCCACCATGACCTCGATCTCGGCCGGGGTGCACAGGTCGTGGAGGAAGGCCCGCATCTCATCGACCGTTGAGAGGCCGAGCAGCGCCTCGCACAGGCTGGTTTCAGCCGAGTCTGACGGGGTCTCGGGATCGAGGGAGCGTCGCTTCATAATGTACTAACGCGTTAATACGGTAGGTCATTGTAGGCCGACAACTACACAGTGGCAACTAATCAGAGAAATCGCCGACAGAAGATTGCGCTTTTGTTCCATATACCGCGGGTCGGGCGGTCGCCAAGATGACGGCTAAATCCCCTGGAGCCATGAGCCGCCGCATGACGATCCCCGTTGTCATCGCCGACGACCAGCCTGTCGTCGCCGCCGGAGTCGAAACCGTCCTCAAGAAGCACAGCTACCGCGTGGTCGCCTGCGTCAACGATACCGACACCCTTGTCGAGACCCTCGCCGATGTCGATGTCGAGGTCGTCGTCGCCGACCCCAACATGCCCGTGGGCCGGCATCCGGACGGCGTCAGCCTGGTCCGGCGGATCCGGACCATCCGCCCCGATGTGGGGATCGTCGTCATGAGCCGTCTCGATAACGTCGCCAACCTGCGCCTCATGCTCGACCTGGGTGTGGCCGCCCTGCTCGACAAACGCACCGCCCTGCGTGGCATCCCGGCGGCGGTGCACGCGGCGAGCATCGGGCGCAGGTTCCTCAGCCCCGCCGTGCGCAGGGCCTTCCGTGAAGTGGACGAGGCAAACGCGCGCCGCGACGCTCATGAACGCCTTACCCAGCGCGAGATCGCCGTGCTTCGCGCCTACGCGCGGGGACTGTCGCTGGCCGAGGTGGCGCGCCTGATGACCCGCAGCATCAAGACGATCAGCCGGCAGAAGCGCTCGGCCATGCTGAAGCTGGGGCTGCGGAACGATGCGCAGCTCTACCAGTACCTGGTGAACGTGCGCTCAGGCCTGGTCGAGAGCTTCCTGCTGGGCGAGGAACACGAGGCCGTGCTTGCCGCGGCCTGCGATCCCTGGGCGGATGAGGACGAAGCCTACGTCGAGACCCGACAGCAGACGGCCGCAGTGCAGGAGGACGCCGCGGTGCCCGAGGGCGCCGCGGCCAACGATGAGGCTTAAGCGTCGCCCGCGACAAGGCGGCCAGAGGCCACCAGCTCGCAGACAGCCCGCACGTCGCCATCCATCGCGCGGTCGCGCTGCATGAAGGCGATGTGCTCGCGAAGTGCTGCCAGGGCCTCGCGCACGGCAACGCCGCCGTGGAAGTCCTCGGCGCCCGCGAGTGCGCCCATCAGGGCGCGCACTTCCTTTTCGAACTGTGCGTAGTGCGGCGAATCCGTACGCGGCGCGCCGTTGATCTTCGACGCCAGCGCCTGCCAGTCGCCGCGCTTGGAGAGCGCGCGGGCCGCATTGAGCATGTCCTGACGGTATTCGAGCGCCTGCGCCGCCGTGTACAGCTCCATGGCCAGCACATGGCCGAGGTCTTCGGTCATTTCCAGCACGTGGCGCGCTTCGTTGGCGCCCATGGATACGTGGTCTTCGGCATTCGCACTCGTCGGCACCGAATACACCGATGCCGGGTGCGCGCGGGTCGCTAGGTCGTTGACCAGCGCCGCGGCGGTGTACTGCACGATCATGAACCCCGAATCGGTGGCGTCTTCGTTACCGATGAGGAACGCCGGCAGGCCATCGTTGTTCGCGGGATCCACGAGCTTCGCCGTGCGGCGCTCGGAGATCGAAGCGAGCACGGGGATCGCCGCCTTGACGTAGCTCATCGCCAGCGCGAGGGGCATGCCGTGGAAGTGGCCGGCGGAGATCACCTGGTCTTCGATGACCTCGGCGTTCTCGGCATCGGGGAACACCAGCGGGTTATCGGTAACGGCGTTGAGTTCCACATCGAACACGCGGCAAGCCTGCTCCCACGCATCACGGACGGCGCCATGCACCTGCGGCGCGCAGCGCAGGCAGTAGGCATCCTGCGGCTGGTGCTTCTTGCCGCCCTTGAACGGCAGGAAGCGCGAATAGAACGCCTCCTTGCCATGGCGCTGCGTCGCCGGGACCCAGTCCCAGCCGATGTCGAAACGGTAGGCCTGTTCGGCCGGCTCCGACCACGAATCCGACAGCCACGGGCGGAAGCGCGGCACCAGGTGGTAGGCGATGTCGGCGAGCGTGGAACCTTCGAGCAGGCGGCGGAACTCATTCGCCGCGGCGACCTGGCCCGGGTGCGGACGCAGCGCATGCACTTCTTCCGCGTACGCGCCGGTGCGGCCAGCGAACGCATCGAGGGTCATCGCTAGTGCGAGGTCGGCGGTCTTGATGAGGGTTTCGATCGAAGCCAGCGCCAGCACACCCGTCGCGAGCATCTGGGTGGTGCCGTTGTTTAGCGCGAGGCCCTCCTTGAAGGAGAGACGCACGGGTTCGAGGCCGGCACGCTTCAGCGCCTCGGCACCCGAGATGCGCTCACCTTCGTAGAACGCTTCGCCGCCGCCGAGCAGCACGATGGCGAGGTGCGAGAGCGGTGCGAGGTCGCCGCTGGCGCCCACCGAACCCTTCTCGGGGATCACCGGGATGACGTTGCGGTTGAGCAGCTCGGCCAGCGCACGGAGGGTCTCGACGCGGATGCCGGAATGGCCGCGCATCAGCGTGTTCACGCGGATGGCGAGCATGGCGCGGACCACGTCCACCGAGAACGGCTTACCCACGCACACGGCATGGGTGATGATCAGGTTGTGCTGCAGCTCTTCCATCAGCGTGCCATCGCGCGCCTCGGGGTTACCGCCCGGCAGCTCGTCACGCACGCGGTGCGCGCCGAGCAGTTTGTCGGCATTGCTGCCGAAGCCGGTGGTCACGCCGTAGATCGGCTCGCCGCCACCCACCTTCTCCGCGAGGAAGTCGGCAGCGCGCTTCACCTTGAGCAGCTGCTTCTCATCGAGCGTGATGGACGCGCCCTGGCGGGCGATGGCGACAACCTGGCCGCGCGTAAGGCTGCGGCCGTCGAGGAGGATGCTGCTGGTCATGGCGAACTACCGTTC
>NZ_JBQCFT010000367.1:0-30334 GCF_051958795.1 Luteibacter sp. | reverse complement strand
CCGGCTTTAACGCAACGTAGGAGCCCACCCTGTGGGCGACATCTTTCGCGATAACGCCACAGGCCCTGTGGCTCTTCCGCGAACGGCGTCGCCCACAGGGTGGGCTCCTACGCGATCAGCCTTCCAGTTCTTCCCACCGCGCGAAGGCGGTGTCGAGTTCGGCCTGCAGCCTGGCCAGCTCTTCGTTGCCGCGCGTAATCGCGGCCGCGTCCTGCTGGTAATACTTCGGATCGTTCATCGCCTCGGTGCGTTTCGCGATCGCGGTTTCCAGCTCTTCGAGCTTCGCGGGTAGCAGGTCCAGCTCGCGCTGTTCCTTGAACGAGAGCTTCTTCTTCGCCACGACAGGCGCCGGCGCGGGAGCGGGCGCGGCCACCGCGGCGGCGGGCTTCGCTACGGCGGCCGCCGCAGCCTTTGCCGCAGCCACCACCGGCTTCTGCCGCAGCCAGTCGCTGTAGCCACCGACGTACTCACCGATTTCGCCATCGCCTTCCAGCACGAGCGTGCTGGTAACGACGTTGTCGATGAAGTCTCGGTCGTGCGACACGAGCAGCAACGTGCCGGTGTATTCGCCGAGCAGCTCTTCCAGCAGCTCCAGCGTCTCCACGTCGAGATCGTTGGTCGGTTCGTCCATCACCAGCAGGTTGGATGGCTGGGCGAACAGTTTGGCGAGCAGCAGGCGGTTGCGTTCGCCGCCCGAGAGGCGGGTGATCGGCGCGCGCGCGCGTTCCGGCGAGAACAGGAAATCCTGCAGGTAACCGATGATGTGCTTGCGCTGGCCGTTCAGCTCGATGTATTCGCGGCCCTCGGCCACGTTGTCGAGCGCATTCATGCGATCGTCCAGCGCGATGCGGTGCTGGTCGAAGTAAGCGATCTCGAGCCCGGTGCCGAGGATCACCGTACCTTCCTGCGGCTCCAGCTGGCCCAGCATGATCTTCAGTAGCGTGGACTTGCCCGCACCGTTCGGGCCCATGATGCCCACGCGGTCACCGCGCATGATCGTGGTCGAGAAATCGCGGATCAGCGTGCGGCCGTCATAGGCCTGGGTCACGTGCTTCGTCTCGACCACCTTGCGGCCGGAGGCCTGCGCGTTGGCCATCGTCATCTTCGCGTTGCCCTGGCCCTCGCGGCGCTCGGAGCGCTCACGGCGCATGGCCTTCAACGCGCGTACGCGGCCCTCGTTACGGGTGCGGCGCGCCTTGATGCCCTGGCGGATCCAGACTTCTTCCTGGGCCAGCTTGCGGTCGAAGTGCGCATTGGCCTGCGCTTCGGCATGCAGGCGCTCTTCGCGGCGGCGCAGGTAGTTGTCGTAATCACCCGGCCAGCTCGAGACCTGGCCACGGTCGATTTCGACGATGCGCGTAGCCAGCGAGCGCAGGACGCTGCGGTCATGGGGGATGAAGACGATGGCGCCGGCGAACCCCTTCAGGAAGCCCTCGAGCCACGCGATCGCCTCGATGTCGAGGTGGTTGGTGGGCTCGTCGAGCAGGAGCAGGTTAGGGTCGCGTACGAGGGCCTGGCCCAGCAGCACGCGGCGCTTCATACCGCCGGAGAGGTCGGCGAAATCCGTATGGCCGGGCAGCTCGAGCTTCTCGATGATGTTCTCGACGCGCGCGTCCAGGTCCCAGGCGTTGTGCGCCTCGATCTGTGACTGCACCTCGCCCAGGCCATCCATGTCGCCCTCGTCGAGCATGTGGTGGTAACGGGCCAGCAGGTGGCCCAGCTCGCCCAGGCCTTCGGCGACCACATCGAACACGGTGCCGGCGGTGTCCTGCGGCACTTCCTGGGTCAGCCGCGCCACGCGGGTGCCGCCCTGCAGCCGGATCTCGCCATCGTCGGGCTTGAGCTCCCCGGCGATCAGCTTCATCAGCGTGGACTTGCCGGCGCCATTGCGGCCGACGATACAGACGCGCTCGCCCAGGTCGAGGGAGAGATCGACGTGTTCAAGCAGGAGGGGGCCGCCGACGCTGTAGTCGAGGCCAAGGATCTGGATAAGAGACATCGGCCTATTTTACAGGGTATCGAGGCGGTAACGGGTCAGCTGGCGGTAGGTGGCGCCGGGCCGGAGGATCGCGGCCTCGGCGATCCCGGGCATGTTCACCTGGTTCGGGAACGCCTCCGCCTCCAGGGCGAACCCGGCGAAGGCGCTGTAGGGATGGCCATCACGGTTCACCTGGCCACCGAGCTTCTGCCCGCTGTAGAACTGCAGCCCGGCGCGGTCCGTCTCCACCGTGAGACGCCGCCCGCTGGAGGGTTCGGTCACCACCGCCACGACCCGGGGTGCGTTGCCCACGGCCCCGTGCGGCACGTAGCAATGATCGAAACCGCCGGACAGGCGCAGTTGCGGATCGGGCCAGTGGAGGCGCGACCCGATCGGGGCGGGTTCGCGGAAGTCGAACGCCGTGCCCGAGACATGCTGGCGATCGGTCGGGATCGCCTCCGCGTCCGCGGCGAAGAACTCTTCGGCGTCGATGCGGATGACGTGGTCACGGATGTCCGGGCGACGGTCGTTCAGGTTGAAATACGGGTGCGCCGTGAGGCTGAGCGGAGTGGGGGCGTCCGTCGTCGCCTCGTAACGCAATTCGAGCGCGCCATCGTCGTCCAGGCTGACGCGCAACTGGACGCGCACCTCACCGGGAAAGCCGCCGTCGCCTTCGGGCGAAACCAGGTTCAGCAGGAGCGCATCGCCATCGGGGTCGACATCCCAGGCGCGCGCGTGGAATCCATCATGGCCGCCGTGGAGATGGTTGTTCCCATCGTTGCGGTCGATCCGGTGCTCGATCCCGTCGAGTTCGAAACGGCCGCCGCGGATACGGTTCGCCCAGCGCCCCACGATCCCGCCCATGAACGCGTTGGCGGCAAGGTAATGCGCGGCATCGGGGTGGCCAAGCAACACCTCGCCGAGCTGGCCCTGGCGATCGGGCGCCTGCCACAAGAGCAGGGTGGCACCGAGGTCACTGATGTCGACGCGGGCACCACGCGCATTGCGCAGGGTCCAGCGATGGAGGGGGCGTCCGTCGGGCAGCATGCCCCAGGCGGTAGGTTCGGAGATAGGCATCGGGAAGGGACGGTTCCGTGCCGGCGGCGATGGTCAGGTCGCGGCCGTCTTGCGGTGGGTTTCGAGGTATTGGCGCGGTGTGCAGTCGTATTCGCGACGGAATACCGCATACATGTATTGCAGGGATGTGAAGCCGCAACGGATGGCGATGTCCGCGAGCGTGGTATCGCCGTTCACGATGAGGTCGCAGGCCGTATCGAGCTTGTGTTTCAGGATCGCCTGGTGGACGGTCTGCTTCAGCTCGCGCTTGAAGTGTTCCTCCAGCACGGTGCGTGAGACGCCGACATAGTCGGCCACCTGTTCGGTCTTGATGCCAAGGCAGCCGTACTGGCGGATGTAATGGCTGGCGCGCATGACGTGCGGGCTGCGCATCGGCTGGAAACGGCTGGAGACCTGCACGTTGATGCCGACGGGCGGGACGAGCACGCGGGTGGTGGAGCAATCCATGCCGCGCAACATCTGGTGCAGCACGTGGGCCGCCGTGCGGCCCATTTCCTCGGCGCCCTGGATGACCGACGTGAGCGGGATGCGGTTGAGCAGCTGGGCCATCGGATCATTATCGATGCCGACGATCGCGATCTGCTCCGGCACGGCGATGCCACCGATGACGCAGGCCTGCAGCAGCTGGCGGGCACGGGCGTCGGTGACGGCGATGATGCCGATGGGCTTGGGCAGGCCGGAAAGCCATTCCACGAGGTGTTCCACCGCCTCGCCCCAGCCGCCGGCGCTGGTCGGCGAGCCTTCGTACACGATGCCTTCGACCTTCTCCGCGGCCACGATGCGCTGGAACGCGTGTTCACGCTCCCGGGCCCAGCGATTGCCGGCTGCGCTCGGCACGCCATACAGCGCGAAACGCGACAGGCCCTGCTCGATCAGGTGATCGTAGGCGAGCCGGACGAGGCGGGCGTTATCCGTGGCGATATAGGGCACGCCGACCGGGTAATCCGCCGGGTCCTCATACGAACCGCCCACCGCGACCACGGGGATGTGCAGCTCGCGCAGGGCGTCCTCGGCCTCGGGGTCGTCGAAATCGGCGATGACGCCGTCGCCCTTGAACTGATGGATGTCGCGCATGCGGCTACGGAAATCTTCTTCGAGGAAGAGATCCCATTCGACCCGGGTGCTGTTGAGGTAATGACCAATACCCGCGATGACCTGCCGGTCATACACCTTGTTGGCATTGAACAGCAGTGCGATGCGATGCGGTGCCATGACCGGGAAAAGTAGCAGGGAACGCCGCCCGAGGCCATGACGCATCGCGGCAGGAAAAAGGCTGGCTGGTGCGCGGGAAAACGCAATTGCGTCAAAGCGCGCCGCTGGCGAGCATCGGTAGGATTCGTCCCCATGTTTGTCAAGGAATCGTTATGTCGTACTTCTCCAGCATTCCGAAAATCGCATTCGAAGGCCCGGGTTCCGATAATCCGCTGGCGTTCCACCATTACGATGCCAACCGCAAACTGCTGGGCAAGACGATGGCCGAGCACCTGCGCCTCGCCGTCTGTTACTGGCACACCTTCGTCTGGCCGGGTTCCGATGTCTTCGGCGCGGGCACCTTCGAGCGTCCGTGGCAGCAGGCCGGCGAGCCGATGGCAAAGGCGCGCGAGAAAGCCGATGCCGCTTTTGACTTCTTCTCGCGCCTCGGCGTCCCGTATTACACGTTCCACGACACCGACGTGGCACCCGAAGGGAACAGCCTCGCCGAGTACAAGGCGAACTTCGCGGCCATGGTCGATGTGCTCGAGAAGAAGCAGGCCGACACCGGCATGAAGCTGCTCTGGGGCACGGCCAACGTGTTCAGCAACCCGCGCTACGCCGCGGGTGCCGCGACCAATCCGCAGCCCGAGGTGTTCGCCTATGCGGCCACGCAGGTGCGCCACGCCATGGAGGCTACGCATCGCCTCGGCGGTGCCAACTACGTGCTGTGGGGCGGCCGCGAGGGTTACGACACGCTGCTCAACACCGACCTGAAGCGCGAGCGCGCGCAGCTCGGCCGGTTCTTCCAGATGGTGGTGGAGCACAAGCACAAGCTGGGTTTCAAGGGCACGATCCTGATCGAACCCAAGCCGCAGGAGCCGACGAAGCACCAGTACGACTACGACACCGCCACGGTCTACGGCTTCCTCAAGGAGTTCGGGCTCGAGAACGAAGTGAAGACGAATCTCGAGGCGAACCACGCGACGCTTGCGGGTCACTCGTTCCACCATGAAGTAGCGACCTCGATTGCCATGGGCCTGTTCGGTTCGATCGATGCCAACCGCGGCGACCCGCAGAATGGCTGGGACACCGACCAGTTCCCGAACAGCGTGGAAGAAATGACCCTGGTCACTTACGAGATCCTCAAGGCGGGCGGATTCACCACCGGCGGCTTCAACTTCGATACCAAGGTGCGCCGCCAGAGCCACGACGCGGCGGATCTTTTCCATGGCCATATCGGCGCCATCGACACGCTGGCCCTCGGTCTTGAGCGGGCGGTGAAGATGGTTGAGAAAGACACCCTGGCCGAGTTGAAGGCGAAGCGTTACGCCGGCTGGGATGCCGATCTCGGTACGAAGATCCTCAATGGTGGCTTCACGCTCGCCTCGCTGAGCGACGAGGCGATCGCACGGAATCTGCACCCGAAACATGTATCGGGCCACCAGGAGTTGCTCGAAAACATCATCAACCGCTATATCTATGGGTGATATGAAGCCTGACATGGAAGCATCAGCACGCCTGTACCTCGGCATCGACCTGGGTACATCCTCGGTCAAGGCCGTGCTCATCGACGACGCTGGCGCCGTGCGCGCCAGCGCGTCGAGTCCCCTTACCGTCGCCCATCCGCATCCGCGCTGGTCCGAACAGGACCCGGCCGCGTGGTGGGCCGCGACGGAAGCGGCGGTGGGTGAGGTGTTGCAGGGCATGGATGCGCGTCGCGTCGCCGCCATCGGCCTCTCCGGGCAGATGCATGGCGCGACGCTGCTCGACCGCTCCGACAAGGTCTTGCGGCCCGCCATCCTGTGGAACGATGGCCGTTCGGATATCGAATGCGCCGAACTGGAGAAGGTGCCCGGCTTTCGTGAAGTCACCGGCAACCTGGCCATGCCCGGTTTCACCGCGCCCAAGCTGGCGTGGGTGCGCAGGCACGAGCCCGATGTCTTCTCGCGCGTCGCGAAGGTGCTGCTGCCGAAGGACTACCTGCGGCTGCGACTCACGGGCGAATACATGACCGACGCTTCGGACGCGGCCGGTACGTTATGGCTCGATGTGCGGAAACGCCAGTGGAGCGATGCCATGCTGGCTGCGACCGGGCTGGACCGATCGCACATGCCCGAGGTGTTCGAGGGTTCGCAGCCCGCGGGGCGCCTGCGCAAGGAGCTCGCCGAACGCTGGGGCATGGATACGGTGCCGGTCGCCGCCGGCGGCGGTGACAACGCCGCGGGCGCCGTGGGTGTCGGCATCGTACGCCACGGCCAGGCCATGCTGTCGCTTGGCACGTCGGGTGTCTATTTCGCTGTTTCCGACGGATTCCGTGCCAGTCCTGAAACGGCCGTGCACAGTTTCTGCCACGCCTTGCCCGACACATGGCACCTGATGTCGGTGATGCTGAATGCGGCCAGCTGCCTCGATTTCACCGCGCGGCTGACCGGCTACCCGGATGTCGGCGCACTGCTCGCCGATGCTGAACAGGCTGGCTGGGAGCGCAACGGGCCGATGTTCCTGCCGTATCTCACGGGTGAGCGGACGCCGCATAACAACCCGCACGCGCGTGGCTCGTTCACGAACCTGGGTCCGGATACGGATCGCGCCGATCTTGCCCACGCCACGCTCGAAGGTGTCGGCCTCGGCCTGCTCGACGGCTTGCTGGCCGTCGAGGGTACCGGGCTGGTGGCCGACGACATCACCGTCATCGGCGGGGGCTCGCGCAGCCACTACTGGACGCAGATGCTGGCCGACATTATCGGCAAGACCCTGGTCCTGCGTTCAGGTGGCGAGGTGGGCCCCGCGCTGGGCGCCGCCCGGCTGGCGCGCCTGGCTGTCGAGCCGGACGCGTCGCTGGACGAGGTATGCCCCATGCCGCCGGTCACCGCCGTACGCGAGCCCGATGCAGCGCGTCATGCTTATTTCCTGCAAACGCGCCACCCTTTGTTCCGCCGCTCGTACGAGCAACTCAAGCCGCTGTATACCGACGCCGCCCGTAGCGACGATTTCCGCCCGTCCTGAAAGGGCGATTCCATAAGTAGATGGAGAACAGCATGAAGCAGAAGGCCCTACACACGTTGCTGGCCGTATCGATGGTGGCCGCCGGCGTTTTCGCGCCGCAAGCCCACGCGAGCAAGGAGAAGCCGGTCATCGGCTTTTCCATCGATGACCTCCGCGTCGAGCGCTGGACCCGTGACCGCGATTACTTCAAGGCCGCCGTGGAAGCCAAGGGCGGCACGGTTTCCGTGCAGTCCGCCGATGCCAACGAGCAGAAGCAGATCCAGCAGATCGAGAACCTGATCGCGCGCAAGGTCGATGTGATCGTCATCGTGCCGTTCAATGCGAAGACGCTGACCACCGTCGTTACCGAAGCGAAGAAGGCTGGGACCAAGGTGATCTCGTACGACCGCCTGATCCTCAACGCCGATGTCGACGCCTACATCTCGTTCGATAACGAGAAGGTGGGTGAGATGCAGGCGAAGGGCGTGGTCGATGCCACGGGCGGCAAGGGCAACTTCTTCCTGCTCGGCGGCGCACCGACCGATAACAACGCCAAGATCCTGCGCGAAGGCCAGATGAAGGTGCTGGATCCGCTGGTGAAGAGCGGTGCCATCAAGATCGTCGGCCAGCAGTGGACGGATGAGTGGCTGGCCTCGAAGGCGCAGTCGATCATCGAGAACGCGCTCACGGCAAACAAGAACAACATCCAGGGCATCGTTGCCTCGAACGACGGCACCGCCGGCGGCGCCATCGCCGCGCTGAACGGCCAGAAGCTGGCCGGCAAGGTGGCCGTGTCGGGCCAGGATGCCGATCTCGCCGCGGTCAAGCGCATCAAGGCCGGCACCCAGGCCATGACGGTGTACAAGCCGATCAAGACCATCGCCACCGACGCCGCGAACCTCGCCGTGCAGTTCGCCAAGGGCGAGGCGCCGACCTTCACCTCGAAAATGAACAACGGCAAGAAGGACGTGGACACGATCCTGCTCACCCCGACCCTGCTCACGAAGCAGAACGTCGACCTCGTGGTGAAGGATGGCTTCTACACCCAGGCGCAGGTGGGTAACTGAGACCTCCGTGGTAGGAGCTCACCTTGTGAGCGACGCCTTTCGCCCCACGGCAACAGGCCCTGTTGCTCTCCGCGAAGGGCCTCGCCCACAGGGTGGGCTCCTACGACAGCCCTGTTCGTCGTGTAGCTAAGGAAGTATCCGGGTGAGCGAATACCTGTTCGAGATGCGCAACATCGTCAAGGAGTTTTCTGGCGTGCGCGCGCTCAATGGCATCAACCTGGCCGTGCGGCCGGGTGAATGCGTGGGCCTGTGCGGTGAAAATGGCGCCGGCAAGTCCACCCTCATGAAAGTCCTTTCCGGTGTTTATCCCTACGGCACCTGGGAAGGCGAGATCCTGTTCGACGGCAAACCACTGCGAGCGCACTCAGTGCGCGACAGCGAGGACGCCGGCATCGTCATCATCCATCAGGAACTGATGCTGGTGCCGCAGCTATCGGTCGCCGAGAACATCTTCCTGGGTAACGAGATCCGCAAGTTCGGCGGCGTCATGGATTACGACGCCATGTACGCCAAGGCCGAGGCCTTGCTTGCCCGGCTGAAGCTGAAGGACGTTAACGTCGCCGCCCCGGTGATGAATTACGGCGGTGGCTACCAGCAGCTGTTCGAGATCGCGAAGGCGCTGGTGAAGAACGCCCGGCTGCTGATCCTCGATGAGCCCTCATCGTCGCTGACCTCGTCCGAGACCGATACGCTGCTGTCGATCATCGAGGACCTGAAGCGCGACGGCGTGGCCTGTGTCTACATCTCACACAAGCTCGATGAAGTCGCGCGCGTGTGCGATACGGTGACGGTCATCCGTGATGGCAAGCACATCGTCACGAAGCCGATGAGCGAGATGACCACGCATTCGATCATCACGGCGATGGTCGGCCGCGAGATCGAGACCCTGTTCCCGAAGATGGAACACGATATCGGCGAGGTGGTGTTCGAAGCCAGGCATGTGACCTGCTGGGATGTCGCGAACCCGAACCGCAAGCGCGTGGACGATATTTCGTTCCAGGTGCGCCGCGGCGAGATCGTCGGTATCGCGGGCCTCGTCGGCGCCGGCCGCACCGAGCTGGTTTCCGCGATATTCGGTGCCTACCCGGGCCGTTCCGAGGCGGAGCTCATCCTCGAGGGCAAGCCGATCAAGGTGAAGAACCCCGAGCAGGCGATCAAGGCTGGGCTGTCCCTGGTCCCCGAAGATCGCAAGCGCCAGGGCATCGTCCCGCTGCTCGGCGTGGGCGACAACATCACGCTGGCCACGCTATCGCATTACGCCCACGCGGGGCAGATCGATCGCCAGGCCGAGATGGCCGTGATCGATGCCGAGATCAAGCGCCTGCGGGTGAAGACCGCGAGCCCCGAGCTCGCCATCCAGGGGCTGTCGGGCGGTAACCAGCAGAAGGCGGTGCTCACGAAGATGCTGTTGCCCTCGCCGAAGGTACTCATCCTCGACGAGCCCACCCGCGGCGTCGATGTCGGTTCCAAGTACGACATCTACACGCTCATGTTCGAGCTGGCCGCCAAGGGCGTGGCCATCATCATGGTCTCGTCGGAGATGCCCGAAGTGCTTGGCGTCAGCGACCGCGTCCTGGTCGTCGGCGAGGGCAAGCTTCGCGGTGACTTCAAGAACGTTGGCCTCACCCAGGAGCAGGTGCTCGTCGCGGCGATTTCCCATGCCGCCGAAGGGCCCGCGCACGCGGCCTGATCCCTACCACCATTCCACGCGTCACCAGGGAAGCCTTCCATGCAGTCCCAGAAAGTCCAGCAACTGTTCGTCCGCTACAAGATCCTGGCGTTGCTCATCGCCGTCGCCGTGATCTGGGTGTTCTTCCACGTGAAGACCGACCAGGCCTTCATCACGCCGAACAACCTCTCCAACCTGTTCCGGCAGATGGCGATCACCGGCATGCTCGCCTGCGGCATGGTGTTCATCATCATCGCCGGTGAGATCGACCTCTCCATCGGCTCGCAGCTAGGCTTGCTGGGCGGCGTGGTCGCTATTCTCACCGTGAACATGGGTTGGGGCACGTGGCCATCCATCGGCGCGGTGCTCTTGCTGGGCATGCTGATCGGCGCGTTCAACGGCTTCATCGTGACGAAGATGCGGGTGCCGTCATTCATCGTCGGCCTGGGTGGCATGCTCGCGTTCCGCGGCATCGTGCTTTACATCACCGGCAGCTCGACGATCGCGCCGGCCCCGGATGACCTCGTGCAGCTGGGCCAGGGTTTCGTGCCCGTCGGTCTCTCGCAATGGGTGGGCGGCATCATTTTCCTCGCCATGGTCGGGCTAACGGTCCGGCGCCGCATGCGCCGTTCGAAACTCGGGCTCCACCAGGCGGCCATGTGGATCGATGTCGCGCGCCTCGTCATCATCGGTGCGGTGATCTTTGGCTTCATCCGCATGCTGAATGATGCCAACGGCATCCCCATCCCGGTGATGATCCTGCTGGCGCTGCTCGCGGTGTTCACTTACGTCTCCACCCAGACCGTGTTCGGCCGGCATATCTACGCGGTGGGCGGCAACATGGAGGCCACACGGCTGTCCGGCGTGAACGTCGGCCGGGTGAAGCTGGTGGTGTTCGCCATCATGGGCCTTATGTGCGCTTTCGCCGGCATCATCACGGTCGCGCGCACCGGCTCGGGTTCGCCCTCGGCGGGCACGGGTGGCGAACTGGATGCCATCTCTGCCTGCTTCATCGGCGGCACGTCCATGCGCGGTGGTTCGGGCACGGTCTACGGCGCGCTGATCGGCGCCCTCGTCATGGCCAGCCTCGACAGCGGCATGCAGCTCATGGACGTCGACAATTCCTGGCAGATGATCATCAAGGGCGTGATCCTGGTGCTCGCCGTGTGGGTCGACGTGCTCTCCGGCAGCAACCGCAACGCCTGATCGCATCACTCGTTGGAGCCCACCCTGTGGGCGACATCTTTCGCCGCATCGCCCAGTCCTGTGGCGTGTTGGCGAGAGGCGTCGCCCACAGGGTGGGCTCCTACGATAGATGGCGTTACTTCGGCAGTGTCTTTGCCATCTTCTGGTGTTCCCTGATCGTCGGCAGTGTGTCCTTCGCGAACGCCTTCATCGCCGGGTTCGAGCCCTTCTCCGCTTCGACCTCGAACATCGCCACGGCCTTCTCATGGCCGGCGACCATGACCTTCGCGTACTGGCGGTCGAACTCCTTCCCGTTGAGCAACTTCAGCGCGTCGATATCCTTCTGCGCATCCGGCGGCGGGGACGTCGTGGTCGAATAGCCCTTGTCGCCATTGCGCAGGCTTTCCAGCTTCTCGTTGGCCTTGGTGTGGTCATCGACCATCTTCTGAGCGAACTGCTTCACTTTGGCGGACGAACCCTGCTTGAGCGCTAGCTGGCTCAGCTCGATCTCCGCGACGTTCGCGCCGGTCGCGTTCTGGTAGAAGCCCGCGTCGGTGGGCGTGCCGCCCTGGCTGTCCTTCTCCTGGGGATCGGCGAGCGCCGCGAAGGGCAGGGTGGCGGCGAGGCTTGCCGCGAGCAGCAGGTGGGGGAGGCGAAGTGCCATGGGGTTGTCTCCGTCTGGAACTACCTCTGGTGTCGCATCCTGCTGATGAAGCCGTTGTGACCCCGGCGGGTGTGAAATGAAAACGGGCGCCCTCGCGGGCGCCCGTTTTGTGTTGCTGTAGGAGCCCACCCTGTGGGCGACATCATTCGCGGTTACGCCGCAGGCCTTGCCGACCTATCGCGAACGGCGTCGCTCACAGGGTGAGCTCCTACCCACAGGCCTATCAGGCCTGCTTGCGCACAGCCTTGCCACCCAGGCCGGCCGCGTCGCGGAGGAGCTCGGCGCGGTCGGTCTTTTCCCACGAGAACGCGGTGAAGGTGCTGCCATCGGCGGCCTTCATCTCGAACGGCTTGCGGCCGAAGTGGCCGTAGGATGCCGTGGCCTGGTACATCGGGTGGACCAGGTCGAGCATCTTGATGATGCCGAACGGGCGCAGGTCGAAGTGCTTGCGGACCAGCTTCTCGATCTTGTCGTCCGAAATCTTGCCGGTGCCGAAGGTGGTCACCGAGATCGAGGTCGGCTCGGCCACGCCGATCGCGTAGCTCACCTGGATTTCGCAACGGTCGGCCAGGCCGGCGGCCACGATGTTCTTGGCGACGTAGCGAGCGGCGTAGGCGGCCGAACGGTCGACCTTCGACGGATCCTTACCCGAGAACGCGCCACCACCGTGACGGGCCCAGCCGCCGTAGGTGTCGACGATGATCTTGCGACCGGTCAGGCCGCAATCGCCCACCGGGCCGCCGATCACGAACTTGCCGGTCGGGTTGATGTGGAACTTGGTGTCCTTGTGCAGGAGCTTCGCCGGCAGCACGGGCTTCAGGATCAGCTCGCGCACGCCTTCGATCAGGTCCTTCTGCTTCACGCCCGGATCGTGCTGGGTCGAGAGCACGACGGCGTCGATGGCGATGGCCTCACCGGCTTCGTTGTAGCGCAGGGTGACCTGGCTCTTCGCGTCCGGGCGCAGCCACGGCAGCGGCGAGTTCTTCTTCTTGCGGACCTTGGCCTGCTGCTCCACGAGGCGGTGGCTCAGGTGGATCGCGGCCGGCATGAACTCGCTGGTCTCGTTGGTGGCGTAGCCGAACATCAGGCCCTGGTCGCCAGCGCCCTGTTCTTCCGGCTTCTTGCGGTCCACGCCCTGGTTGATGTCCGGCGACTGCTTGCCGATCAGGTTAAGGACGCCGCAGGTCGCGCCGTCGAAACCGACGTCGGACGAGTTGTAGCCGATGTCGAGGATGACGTTACGGGTCAGCGCTTCCAGGTCGATCCAGGCGCTGGTGGTGATTTCACCCGCGACGATGGCCACGCCGGTCTTCACCAGCGTTTCGCAGGCCACGCGAGCGCGCGGATCCTGCGCCAGGATGGCGTCGAGGACGGCGTCGGAGATCTGGTCGGCGATCTTGTCCGGATGGCCTTCGGAGACCGACTCGGAGGTGAAGAGGTAGCTGCTCATCGGGGGTATATATCCTTCTTTACGGATAAAGAGATAAAAGGGGCGCGCCATGATACACGCCCCCGTACCAGTTTGCAGCGCCCAGCGTAACCCCCGGGGGTGACGATTGCATGGATATTCACAAATCCCGGACAACCCGCCCCGACGGAACGCTGAGGTCAACTGCGCGAGGATGGGGCCCTGGCGGCTTGGGAGGCAGGCATGGCGGAACGGCACATCGTGTTCGCGACCGTGGGATCGCAGGGGGACCTGTTCCCGCTGCTGGCCGTGGGCCGTGAGCTGGCCGCCCGGGGGCACCGGGTGACGGTGGGCGCCCATGCGATCCACCGGGAGGCGGTGCTCGATGCCGGACTTGAATTCGTCATGGCCAGCGGGATCGCCGAGCCGGAGGACAAGGCGGCCTTCGCGGCCCGGGCCTTCCACCCGTGGCGTGGACCGCGCTTCGTCGTGCGCGACCTGGCGGCGGCCGACGTGGCCACGAGCTACCACACCCTGAAAACCTTCTGCACCGAAGCCGATGCGCTGGTGACCACGACGCTTGCGTTCGCCGGGCAGATCCTCGGCGAGACGCTGCCGCTTGCCTGGTTCTCGGCGGTGCTGTCGCCATCGGTGTTTCTTTCGCCGTTCGATCCGCCGGCAACCGGCCTTGGCAGGCTGGACCGGTGGCTGGGCCGGAAGCCGTCGCGCGCCCGCTGGCTCGTGCGTCTTGTCGAAGCCGTAACACGGCCGTGGACCTCGAACGTCCGCACGTTCCGGCGCTCGCTCGGCCTGGCACCCACCGGGCCAAACGGCGACCCGTTCCATCGCGGGCAGCACGGTCGCGATGGCGTGCTGGCGATGTACTCCCCGTTACTGGGAGCGCTCCCGGCGGACGCGCCGCCGGGCACGTTGCTGACCGGCCAGTGCCGCTACCTGCCAGCAGCCGACGTGCTCGACCCGGCGTTGTCGCACTGGCTGGCCGCCGGCGAACCGCCGCTCGTGTTCACACTCGGCTCGGCGGCGGTGCACGCGGGCGAGGGCTTCCTGCGTGAAAGCATCGCGGCGGCACGCATGCTCGGTCGCCGCGCGGTGCTGCTCACCGGCTCGCCGGAGCTGCGCGAACGGCTCGGGAACCTCACCGACGACATGCTCGCGATTGACTACGCATCGCACGGTGCCCTGTTTGCACGGGCCTGCGCCGTGATCCACCACGGCGGCATCGGCACCACGCAGGAAGCCTTGCGCGCGGGCCGCCCCGCGCTGGTCGTGCCGCATGGTTTCGACCAGCCGGACAATGCGGCGCGGGTAAAAGGCCTCGGAACGGGCGACGTGCTACCCGCCGGCCGCTATAACGCCCGCCGCGCGGCAGCGAAGCTCAACACTCTGTTGAATGACCCAGCCGTTTGCGCCCGCGCCGAAGCGATCGGCTGCGCGCTGCGGGAAGAATACGGCGCCAGGATCGCCGCCGACGCCATCGAAAGCCGCCTGCTGCCGTAGCTTCCCAAGGCGTCGCTAAAGAGCATCGTTCGCAAGCTCACTCCCACACGATGTCGGCGTTACTCGTAACCGGCGATGGCGCGCGGTGTGTACGCTTCTTCCAGCGCCTTCATCTCCTCGGCGGTGAGGTTGAGTTCGAGTGCCGCCACCGCATCAGCCAGGTGATGCGGCTTCGAAGCGCCGACAATCGGTGCCGTGATGCCGGGCCGCTGCGCGACCCAGGCCAGCGCGACCTGCGCACGCGGTACGCCGCGCGTCTCGGCGATCTTCTTCACCGCCGCCACTATGGCGCGGTCGGCATCTTCCGTCGCGTTGTACAGCGTGCCGCCAAAAACATCCTTCTCCTGGCGCGTGCTGCTCTCTTCCCAGTCGCGGGTCAGGCGGCTGCGTGCCAGCGGGCTCCACGGAATCACCGCGATGCCCTGGTCCTGGCAGAACGGGATCATCTCGCGTTCTTCCTCACGCTGGATCAGGTTGTAATGGTCCTGCATGCTCACGAACTCGGTCCAGCCGTGCACGCGCGAGGTATAGACCATCTTCGCGAACTGCCACGCATGCATGGATGACGCGCCGATGTAGCGTGCCTTGCCTGCCTTCACCACGTCATGCAGCGCTTCGAGCGTTTCCTCGATCGGCGTGGTGGCATCGAAGCGATGGATCTGCAGCAGGTCGATGTAGTCGGTGCCGAGCCGAGCCAGCGAGTCATCCACCGAATGGAAGATGGCCTTGCGCGAGAGGCCGCCGCCGTTCGGCCCCTTGTGCCAGCGGAAGAACGTCTTGGTGGCGATGACCACTTCGTCGCGCCTCGCAAAATCTTTCAGGGCGCGCCCGACGATCTCCTCCGAGGTGCCATCGGAATAGGCGTTAGCCGTGTCGAACGTGTTGATGCCCAGGTCCAGCGCCTTGCGCAGGAAGGGACGGCTCTGCGTTTCATCGAGCGTCCACGCGTGGTTGCCACGGTCCGGATCGCCGTAGGTCATGCAACCAAGGATCACCGGGGAGATCTCGAGGCCGGTCTTGCCGAGTTTCACGTACTGCATGGGGACACTCCGCATGGGGTTTGGTGTGGAGGGCCGCGCACGGTGTACACGGCACATATACCTGCGATGTCTATCTTTTAAGGATAGCGCGACCGGGCCGACGCATTCGAGCCGCGCGTCATCTCGGAGAAACCCCCATGTCATCCACGTATTCGTCACGCAGGCCCCCGCGCATCAGCGGCGTGGTCTTCGTGTTGCTTGGTCTTTTCCTCGCCGCCGGTGGTCTTTGGCTTACTGTCCTCGGCGGGTCGTTGTATTACCTGGTCGCGGGCCTCGCGATCCTCGTCACGGGCGTGTTGCTCGTGCGCGGGTCGCCTGCGGCGTTGTGGCTGTACGCGGTGGTCCTGCTCGGCACCACCGGCTGGGCTCTGTACGAAGTCGGGTTGAAGGGCTGGTGGCTGGAGCCGCGGTTGCTCGTGCCCGTGGTCGGTGCGCTGTGGTTGCTCATGCCGTGGGTACGCCGCGGCATCTATCCGGCACGCGGCGGCAGCGTCGCGGTCGGCTTCGCCCTGGTGGTCGCCCTGGTCGTGGGTATCGCCGGCTTCATGCAGCCGGTCGGCACGCGCGGCCATGCCGAGGCGCGGAACATCGCCGACGGTGCCGACGCCTCGGTACCCGACGGTGACTGGCAGTTCTACGGGCGCACGCCGAAAGGTGACCGCTTCTCGCCGCTGGACCAGATCAATGCCGGCAACGTAAAGCACCTCAAGGTCGCCTGGACCGCGCAGACCGGCGACACCATGCGCCCCGGTGAAGACCAGGGTGGCACCGACGCGGGCCATGAGTTCAATTTCGAGAACACGCCGATCAAGGTCAACAACACGCTGTACGTGTGCACGGGCCATAGCTGGGTCGTCGCGTTCGATGCCGCGACCGGCCAGAAGAAATGGTCGTACGACCCGAAGGCAAACACCGACGCCGACGTCTACCTCGCATGCCGTGGCGTGGCGTACTACGAAGCGCCGGCGGGCACGCAGACGGATTGCCCCCGCCGCATCATCGCGCCGGTGCTCGATGCACGCGTGATGGCGCTCAACGCCGATACCGGCAAGCCCTGCGAAGACTTCGGCGAGCACGGCTTCATCTCGCTCACGCAGTACCTCGGCCACGTGCCGGCGGGATTCCACTTCGTGACGTCGCCGCCCATGGTCTTGAAGGACCGCGTCATCCTTGGCGGCTGGGTCTACGACAACCAGGCCGAGGGCGAACCGTCGGGCGCAGTGCGCGCGTTCGATCCGATGTCAGGGAAGCTCGTGTGGGCGTGGGACATCGGCCACGATCCGCAGAACTGGACGCCGGGCCCGAATGACCAGCTCACCCGCGGGACGCCCAATGCGTGGGGCGTGTACACGGCGGATCCCGACCTCGGCATGGTCTACCTGCCGATGGGTAACGCCACGCCGGACTACTTCGGTGGCCACCGCCGTCCGTTTGACGAGAAGTACTCAAGCTCGACCGTCGCGCTCGACATCACGACGGGCGAACCGAAGTGGGTCTACCAGAACACGCACCACGATGTGTGGGATATGGATGTGCCCGTGGGTCCGTCGCTGGTCGATCTTCCTGGTACCGATGGCGGCCCGACCATTCCCGCGCTGGTGCAGACGACCAAGCGTGGCGAGTTCTTCGTGCTCAACCGCGAGACGGGCAAGCCGGTCACGGAAGTGACCGAAAAGCCGGTATCGCAGGACGGTGTCCCCGGCGACCATCTCTCGGCGACGCAACCGTATTCCACAGGCATGCCGTCGCTGACGCCGAAGGACCTCACGGAGGAACAGATGTGGGGCGCCACGCCGTTCGACCAGCTGATGTGCCGCATTGAATTCCGCAAGGCGGTCTACAAGGGCCAGTTCACGCCGCCGCAGCTGAAGGACACCATCGTGTACCCGGCATTCGATGGCGTGATCGACTGGCACGGCGCCTCCATCGATCCGTACAACAAGCTCATCATCGCCAACGCGAACTACATCCCCTTCATCATCAGCCTCGCGCCACGCGAGCCGGCGGAGAAGAAGGGCCTGGTGAAGCCGTGGGACGGCTCGGGCAATGAACCGAAAGTGGGCGGCGGGCTGGCTCCGCAGTACGGCACGCCTTATGTCGGCAAGGTGCATCCGTGGCTGAATCCGCTCGGCGTGCCGTGCAACCCGCCGCCGTGGGGCACCATCGCGGCCATCGATCTCGTCACGCACAAGCTCGTGTGGGAACACCCGCTCGGCACCACGCGCGATACCGGTCCGTTCGGCACGCACTTCAATGCGCCGCTCCCCACCGGCATCTTCAACATCGGTGGCAACATGACCACGCGCGGCGGCCTGGTCTTCATCGGTGCCACCGCGGACAACTACCTGCGCGCCATCGATGAAGGCAGCGGCGACGTGCTGTGGAAGGCGCGACTCCCCGCCGGTGGCCAGGCCAACCCCATGTCGTATTCGGTGAACGGTAAGCAATACGTCGTCATCGCCGCCGGCGGGCACAGCGGCCTGGGTACGAAGTCCGGCGATTACGTGGTGGCCTATACCTTGCCGTAACGGCGGAAACCCTACGGCAACTGTGGAAAAGGACTACAAATCAATGGGATGCGGTCCGTCTCTTGCGGAGATATACTTTGTCCAAGAGACGGAGGTTCCATGAGCAAGGTAAGGTCATTGAAGGCGGGATACACGGAAAGCGTCACTAACCGACTTTTCGGGACCCCAAAGGACGCACGTAAAACAGCCGCAACAATTCTTGTGTCACGGATGGAAGGCAAAGATTCGTTCAAGATAAACGGAAAAACCTATAGATCGGTGTCTCGGACGGTCGCAGGATCGGAATTGACTCAAACTAAGAAGAAGTGACGGATGGGGCTTAGCCTTGCGGTGGTCGTTGCGCTGGTCTTCATACTCCCAGGCGCGGCATTTGTCTTCGCTCTCAATCGTGACGTTTCGCAAGCCAAGCAATCGCCGCTAGACGCACAGGTTTCCGAGACCCTTGCGCTGGCCGTCGTTGCGGCACTGCTCCTGAATGCGTGTTGGTACTGGCTTTGGCAGTTGCTCTGCCATTGGAGTTCGTTGCCTACTCCTGACGCTGTAGGTTTTTTCTCGTTAATTCGAAGCGAAACCAAGGACGTCGTCGCAGACAACGCAATTCGAAGCGTCGCGGCATATCCAGTTCGCATATCTTCATACTTCTGTTCGTTGGCCTTTCTCGGTCATCTTTTCGGAATGGTTGTACGATCCATTCTTTCGCATTTCCGCGAGAATGATGAAGGAGCGCTGTGGGGTACGCTGCTCTCGCCTCCCAATGTCGACTTGATTTGGATGACGGTCGACGTTGAGCTGGACGGCGACGCGTTTTTGTTTGCCGGGTCGCTGCGCGACTATGCTGTAAATCGCGACGGAGGCTTGGAGCGAATTGTCCTGCTTGGTGCCGTTCGCAAGCCGCTATCCGCAGTAGTGCAGGTCGCGCAGACAGCTCCATCAGCGATGCAGTCTGCGCTTCCGGGGGATTGGCGATCAGTTCCAGGCGAGTTCGTTGTCCTCAACGTTGCGAGCACTAAGACGATCAACATCGACTACTTCTATCAGGACGATCCAGGCGAACACAGCGATACCGGTGACGATGGAACCAGTACCGAAGGCTCGCCAAGTAGCGAGAGTGGCCCAGAACGACGCGTCGGCGACGATGGAAACGAGTAATTGTCGGAGACGAGTCGGATCATGTGATCACGGAAGTGATCGACCAGTTCATTGATTCGGTCTGCGGATATGCACTCACCGAGGTTCATGGGCAGCCGCGCTCTAATCACCGAATCTTCGGCTACCCCATTTATGGAGATCTGACCTTCAACGTCTACTTCGTAGACGCCTTGATTGATTCCGATTAGCCATGAACGAGTCCCGAAGCCGATCTGTCCTCCCGTGGTGCCGATAGCTCCGTGATCGTACGCCACGATTGGTGATCCACTCGATCCTTGATACACAGCCATATCAATCAAGAATTCGCGGCGTCCTTGCCACGATATCTTCGGGTTTGTGGCAGTGATCCCACGCCTAAAAACCGGCTTGTTATTTACGTGATCCCATTGTCCATCTGGGTAGCCGACCATTAGCACGTTCGCGGCCACGCCTACCTCGTTCAGAACATCAGGCCCGGGGATCCAGTCCCTGCCAAGCGCTGTGAAATCGAATGTGTACCCATCGAGAGTGACTCCATTCATGAAGCCGCTTATGTTCAGGCACACCAAATCTACGTCAGGGTCGATGTGGCCGACCAGTTGGAAAGACGTCAGCGGCTCGTCGATCTCGACGACATCGGCGTTGCCTGCAGCATCGAAGAGAGTAAAAATTAGCTGAACGCATTGTGCATTTGCGAGTACGTGCCGGCAGGTGATAATCAGGATGTACCCGCCTCCTTCACTTTGACCGGCCGCGTCCGTCGGCTCAAAGAAAAAAAAGCCGGTCCCCGATTTTCCGGCATCTGTGGTGATCCTGACGGTGCATCGATCGAGGCGTTCGACGGCGGTCAGCTGTAGCGGAGTCATGCGAATCCTTGCAATGGTCTGTGACAAGTATGCCACCGCAAGCACGGCTGGCCTAAGAGCGCGGGTGTGCGGGCTATGGCGCGGCGATTGCACCCAGCCCAACCGAGATCAGGCTCCCCTTGAAAGCGCTGGCGGCGCCCCTACCATAGGGGCCAGCCGCTTGCAGCCCGCTGGGCCCAAGCGTACGATCCGCCACCAATTCACCGAGAGCCGCCATGTTTGCCTGCAAGCACGCATTGATCCACCTGCCAACGATGCCCCCACGGGCGCGTCGCGGGTGCGCGCGCCTTGTGGCAGGCCTTACGCCGTAACGGCGCCGGCCTCGAACCGCTTCACGAAAAGCACCCGGAAGGGTGCTTTTTTTTGGCCCCGATTTCCCCAAACCCGAATTTCCAAGCCCTTGCCGGAGCACCGTGCCATGAAGAACTGCCGCGATCCCCGATCCTGATCCGTCCCACCCACGCCAGGGGCGACGGTTAAGCCTCGGGGAATGCCTCGCTCGAAGGACATCTTGTCGAGCCCCTGGCGCCCTGATTGGAACTGTTCAACCATGAGTACCCGCGATACCACCATCCCCGTCGGCCGTTGGCGCAACCTCGGCATCATCGCCCATGTCGACGCTGGTAAAACCACGCTCACCGAGCGCCTCCTCTACAAGACCGGCACGATCCATCGCACCGGTGAGGTGCACGATGGCGCGACGACCACCGACCATATGGAACTCGAGCGCGAACGTGGCATCACGATCGGCGCCGCGGCCGTGCGCGCCAACTGGACGCCGGAAGGTGGCCTGCCGCATCGGCTGACCCTGATCGACACCCCGGGGCACATCGATTTCGCGATCGAGGTGGAACGTTCGCTGCGCGTGCTCGATGGCGCCGTGGTGGTCTTCTCCGGCGTCGCCGGCGTGCAGCCGCAATCCGAAACCGTGTGGCACCAGGCGCGCCGGCATGGCGTGCCGCTGATGGCGTTCGTCAACAAGATGGACCGCCCTGGCGCGGACTTCGATGCGACGCTGGTGCAGATGCGCGAGAAGCTCGGTGCGAACCCGTGGGTCGTGGCGCAACCGGTGATCGAAGGCGAACACATCGTCGGCCTCTACGACCTGGTCGGCGAACGCACGTGGCTGTTCGATGAGAAAGGCGCGCCCAGCATCACGCCGTGGACCGACGCCGAGCGCGCCATGCATGCGAACGCACGCGCGGAGCTGGTGGCGGCGGTGGCTGACAAGGACGAGGCGCTGGCGGAGCTCTGGCTCGCCGAGCAGCCGATCGATGCGGCCACGCTGACGGCGGCACTGCGCCGCGGCACGCTTGCGGGCATCGGCCAGCCGGTGCTGCCGGGTTCGGCGTTCCGTAACGTGGGCATCGAGCCGCTGCTCGACGCGTTCGTCGCCTATCTGCCGTCGCCGGTGGATCGTCCGTCCGTGGTCGCGCATACCGACAAGGGCGATGTGCAGGTGGCGCCGGATGCGAATGCGCCGCTCGCCGCGCTGGTCTTCAAGGTGGTCAACCAGTCGCATGGGCCGCTCGCTTTCATTCGCCTGTACGCAGGGCGGTTGAACGTGGGTGACGCGGTATGGCGCAGTGGTACCGATCGCACGCAGCGCATCGGGCGCCTCGCCGTGGTCCGCGCCGACGATACCGAGGCCGTGGATACCGCGGAGGCGGGTGACATCGTGGCGATCATGGGCTGGAAGGACGTGGCAACCGGTGAAACGCTGGCCGATCCGCATCACGAACTGCGCCTCGAGACCATCCAGGCGCAGCCCGCGGTGCTGTCGTGGCGGCTCTCGCCGGAACGCTCGGCGGACCTGCTCAAGCTCGGCAATGGCCTGGCGCGCCTGGCGCAGGAGGATCCGTCCTTCCGCGTCAGTACCGACCCGGAGACAGGCGAGACCCTCGTCTGGGGCATGGGCGAACTCCACCTGGAAGTGATGGTGGAACGCCTGCGCCGCGAATGGGGCGTGCAGGTGCGCACGGGTTCGCCGCGCGTGGCTTACCAGGAAACGCCGGCACGGCCGTCGGGTCCGATCGAAGGCAAGCTCGCGAAGCAGACCGGTGGCAGCGGCCAGTACGCGCGCGTCGTGCTCTCGGTATCGCCGGTGGAAGGCGATGCGAACCGCTACGAGGATCGCACCACGGGTGGCGTGATCCCGAAGCAGTTCCAGGCGGCGGTGCAGAAGGGCGCGGAGCAGGCGCTGCTGGAAGGCCCGCGTGGCTTCCCGGTGGTCGGTGCGGAAGTGGTCGTGCTCGATGGCCAGGCGCACGCCGTGGACTCGAACGAAGGCGCGTTCCATCGTGCCGCGCAGATCGCGGTGAAGGCTGCCCTGGAGGCGACCGGCACCGTGCTGCTCGAACCGGTGATGCGCGTCTCCGTGACCGCGCCGGGCGTGGCGGTGGGCGATGTGCTGGGCGACCTGCAGCGCCGCGGCGGCCAGATCGTGAACCTGACCGACAAGCAGGAACGCACGGAGATCGAAGCCGACGTGCCGCTGGCCCAGCTCGACGGGTACAGCACCGCCCTGCGCAGCCTGAGCCAGGGCCGCGCCGCAGCCACGGTGGCGTTCCACGCCTACCGCCCGGCGGCGGTGCAGGAGGCCCGCAAGCAGGCCTGAGGAATGGCCTCGGCGACGACGGCGGACCGCGCGTGTCGCGCGCCGTGCCTTTGTAGGAGCTCACCTTGTGAGCGACGCCTTTCGCGATGACGCCACAGGGCCTGTCATGCTTCGCGAAAGATGTCGCCCACAGGGTGGGCTCCTACGGGTACGCTTTGTCCATGCTTACCTATGCCGAAGCCCTTGCTGTACTGATGAAGGAGGCCCAGCCGCTCGGCAACGAGCGGGTGGGCCTTTCGTTGTCCATGGGGCGGATCCTCGCCGGGCCGGTGACGAGCCCGCTGGCGCTTCCGTCATTCGATAACGCCGCGATGGACGGCTTCGCCATCCGCCAGGGTCGAGGCCCGATTCCGGCGGGCACGGCATTCACGGTCGCCGGCATGCAGGCCGCGGGCGATAACACCACGGCATTCCCCGGCGGCGAAGCCTGCGAGATCGCCACCGGCGCGCGCGTGCCGGATGGCTTCGATACCGTCGTCCCCGTGGAGCGTTGCGAGCGCGAAGGCGATCGCGTCCGCCTGCTCCAGGAAGAGAAGCGCGGCCAGAACATCCGGCTCGCCGGTGGCGACATCATGCGCGGCAGCGCGGCGCTGGCCGCGGGCCGGCGCATCGATGCCGCGGCGATCATGCTGCTCGCCGCGCTCGGCGTCGATGCGGTGGACGTGGCCCGCCTTCCGCGCGTCGCGATCATCAATACCGGCAGCGAACTGCACGCCAGCGGCCCATTGCCCGAGGGCGGCATCCACGATTCGAACGGCCCCTTCCTCGAAGCGATGCTCGGTTCGTGGGGTGTCGTGCTCCTCATGCGCCGCCGCGTCCCGGATACCGGCGATGCCTTCCGTCTCGCGGTGGAAGAGGCACGCGTGGCGGGCGCCGACCTCATCGTGACCACGGGAGCCGTCTCGGCGGGACGTTTCGACTTCGTGCCCACGGCCCTGGCGGCGATGGGCGCCCGCGAGCTGTTCCACAAGGTCGCGATCCGTCCTGGCAAGCCGATCCTCGCCGCGCGCTTCGATGGCGGCCCGATGGTGCTCGGCCTGCCGGGCAATCCCATGGCCGTCGCGGTCGGCCATCGTTTCTTTGTCGCGCCGGCACTACGCGGCATGGCTGGGTTGCGCGCTGAAACCCCCACGCGTGTTCGTCTTGTCGAAGGCCACGAGGCACGCCCCGGCCTGCAGCACTTCGCCCTGGGCCGCCTCGAAACCGACGAGGAGGGCCGCCAGGTGGCGCGCGTGCAGCGCAACCAGGCGGCTTACCGCATCGTACCCTTCACCGACGCCAACGCATGGCTGACGGCGGATAGCGCCTTCGGTGAGGTCGTGGATGCGTGGCCGCTCGATCCGGTGCTCGCGCCGTGATCGGCGTGATCCTCGCTGGCGGCCGCTCGTCGCGCATGGGCGAAGACAAGGCCATGCTGCGCATCGGCGGCCGCACCCTGCTCGAACGCACGCGCGAGGTTCTCGTCGACGCTGGCGCCGGCGAGGTCGTCGTGAGCGGCGCGGCGCACGGTGGCATCGCCGACCGATGGACCGATAAGGGCCCGATCGGCGGTATCGCCAGCGTCGCAGCGGCCCTCGATGACGGCGAGCTGCTGATCGTACCGGTGGATATGCCACACGTGGACGCGCCGACCCTCATGCGCCTTCGCGACGAACGCCGCATGCGCGCCACCCGCTGGGCTGGCCATCCGTTGCCGATGCGCCTCACGCTGGACGCCATGACGCGCGCGACACTGGCCGAGCTGGTCGAACTCGATGGGCGCGCCTGCTCGGTCTCCGCATTGCAGGCGCGCATCGGCGTCGCCACACTGTCGCTCGGCGGCACCACGCCCCTGGCGCTGTCCAACTGCAACACCCCCGACGAATGGCGCGAGGCGAACCCATGAGAGTGCAACTGGAAAACGACACTATCCGCGTGCGCATCGATGAGGACGAACTCGCCGAATTGCTGGGCGATGTCGCGCTGCTCGGGTCCACGGCGTTCGGCCGCGCCTTCACCATGCGCTATGCCATCGACGCGACGAACGCCGTGCATTGCTCACTCGACGGCAATGCGCACGAATGGCGCCTGGAGGTTCCGCGAGCGCAGCTGCTCGATCTGCAGGCGCGCCTGCCGAGCAAGGACGGTTTGGTTTTCGACATCCCCGGCCACGATACGGTGGCCACGACGGTGTTGTTCGATGTCGACGTGAAGGACAGCCTCAAGCGCCGTCGCAACGCCTGACCACCGCTCCCGCGCAGCCGTCGTGGGAGCGTGCTTGCACGCGATAGGTGCTGCCGTTACGCCGATCGCGCGCAAGCGCGCTCCCACAAAAGCGGGTCAGATGCGCGGGTTCTGAATGCGCTCCGGCCGGCTATAACCGTTGACGCGGCCGGGTCGCGCGAAGCCGACCAGCGTGAGCCCACAATCGGCCGCCAGCGTCACCGCGAGCGCGGTGGGCGCGGAAATCGCGACCAGGACGGTGATACCGGCGACCGCAGCCTTCGTCACCATCTCATAGCTTGCGCGGCTGGTGATGACGGCGAAGCCTTCGCGCGGGTCGATGCCGCGGCGGGTCATCGCCCCGATCAGCTTATCCAGCGCGTTATGCCGGCCCACGTCTTCGCGCACCACCATCAGCGAACCATCGGCGCGCGCCCAGGCGGCCGCATGGACCGACCCGGTGAACGCGTTGATGGGCTGCTCCGCGCGCAATGCTTCCAGCGCGCGCTCGATGGCATCGGGGGCGACGTTGCTGCCGGCGGCCACCGGTCGCGGGCGGCGGATGACGTCCTCCAGCTCGCGCGTACCGCAGATGCCGCAGCCGCTGCGTCCGGGCATCTCACGCGTACCCAGCGCCGGGCCGGCTTCGATCGTATCGCCGGTCGTCACGCGAGCCCCGGCCAGCGCCGCGTCCGCGCCCATCGTCGCCGCCTCCATGACCGCCGTGGGAACGGCGAGGCGCGTGCGCACATCGATCGTGATGCCTTCCAGCACCTCGTGGACCTCGATCGACTCGATATCCCGTACGTCCTCCACCCGGTTCTCGGTCAACGCGAACCCGCGGGCGAAATCCTCCAGGTCGACCGGCGAGGCCATCATCACCGCGAACGGCTTCCCGTCGAAATGCAGCGCGACGGGCACCTCTTCCGCGAGCCGGTCCTGGTCCTCGGCGGCACGGCCGCGCTCGTAGCGCGTGACGATGCGGCGCGCGCTGCCGGCGGGCGGGGTCAGGTCATGCCGCATGGGTAGCCTTCTTTCGGCGCGGTGCGGCCGGTTCGGTGGAAGCGACGATGCGTACCGGCACCGATTTGTACGTCGGCGTACCCGAGTGGCTGTCGTGGTTCTCGAGCGAGATGAGCGCGTTGCCTTCCGGGTAATACATGGCCACCGAACCCTCGGCGATGTCGTAAGCGATGGCGGTAAAGCCGCGCACGGCGCGCTGGCGGCCATCGGCGATGTTGCGACCCGTGGCAAAGATATCGATGCGATCGCCATGCTTCAGGCCGCGCGCCGCGAGATCGGCCGCATGCATGAACACGACATCGCGGCGGCCGGTGACGCCACGGTAGCGATCGTTCAGGCCGTAGATGGTGGTGTTGTACTGGTCATGCGAGCGGATGGTGGTGAGCATCAGCCCGCCTTGCTCGACGCGGTCATCCTCGTCGAGCCCGCGCGCCAGGAGGAACTGCGCCTTCCTGCTCGGCGTCGCCCAGTCGCGCTCACTCGCCGCGACGCGCAGGCGGAAGCCACCCGGCACGTTCACCCGCTTGTTGAAGTCGTAAAAGATCGGGAAGACCTTCTCGATGTCGTCGCGGATCAGGTTGTAATCGCCGACCAGCGCGTCCCAGTCGACGCGCGTGGCGGGCAGGGCGGCCTTCGCGATGCCGGCGACGATCCACGGTTCGGAGCGCAGGTGCTCCGAAGCGGGCGTAAGCGTGCCGGCGGAGGCATGCGCCATCGACATGGAATCCTCGACGGTGACAGCCTGGGGCCCCGTCGCCTGCACATCGAGTTCGGTGCGGCCCAGGCAGGGAAGGATGAACGATTCCTTCGCCAGCAGCAGGTGCGAACGGTTGAGCTTGGTCGCGACGTGCACGGCCAGGTCGAGCTTGCGCATGGCCGCGAAGGTCTCTTCGGTATCCGGCATGGCGACGGCCAGGTTGCCGCCCAGCGCGATCATCGCCTTCGAGCGGCCATCGCGGATCGCCAGCAGCGAGGCCACCGCATCGTGGCCGTGTTCCACGGGTGGCTCGAAGCCATACGCGCGGCGGATGCCTTCATTGAGTTCCGCGTTCGGCTTCTCGGTGATGCCGACCGTGCGGTCGCCCTGCACGTTGCTGTGCCCGCGCAAGGGGCAGATGCCCGCGCCCTTGCGGCCGATGTTGCCGCGCATGAGCAGCAGGTTCGCGATCTGCTGGACGTTCTCGGTGCCATGCTGGTGCTGGGTGATGCCCATGCCATAGCAAACGATGACGGCTTTCGCCTTCGCGTAGATCGACGCGGCGTACTCGATCTCGCCGCGGCTGAGCCCGCTGACCCGCTCGATGTCGCCCCACTGCGTGGCGGTGACATCGGCCACGAGCGCCTCGAATCCTTCGGTGTTCTCCGCGATGAACGCATGGTCGATCACGGGCGGGAGGCCTGCATCGCGTGCGATCGCGTCCTCTTCCACCAGGTACTTCATCATGCCCTTCAACACGGCGACGTCGCCGCCGATCTTCACCTTGTAATAGGTGGAGGCGATACGCACCGATTTACCCGTGAGCATTTCAGCGGGGTGCTGCGGGGAGGTGAAGCGCTCCAGCCCACGCTCGGGCATCGGGTTCAGCACCACGATCGGCACGCCGCGCAGGGAGGCTTCGCGCAGCGTGGAAAGCATGCGCGGGTGGTTCGTGCCTGGGTTGTGGCCGATGCAGAAGATGGCGTCGCAGTGGTCGAAATCCTCGAGCAGCACGGTGCCCTTGCCCGAGCCGACTGACTGAGGCAGGCCGACGCTGGTGGCCTCGTGGCACATGTTGGAGCAGTCGGGGAAGTTGTTGGTGCCGTACTCGCGCACGAACAGCTGGTAGAGGAACGCCGCTTCGTTCGACGCACGGCCCGAGGTATAGAACTCGGCCATGTTCGGGTCGGGCAGGGTGCGCAAGGCGGCACCGATGCGGCGGAAGGCCTCCTCCCACGCCACCGGCTGGAAGGTATCGGTGGCGGCGTCGTAGGCCATGGGGTGGGTCAGGCGGCCAAGGCCCTCGAGCGTGTAATCGCTGAGGTTCCAGAGTTCGGCCACCGTGTTCTTCGCGAAGAACTCGGGCCGCACGCGCTTGGCGGTGGCCTCCCACGAGACGGCCTTGGCGCCGTTCTCGCAGAACTCGAACGACGAGGTTTCCTTCGGGTCGGGCCACGCGCAGCCCGGGCAGTCGAAGCCGTGCGGCTGGTTCACCTTGTGCAGCGCGATGGACTCGCGCGCGATCGCCATCTGGCCGCTCAGCGCACGAGCCACCGCCCCCAGCGCTCCCCAGCCACCGGCAGGGCCGTCGTAGTCATCGATGCCGGGGACGCGGGTGTCGCTCATGGGTCTGATTCGCAAGAAGTTCTGGCCTGGCGCCATTCTACGCTGCAGGGCAGGGTCGAATTAAACAAACGCGTAAGCATCCAACGAAAGATTCACGCCGATTTTGCGGCCGAACCCCCAACCTCCGCGCCGCTCGGCGTCCCTCCCCAGGCGCCACGGAAGCTTTGTATGTCCATGCCACAGTCCCGGCTTGCGGCCGTGCCCGCGTACGCCCCGGCCCCGCGCGGCCTCGCCATTGGCGATATGCGCGGCCACGGGCGGGTCACCGAAGATGCGGCGCTGGCCTGGCTGGCGCTGGATCGGCGCGCCGGCCTGTTGCGCTCCTCGCATCCGGAGCGGGCACTGCTGAGCGTGCAGATGGACGGCGAGGTGGAATGGGTTAGTGCCTATGTCCCGGGTACCAACGTCCTCGAGACCGTGGGCCACGCTGATGGCGCCGAGCTGCGTGTCGTCGATTTCATGGCCGTGGCGGAGGGCCGCGCGGACCAGGCGGAAGCCGTGGCCGCGGGGCGCTTTGTCCGCATCATCACCTGCACGGAAGGCGAAGCCTCGTTCCGCCTGGTGTGCGCCGCGCCACTCGCTAGCGCGGGAAAGTGCGAGGCGCAGGCAGCGGATGGCTGGCACCTGGCCTGCTCGCGCCCGCTGGGTGCGGGGGCCGAAGTCGTCGCCACCCATGTCCGCCTCGCCGCGGGCGAAAGCGTCGCTTTCGTCATCAGCGAGGCCCCGGTCCAGGGTGGCCCGGCCTTGACTGCCGAGGCGCTGCACGCGCTCGGCGAGACCATCCATTACTGGACCTGGTGGAGCGACCGCTGCCGCTACAAGGGCGAGGATTTCGACCAGCGCCTCCGCGAAGCCCTGGCGCTCAAGCTGTCGTTCTGCGAGGACGCCTACCTGGCCGAAGTGCCGGGCATGGCCGGCTTCACGCCGGCGCCCTCCGGCGACGTGATCCGCGCCGCGGCGAGTTTCCTTGCACTCGGTTACCGCGGTGAATGCGCCGCGTTGCTGTCCCGGCTGCATGGCGAGCAGGCCCCGGAAGCGTCCCGTCCGGAGCGTTGGTCGGCCGAAGAGAGCTTCCGTGCGACCCTCGATGCCTATGTGTTGCGCTACGGCACGCTGGGTCTCCCTGGGGACGTGAGCGCCGCCATCGCGGCTCAGCAAGCCATTGTGCAATGCACAAAATGCATGGCGTAAGCGCAAACATGCAGAACATGCATACCTGATAGGTTGCGCATCGCGTTGTTCCCGCAGGTTCCCGCGGGCCAGCATCGCCCCCGCTTTCGCCGATTCACCGGCACCGGGGACCCATGCACATGACGCTTCGCCGTTTCACGTTCGCCTTCATTGCCGCACTGGCCGCTGGCCACGCCGTGGCCCAGACCACGCCCGACGCGGAACCACCGCGCCAGACCACGCCGGCGAAGCCGAAGGACGCGGGCGGCCCGGTCGACAAGCTCCGTGACGAGGGCATCTCGCTCCGCTTCGTCTGGGCGAATGACTGGGCAGCCAGCGTGCGCGGCGGTGAACGCCTCGGCGCCACGAACGGCGGTGGCGCGGTCGGTGGCGCCGACCTCGACATGGGCAAGCTCGCCGGGATCGAGGGCGGCAAGATGCACATCACGTTCGCGCGCTATTACGGCCACAGCGTCGCCGCCGACGATATCGGCGTCATCCAGAAGATCCAGGGCTACTGGTACCCGAAGCGCCAGTGGGAACTGGCCCAGCTGACCTGGGAGCAGCAGTTCAAGGACAGCCATATCAACGTCCTGGCGGGCCGCATGAACGCCCCGTGGCAGTTCGCGCGTTCCACGTACGGCTGCCGCTTCGTCAGCGCGCCGGACTGCCCGTACCAGCTGACGAACACC
>NZ_JBQCFT010000366.1:0-15134 GCF_051958795.1 Luteibacter sp. | reverse complement strand
AAAAACTCATTTCTGGCTTTCTTTCTAGTGGGACACTTGCATTTGGTTTGACATCGTCAACCCATCGCAAGGCGTCCACACAATTCACCTGCGCACACTGTCAAAGATCAACCACTTAGCGGGAACATTTCGTTTTCCGCTTCAGGACATTTCGTCCTGAGTGAGCCGCCCATTCTAGATCATTTTCCGTTTCTGTCAACACCCTCGTGAAACTTTTTTTCGAGGTGGTTGCTAGATCCGAAGACCTTGGACACCGTTCGCGAAGCGCGTTCCGTGTCAGCGGGGAGGCGAATAATACGGGTTTTCGACCGCCCCGCAACCCCTTTTGTGAACTTTTTTTGAAAGCGCCGTTAAATCAGGCGGATACGGGCGAAGTTGCGCTTGCCGACCTGGAGCACGCCCTCGAAACCGGCCGTAAAGACGCGGGCGGCGTCTTCCACTACCTCGCCATCGATACGTACAGCGCGCTCCTTGAGCTTGCGGTTCGCCTCCGAATTGCTCGGCGTGACGCCCGCAGCCGTAAGAAGAGCGGCCAGGCGGAAGCCTTCGGCGGGTGCGGCGATCTCATCCAGCGGAAGCAGGCTGGTATCGCCCTGCCCCGTCACCACGGCATTCCAGCCCGCGATGGCCTGTTCGGCGGCGGCCGCATCATGGAAGCGTGTCGCCAGCTCGCGGGCCAGGCGGAGCTTGGCGTCACGCGGGTTCAGGGTACCGGCGGCCATGTCCGCCTTCATGCGGGCCAGCTCATCCAGGGAGACATCAAAGCTAAGGAGCTCGAACCAGCGCCACATGAGGTCGTCGCCGATCTTCATCGTCTTGGTGACGATATCGATGGCCGGCTCGCTGATACCTATGTAGTTGCCCAGCGACTTGGACATCTTGTTGACCCCGTCCAGCCCCTCGAGCAGCGGCATGGTCAGGACGATCTGCGGCGGCTGGCCGTGGTGCTCCTGCAGGGCGCGGCCCATGAGCAGGTTGAACTTCTGGTCGGTACCGCCAAGCTCGACGTCGCATTCCAGGGCTACGGAGTCGTAGCCCTGCACCAACGGGTAGAGGAACTCATGGATGGCGATCGGCTGCTCACTCTTATAGCGCTTGGCGAAATCGTCGCGCTCGAGCATGCGGGCCACGGTGTGCTGGGCCGCGAGGCGGATCATGTCCGCGGCGCCCATCTTGCCGAACCACTCGGAATTGAAGCGCAGCTCGGTCTTCTCCCTGTCCAGCACCTTGAAGACCTGCTCGGCGTAGGTCTCGGCGTTGGCCAGCACATCCTCGCGGGTAAGCGGCTTACGGGTGACGTTCTTGCCCGTGGGGTCGCCGATCATCCCGGTGAAGTCGCCGATCAGGAAGATGACCTGGTGCCCGAGGTCCTGGAACTGGCGCATCTTGTTGAGCAGCACGGTGTGGCCGATATGAAGGTCGGGCGCGGTCGGGTCGAAGCCCGCCTTGATACGCAGCGGGCGCCCGGTCTTGAGGCGTGCCTCAAGGTCTTCCTCCTTGATGATCTGATCGGCTCCGCGCGCGATCAGCGCCAGCGACTGCTCCAGGTCGTTCATGCTTGCTCTCTTCTTTACGTACGTATGTATGGGTTTCGCAACTTCACAAATGTATGTGAAGGACGCGTCGCGGTTAATTGTGCGTTAACAGCGACATGCGATGCAAAGCCTTGATGTGAAAGGCGTTGACGTCTTTTGCACGAGGCCGTTATGGTACGCGACAACACGGGGCGAGCGGATACAAGAAAGACAATGGGTGATGAGATTCGAGGCGCGCAACACAGCGCGCGCAAGCAGGCGATTCGTCGCAAGGCGCAGCGGCGCCACTCCCACTTCTATGACAATCGTGCGGCGCACTGGTCGTTCAGTCGCAACGCGTCGTCGGAACCGCTGAGCTGGTCGCGCGAGCGCTGGATCCTCGCGGGCACCGCGTTCCTGCTTGTCATTCTTTCGGCCCTGGTCATTCCGGCCTGGGCCGGCGCGATGAAGTCGCCGAAGGTCACCTCCGTGACCGCCAGCGCCACCGCGGCTATCCCCGTCGATCGCAACGTGGTGTCGCTCGCCGTGCCGAAGATGGATCCGGCCTCGATCAAGCCGCTCGTCCCGACGGAAGAATGGCAGACCGTGCAGGTGGAAGCCGGCCAGACGCTCGCCGACATCTTCCTTGCGCAGGGCCTCAACATGACCGACCTGCAGCACGTCATCGACGGCGCGGGCGGCACCCGGGTCTTCCACCAGATCAAGCCGGGCCAGGAATTCCAGTTCCTCGTCGGTGCGGACCACGTCCTCAAGGGCGTGCGCTTCGACCAGGATGAAGCGACGATCGCGACGCTGCGCCTCGATGGCGATGCCGCGAAGCTCACCACGCAGGTGCGTGACGTGCAGCGCCGCGAGCACATCGCGCACGGCGTGATCGACAGCTCGCTGTTCGGCGCCGCCTCGAAGGCCGGCATGAGCAACGCGATGGTGTTGAAGCTCGCCGATGCCTTCAAGTACGACATCGACTTCGTGCAGGACCTGCGCGTCGGCGACAGCTTCACCGTCATCTATGACGACGTCTACAGCGATGGCGCTTACCTGCGCGAAGGCGACATCGTCGCCGCCGAGTTCGTGAACCAGGGCAAGCGCTACACCGCGTACCGCTTCAAGAACGCCGACGGCAAGGTCGGTTACTTCAGCGAGGAAGGCCGCCCGCTCGCCGGTTCGTTCCTGCGCATCCCGGTCGACTTCACCCGCATCTCCTCGCAGTTCAGCGCCGGCCGCATGCACCCGATCCTCGGCAAGATGCGTGCGCACAAGGGCGTCGACTACGCCGCACCCACCGGCACGCCGATCCACGCCGCGGGCGATGGCGTCGTCAAGTTCCGCGGCTGGATGAATGGCTACGGCAACTTCGTGGTCATCCAGCACAACGGCACCATCAGCACCGCGTACGGCCACATGTCGCGCTTCGCCAACCTGCGCGTCGGCCAGCATGTCAGCCAGGGCACCACCATCGGCTTCGTCGGCATGACCGGCCTCGCCACCGGCCCGCACCTGCACTACGAATTCCGCGTCAACAACGTGCAGCGCGATCCTCAGACCGTGACCCTGCCGAAGCCCGAGCCGCTGCCGGCCTCGCAGATGGCGAAGTTCAAGAAGGAAGTGGTCGGCCCGCAGCTCGCCCGCCTGAACCAGCTCGACAGCAACTACAAGCTGGCCAGCGCGAAGACCGGTAACGGCGCGAGCGACGACTGACCCGTGCCGCATCCTTCCGACGGCCTGTACCTCGGCCTGATCTCGGGTACCAGCGCGGATGGCATCGATGCCGCGCTGGTCCGCTTCACCGACACCCGCCCCGCGCTCGTCGCGGGGCTCGTGCATCCATGGGAAGAAAACCTGCGCCGGCGCATCCTTGCCGTGGCGCAGGATGAAGAGCGGCTGGATCTTGATGGTTATGGCCATCTCGATGTCGCGGTCGGCCAATCGTTCGCAGCCGCCGCCCTGGCCGTCATGGCCAAAGCCGGCGTCGGCCCGGGCGATGTGCGCGCCATTGGCTCGCATGGGCAGACCATCCGCCACCGGCCCGATGGCGACTATCCATTCACCCTGCAGATCGGCGACCCCTCCGTGATCGCCGAGCGCACCCGCGTCGATACCATCGCCGATTTCCGCCGCCCGGATGTCGCCGCGGGCGGCCAGGGCGCCCCGCTCGTTCCCGCGTTCCACGCCACGGTGCTGCGGCCGGATAGCGGCGCGCGCGTCGTACTGAACCTGGGCGGCATCGCCAACGTCACGCGGCTCACGCCGGATGGCAACGTCACCGGGTTCGACACGGGTCCGGCGAACGGCCTGATGGACGCGTGGTGCCTGCGCCACAAGGGTGAAGCGTTCGATCGCGATGGGCGATTCGCCGCGGCGGGCACCGTCGACCCGGACCTGCTGGCGGAACTGCTCGACGACGCCTACTTCCTGCTGCCTCCGCCGAAGAGCACCGGGCGCGAGCATTTCCATCTCGCCTGGCTGGATGCGCATCCGCGCGTCGCGGAGCTCACGCCGGAAGATGTGCAGGCGACGCTACTGGCTTTGAGCGCGGTGTCGATCACCGATGCGATCCGCCTACATGCGGCCGACGCCACCGATGTCGTGGCCTGTGGCGGCGGTGTACATAACGCGGCCCTGATGCAAGCGCTCGAAAGTCGGCTCGAAGGCCGGGCGCTGCACGCGAGCCACGCCTTCGGCATCGATCCTGACTTCATGGAAGCGATGGGCTTTGCCTGGCTCGCGTTCCGCCGCTTGCGCGGCGAACCCGGGAACCTGCCTGCGGTAACGGGCGCACGGGGCCCGCGATTGCTCGGCGCCCTGTACGCCGCCCCCTGAATGGAACCCGCGCTACCGTAGTTCTTCGGTGGCGCCACGCTCGTAGGATTTTGCGGCCTCGGTCAATGAGGCGGGCGACGCCTGCGTCAGTGCCGCGAGCGCTTCCTGGAAGGCATGCTGCTCGTCGGCGTCCCACGCGCCCGTGAGGTGCGCGATATCGCCGGGTTCGAGCAACAGCTCGTTGAACACGTCGCCCGGACTCAAGCCGAGCCCGTACCGCAACGCGTGCAGTATTACTTCGTTGATCGACCAGCGGCGTTCACGGGCGAGCTGCTTGATCCGCTCGGCCATCTGCTCGTCGATATGTCGCACCACGATATCCGGCACGTGCGTAACCTCCTTCGCGCATGCCCCCTGTGCCGCGGATCTTACACAGATTCGGGGCGGGGGCGCATATCAGCCGTGCGGTCTATCCCGCCAGCGCGGCCACAAACAGGCAAACAGGATCATCGCGGGCAAGAGCGAGAGCACCGTGATGATGAAGAACATCTGGTAGCCCAGTGCCATGGCGATGCCCCCGGCGAAAAAGCCGAGCACCTTGCCCGGCAGGTTTACCATCGAACTCAGCAACGCGTACTGCGTGGCCGTGTGCTGCTTGTTCACCAGCGACGAGAGGAACGCCACGGTCGGCGGGCCCAGCATCCCCAGGGTGAAGTTCTCGGCCGAGATCACCAGCGTCAGCACCACGATGTCCCCCGGGTGCTGGATCAGGAACAGGTAAAGGAGGTTGCTGGCCCCGCAGATCACGATCGCGGCGCCCAGGGGGCGCCATGCGCCCCAGCGTGCCACGAGTGCGCCGCCGAAAAAGGTGCCGGCGATCCCAATCCAGATGCCCCAGATCTTCGTCACCGTGGCGATCTGCGTTTTCTCGAAGCCCATGTCGCGGTAGAACGGGCTCATCACGCCACCGATGGTCGCTTGCTCGGGGATCTTGAACAGGAGCAGGAAGGCCATGGTCGTGAGCGCCAGGGCCCAGCCGTAACGTCGGAAGAAGTCCGCGAAGGGCTCGACGAGGCTTTCGCGCATGGCGGCCGCCCAGCCGCGCGGCGTCGCGCGCACGACTTCCGGCTCGGGCGCCAACAGGGTCGTGGCGACGGGGATCACCATCGTCGCCGCCATGGTCAGGTACACGGCGGGCCAGGGCGCGTGGTCGGCCATGATCAGCGCCAGCGCGCCGGCAGTGAGCAGGCCGATGCGATACCCCAGCGCATACGTAGCAACGAGCGCGCCCTGTGATTCCACCGGCGCGATCTCGATGCGGTACGCATCGACCGCGATGTCCTGCGTGGCACCAAAGAACGCCACGACAAGGGTGGCGGTGACGAACAGCGGGAGGCTTGAAGGCGTCAGCACGGCCATGGCCACCAGGCCCGCCGTGACACAAAGCTGCGAGAAAAGCAGCCAGCCACGGCGCAGGCCGAGTCGCCGAAACAGCGGCAACTGCCAGTGATCGAGCAGCGGCGCCCAGACGAACTTGAACGCGTAGGTCATACCCGCGCTGGCGATCATCGTGATGTCTTTCAGGACGATGCCGTTCTCTTTCAGCCAGTAGGCCAGCGTACCCGCCACCAGCAGGAACGGCAGGCCAGAGGAGAACCCGAGGAACGCCATGGTCCATGCCGAAGGCTGCGTGAAGGCCTTCCAGATCGATGGCCGGGCTTTCCCCACGGGCCGCTCCGACTCAGTCGGCATAGTCGACCGTGAACGGCGCATGGTCCGAGAAGCGCTCGTCTCGATAAATCGAGCAATCGCGCAGGCGGTCGCGCAGGCCCGGCGTGACGATCTGGTAATCGATGCGCCAACCCACGTTGTTCGCGCGCGCCTGGCCGCGGTTGCTCCACCAGGTGTATTCCACCGCATCGGGCTTGATCGCACGGAAGCTGTCCACCCAGCCGATCTCCTTGAACAGGAGGTCCAGCCACGCGCGCTCCTCGGGCAGGCAGCCGGAGTTCTTCTGGTTGGAGCTCCAGTTCTTGATGTCGTCCTTCGTGTGGACGATGTTACAGTCGCCGCACAGCACGTACTCGCGGCCGCTCGCGGCCCACTCGCGGAAGATCGGAGTCAGCCACTCCATGATCCGGAACTTGTATTGCTGCCGTTCGTCGCCGGAGGAGCCCGAGGGGATATAGAACGACACGACGCTCAGGTTGCCGTAGCGCGCCTCGATATAGCGGCCTTCGCAATCGAAATCCTCGCGGCCCAGCGAGGTGCGGATTTCATCCGGCTCGCGCTTCGAATAGATGGCGACCCCGCTGTAACCCTTCTTGCTCCGCGCATCGTGGTAGAAGCAGTGGTGCCCGTCGGGGCGGAACATCGGGTCGGTCAGCTGCGCTTCCTGCGCCTTGGTTTCCTGCAGGCAGACCACGTCGGCATCCTGCTTGCGAAGCCACTCGAACACGCCCTTGGTGGCGGCGGAGCGGATGCCATTGGCGTTCAGGGAGATGATGCGCATGGGGCCTCGGATCGATAAGCGAGACGCCCATGATAGCAACCGGGGCGTGCCCGGGCGGCGCGCGGTACCATGGCCGCCTTTGCTTACAACGGGAACCCACGGCCGTGCACGATTACCAGCGCGAATTCATCGAGCTCACGCTCGCCCGCGATGTCCTCCGCTTCGGCGAGTTCACCCTGAAGTCCGGCCGCACGAGCCCTTACTTCTTCAACATGGGCCGAATCGATTCCGGTGCCGCACTCGCGCGGCTGGGCCGCTCGTATGCGGCGGCGGCCATCCGCTCCGGGGTTGCCTTCGACATGCTGTTCGGCCCGGCCTACAAGGGCATCGCCCTGGCGGCCGCCACCGCCATCGCGCTGGCCGATACGCAGGACCGGGACGTGCCGTGGGCCTACAACCGCAAGGAAGCCAAGGACCATGGCGAGGGCGGCACCCTGGTGGGCGCACCGCTGAAGGGCCGCGTGCTGATCGTCGATGACGTGATGACCGCCGGCACCGCCGTGCGCGAGTCGCTGGAACTCATCCGTGCCCAGGGCGCGGAACCCGCCGGCGTGCTGATTGCCCTCGACCGCCAGGAGCGTGGCCAGGGCGAGCTCTCCGCTGCCCAGGAAGTGGCGGCGCAATTCGGCATCCCGGTGATCGCCATCGCCAGCCTTGCCGATGTGCTCACGTACGCCGGCGAGCGCCCTGAACTGGCCAGCGAGCACGACCGCCTGCTCGCCTACCGCGCGGAATACGGCGTGAAGGGCTGAGCAAACCCACGACCGCGTCACGCCGCGGCGTGACGCGGTTGCCGATCATGCGCCGAACGAGGGGCGCTGCTGGCTATACTCCCCCGACAGGAGGGGATACCGATGCGAGCAGTGCGTTACATCCTGGCGGGAGCGGTGCTGGTCATGGCCAGCTCGGCCGCCGATGCCCAGAATGACAGGAACAACAACGGCTACCGCTACCGCTGGAAAGATGCGTCCGGCCAGTCGTACTTCAGCGACAGCCTGACCTCCGAAGCGATGAAGGCGGGCTACGACGTAGTCAACAGCCGGGGCATGGTCGTCCAGCACGTCAATCGCCAGCTGACCCCGGACGAGCGCGCCGCTGCGAAAAAGCTCGCCGACCAGCAGGCGGCCGCCCAGGCGATCATCGACCAGCGCAAGCGCGATGACGCGCAGATGCTTAGCGCCTACCCGACGGAACAGGCGTTCACGGCCGCACAGCAATCGCAGGTGGATAACTACCAGCAGGCCGTGAGGACCACGCAGCTGAACCTGCAGGGCCAGGAAAAGACCCTGGCCGACCTGCTGACGCGCGCGGGCGACCTGGAGCGCGCGAAGCAGCCGGTGCCGCCGTACCTGACGACCCGCATCGGTGAGCAACGCAATACCGTTGCCAGCCTGCGCGCCACGCTTCAGCGCCAGCAGGCCGCGGAAGCCACGGCGAAGACCAATATGGCCGCGGAAATCCAGCGCTATCGCCAGCTCCGCGCGGCCAACCCGAACGGCGGCTGATCGGCCGCCGCTCCCCGCCTCAGAATGGCAGCGGCAGCTTCGCTTCCACGGCGTGCAGTTGCTGCCGGAACGCCTGCTTCACCCGCTCGAGTGCCCTGGTGCTATCCGCGTCGAAGCGGAACACCAGCGCAGGCGAGGTATTGGATGCACGGACAAGGCCCCAGCCATCGGGCCAGTCGGCACGCACGCCATCCAGCGTGGTGAGGCGTGCGTCCTCGAACACCGCCTTCGCGCGGAACGCTTCCATGAAACGTGCGGGCACACCCTCGGGTAGCGGCAAGCGGATCTCCGGCGTGGAGACGCTCTTGGGCAGGGCATCGAAGATCTCGCTCGGCGCGCGCTCCTCGATATCACCGGCGAGGATCTCCAGCAGGCGCGCTGCCGCGTAAACCCCGTCGTCGAAACCGTACCAGCGGTTGTTGTCGGCGAAGAAGAAATGGCCGCTCATCTCGCCCGCCAGGGCCGCGCCCGTTTCCCGCATCTTCGCCTTGATCAGCGAATGACCGGTGCGCCACATCATGGGCACGCCCGCGGCGTCCTGGATCACGCGGCGGAGGTGGCCCGTGCACTTCACGTCATAGATCACCGTGGCGCCCGGGTTACGCGCCAGCACATCCTGCGCGTAGAGCATCAGCAGTCGATCAGGGAAGATGATCTCGCCACCCGGCGTCACGACGCCGAGGCGGTCGCCATCGCCATCGAACGCGATACCCAGGTCCGCGCCGATCGTATGCACCGCGGCGATCAGGTCGCCCAGGTTGTGCGGATCGGACGGGTCGGGGTGATGGTTGGGGAAGCGGCCGTCGATGTCGCAGTACAGCGGCACCACCTCGCAGCCGATCTCCTCGAGCACGCGCGGCGCCACTTCACCGGCCGCGCCGTTGCCTGCGTCCACCACGACTTTCAGGCGGCGCTGGGTGGAAACATCATCAGCCACGCGGTTGACGTAAGCATCCGCGACCGACTGCTCACGCCAGCTGCCGTGGCCGCCTGTCGGCAAGCCGCCAGCGCTGATCCGGCGGTAGAGGTCGGCGATGGCGTCTTCCGCCAGGGTCTCGCCACCGATCACGACCTTGAAGCCGTTGTGGTCCGGCGGGTTGTGGCTACCGGTGACCGCTACGCCACAACCCGTGCCGAGCTGGAAACAAGCGAAATAAACCAGCGGCGTAGGAACCACGCCAAGGTCCACCACGTCGATGCCGGCGTCACGCAGGCCCTCGCTGAGGGCCGCCGAAAGCTCGGGGCCAGAGAGCCGCCCGTCGCGCCCAACCACGATCTCGCGCAGGTCGCGCTCGAGCATGACCGCGCCGATCGCCTGGCCGATCTGCCGTGCGACATCGGCCGTCAGGGTGCTCCCGACCACGCCGCGGATGTCGTAGGCACGGAAGATCGCCGGGTCGACAACCACAGGCGCTGCCGCGGGGCCAGGTGCCGGCGCGACACGGGAGGCGGGCATCGCCCGCTCCGCGCCGGTGTCGCCGGCGGCAGGTGAAGGCGGAAGGCGCGGCTTGCGCTGTACGTCCGCCACCAGGATGTCCTCTTCCTCCTGCGGCGCCTCGACGACCGGTGCCGGGCGGCTGCGCGCCCACAGCAGGAAGGCGCCCCCGCCTAGCCCGATGAGTGCGAGCAATGCGGCCAGCACTTCGGAATGCGGGATGATGATGAACGCCCGCGGCATCGCGGCAAACACGTAAAGCGCCGTGCCAGCGATGCGCTGCCCCGTTGGCCCCACGTCTCCACTCCGGCTGCCATGGGAGATCAGGCTGAGGCTATCCGGCCCGTCACCCTGGCGCAGTTCCAGCCGGCCGGCATGCGGGGAGATGCTTGAGAACCGCGTAGCCATGCCGTCGAACGGATATTCCAACCAGACCCATGCGCGCACGGCACCACCGGCCTGGACCGGTTCGACGATGCTGAGCCGGCGCTTCCCATCCGCGGACTGGGTGCTCGCCGACGGTGACTCGGTGGCACCCAGCGCGGCCATGAGCTGTGCAGCCTTGGCGTAGCCAAACTCGCGGTAGTTGGCGCGGACCACTTCGTCCATGCCCGGGCTGAAGACTTCGACCACAAGGGTCGTGGGCAGCAGGCTGTGCAGGCGCGCCGCAGCGGCGGCATGGTCGTCGATGCCGGCCAGTACGGTCGGGTCGGCCAGCGCCACCTGGAACTGCTTGCGCAGGTTCGCGTACTCGCCAGAAAGCTCGCGCACGGCCTCGGCCTGGGCCGAACGCACCTCAGCCGCCGCGTTTTCCTCATCGGCGATCAGCCATGCCTGCCAGGCACAGAACGCGCCCCCGACGATGAGCACGGTGGCACCCACCAGCGTGAGCAACCGCCGACCATCGACGCGAGGCCCCCGCCCCACCCCTCCCGCTATCCGAGCCATGTCGCCCCTTACCCTTCCGGAGTATCAGTTGACGCCGGTGGAACCAAACCCGCCCTCGCCGCGGCGTGACGGTGCAAAGCCGTCGACGACGCGCAGGCGCGCCCGCCCGACCGGCACGAGCAATAATTGCGCAATCCGGTCCCCCGGCGCGATGGTTAAATCGGCAGTTCCGCGATTCCATGCCGAAATCATCAGCGGTCCCTGGTAGTCCGCATCGATCACGCCCACCAGATTACCCATGACCAGGCCCTGCTTATGGCCGAGGCCGGAACGCGGGACGATAAGGGCGCACCAGGCCGGGTCGCCAATATGGATGGCCATGCCCGTCGGCACCAGCACGCTTTCGCCCGGCTTCAGGGTGATCGGCGCTTCCACGGCGGCGCGCAGGTCCATGCCCGCGCTGCCGTCGGTCGCCGGTTCCGGCAGGGGGATGCTGTCGCCCAGCCGGGCGTCGAGCACCTTCAGTTCAATATCGATCAAGACTGGGATCCATGGTTTGCGAGGAATCGTTCGGCGATGCGGGCCACCAGCTGCCGCGCAAGCTCGGTCTTCGCGGCCCGGGGCAGCGCGGCATCACCGCCGGCCCAGTACAGGTGCAAGGCGTTGTCGGCGACTTCGAAGCCGCGACCGCCACCCACTTCATTGGCCGCGATCATGTCGAGGCCCTTGCGGGCCAGCTTGTCGCGCGCGTACGTCGCCACATCGCGGGTTTCCGCCGCGAAACCGACGAGGAAGGGATGCCTGGGCTGGGCCGCCAGCGTGCCGATGATGTCGGGGTTTTCGGCCAGCTCCAGGCGTAGCGGTTCACCGCCCGCCTTCTTCAGCTTGTGGTCGGCGACATCCGCTGGACGGTAATCGCCCACGGCCGCCGCGCCCACGTAAATATCCGCGCCGTCGCTGGCCTTGAGCACGGCCTCGTGCATCTGCCGCGCGCTTCGCACGTCGATCCGCTGCACGCCGTGTGGGGTCGGCAGCGACACGGGGCCGGCGACCAGGGTCACCTCGGCACCCGCCTCGCGGGCAGCGGCTGCCACGGCAAAGCCCATCCGGCCCGAGCTGCGGTTGCCGATGAAGCGCACCGGGTCGATGTCTTCATAGGTCGGCCCGGCGCTGACGACGACGCGCCGGCCGCGGAGGGGCTGCTCGCCGAACGAGGCCACGAGAATGTCGCGCAGTTCGTGCGGCTCGAGCATGCGGCCCGACCCGATATCGCCGCAGGCCTGGTCGCCATCCGCGGGCCCAAGCACCTGCACGCCACGGACGCGCAACGTGCCGACGTTGGCCTGCACGGCCAGGTTCGCCCACATCTGCTGGTTCATCGCGGGCGCGACGTAAACCGGCGCGGCGGTGGCCAGCACCACCGTGGAGAGCAGGTCGTTGGCGAAGCCATGGGCGAGGCGCGCGATCGTATCCGCGCTGGCCGGGGCGACCAGCACCCGCTCGGCCCACTTCGCCAGTTCGATATGGCCCATGGCCGCTTCGCCCGCCTCATCCCACAGGCTCACGCGCACGGGCTGGCCCGAAAGCGCCTGGAACGTGGTCGGGGTGACGAAGTGGGTGGCGCCCTCGGTCATCACGATGCGCACCTCCGCCTCAAGATCGCGCAGGCGCCGGACAAGCTCACAGATCTTGTAGGCGGCGATGCCACCCGTGACGCCGATCAGGATGCGACGCTGGCGAAGAATCATGGCGGAACTTGGCGTAGCGACGGGACGGGTTAGCTTAACGGATTTCACCCACACAACCCCGCGGCCGCGGATTCAGCGTTTTTCAGAATGCTTCCATCGCCAGGCGCCCACGCCCGACCGTAATTTGGAGGGCCCGTCATGGAAGCACCCGATGCCCCGCCGCCGCCCCAACCCAAAGCCCGCCCGGGACGCTTCGGCGTCCGATAACGCCTCGTCCCAGCCGATCCGTGCCTGGCCCGTGCGCGAACGCCCCCGCGAACGCCTGCTGCTGCAGGGCGCCCCTGCCTTGTCCGATGCCGAACTCGTGGCCGTACTCCTCGGCAATGGCATCCCTGGTGCCGATGCCGTCTCCACCGGCCGGGCGCTGCTCGCCCACGCCGGCAGTGTCGGCAAGCTGCTGGCCGGCGTGGCCGAGCTGCCGCACGTGCCCGGGGTTGGGCCCGTCAAACGGGCCCGGCTCATCGCCGCACTCGAACTCGCGCGGCGCTCGCTCGGCGAGGGCATGGTCGCGCTCCCCTCCATCAGCTGCATCGAAGATGCGTTCGCTTTCCTCAAGGTCCAGCTGGCCCACCTCAGGCACGAGGTCATCGGCTGCATATTCCTGGACAACCGCAACCGGGTGATCTGCTTTGAGATCCTGTCCAACGGCACGATCAACGAAGCCCCCCTCTATCCAAGGGAACTGATCCGGGCGTGCCTGCGCAACCACGCCTGCGGCGTCATCCTGGTCCATAACCACCCTTCGGGCGACGCTACGCCCAGCGCCGAGGACCGCGAACTGACCGTCGCGATGCGCGATGCCCTGGATTTGCTGGATGTGCGCCTGCTGGACCACGTGGTGGTCGGGGCTGGGGTCCCGGTCTCGATGGCCAACCGGGGCCTTATCTAGGCGCAAAAAAATGACGGCGCGAGTGCCGCTCGCGCCGTCATGGGTCACCTGTCGAGGGAGGGGCTTCGATAACCCGTCGTGCCATGGGCCGGGGAGACACCGGGCACGAAGAAAAGTGTGACAGCGGCCAATGACAACGCCGTGACGTGCCGCTTTCGCGCGGATGGCGGGCTTGCATTATTCGACTTATGCACATCGGCGCTTTTTTTCGGTTGGCGGTCACAGCTGTTGTCCCGGCGCAGGTCAGGCATATAACTGCATGATTCGATGGGGTTTAGCTTGTTACGCATCGATGTCACGAATCGCGAAGACCCTTGCGGGGCCTACCCTCGCGCTATTGCCCACAGAGTTATCCACAGGCTGCCCGGACGCATACCGCGGACCCCGCGCCCGGCCCGCGGAGCCCTTTCTGCTAGGATTACCGGTTCCATCTCCGTGTCGCGAAGCCCGTGAAACAAGAGCTCAAACAACTCGTCCTGCAGGCCATCGGCGCGCTGCGGGAGTCCGGCAAGCTGCCGTCCGATTTCGTCGCCCCGGTGTTCGTCATCGAGCGTACGCGCAGCCGCGAGCACGGCGATTTCGCGACCAACGCGGCGATGATGATGGCCAAGGCCGCCGGCCGTAAGCCGCGCGACATCGCGACCGATCTGGTCGAGGCCCTGCCGGCCTCCCCGCTGGTCGGCAAGGTCGAGATCGCCGGCCCGGGCTTCATCAACTTCTTCCTCGCCCCGGCGGCTTTCCACGCCGAGATCGAGCGCGCCCTGGCGGAAACCGCCACCTACGGCCACAACCGCGATGGCGGCGGCCGCTCCGCGGGCGTCGAGTACGTCTCGGCCAACCCCACCGGCCCGCTGCATGTCGGCCACGGCCGCGCGGCGGCCATCGGCGACAGCATCAGCCGCCTGCTGGAGGCCACCGGTTACAAGGTGGCCCGCGAGTTCTACTACAACGACGCCGGCGTGCAGATCGCAAACCTGGCCCTGTCCACCCAGTGCCGGGCCCGGGGCATCGGCCCGGATGACGCGGGCTGGCCGGAATCCGGCTACCGCGGCGACTACATCGCCGACGTGGCCCGCGCCTTCCTCGCGAAGGAATCCGTGGAGGCCGACGGCGAGGTGGTCGTTGCCACCGGCGACGCCGACAACCTCGACGACGTCCGCCGCTTCGCGGTCGCCTACCTGCGCCATGAGCAGGACCTGGACCTGAAGGCCTTCGGCGTCAGCTTCGATGTCTACTACCTCGAGTCCTCGCTCTACAGCGAAGGCAAGGTGGACGAGACCGTGCGCGAGCTGGTCGCCCACGGCCACACCTATGAGGAAGGCGGCGCGCTGTGGCTGCGCTCCACCGATTTCGGTGACGACAAGGACCGCGTCATGCGCAAGTCCGACGGCACCTATACGTACTTCCTGCCCGACGTCGCCTACCACCGCACCAAGTGGCAGCGCGGCTACGAGCGCGCCATCACCGAGCTGGGCAGCGACCACCACGGTTCGCTCGCCCGCGTGAAGGCCGGCCTGCAGGCGCTCGACGCCGGCATCCCGAAGAACTGGCCGGAATACGTGCTGCACCAGATGGTCACCGTGATGAAGGGCGGCGAGGAGGTGAAGATCTCCAAGCGTGCCGGTTCGTACGTGACCCTGCGCGACCTGATCGACGAAGTGGGCCGCGATGCGACCCGCTACTTCCTGATCGCGCGCAAGGCGGATTCGCAGCTGGTCTTCGATATCGACCTGGCCCGCTCGCAGACTAACGACAACCCGGTGTACTACATCCAGTACGCCCACGCGCGGGTGTGCTCGGTGCTGCGCCAGGCCGGCGAGAAAGGCTTCAGCGTGGACCTGACCCAGGGCCTGGCCGAGCTC
>NZ_JBQCFT010000365.1:0-4033 GCF_051958795.1 Luteibacter sp. | reverse complement strand
TCTTCAAAAAACATCGACCAGGCCCGCAAGGCCTACTACCCGGATGTGAGCCTGATGGGGCTCGGTGCGTTCCTGCGCACCTATCCCGACCTGGGCTCCGGTACGCGCACGGATCTCGGCCTCGCCAACATCGGGCCCTCGATCCAGCTACCCATCTTCAGTGGCGGCCGCTTGCGCGCGCAGGTGGAGACCGCCCAGGCACAGCTCGATAGCGCCGTGGCGCAATACGACAGTGCCGTCGTGCAGGCGGCGGGTGATGTCGCGCAAGGTATCGCGACGTTGCAGACGCTCGATGCGCGGCGAACCCAGCAGGACAGGCAGTACGACGCGACGGTGGCCCAGCAGCGCAAGGCCGGCGATCGCCGCTCGAAAGGCCTTATCGATGACCGCGACTGGCTGCGTGCCGACATGCAGGTGGATCAGCAACGCGATGCGCGCCTGCAGATCACCAGCCAGATGCTCTCCGCCAACCTCTCCCTGATCCATGCGCTGGGCGGCGGCTACTACGCCGACGATCTCCCCGCGCTGCCGGCCGGCCCCGCCGCGAAGGAAGCCACGCGATGACTACCGAGAACGAGATCCCGCGCGACGACGACGAGGGCGCACAGCAGCCACTGCCGTACAAGTATCGCTACAAGTACCTGCACAAGTACGGCGATGCCTCGGAGCCCGGTAAGGGCGACGGGGACGGCAAGGACGATGACGACGACGGGAAAGAGAGCGCCGGCAAGGACGAAAAGAAGGACGGCGACGATAGGGACGGGAAGAACGAGAAGAACGAGAAGAGCGACAAGGACGGCAAGGACAAAGACGGTAAGGATGAAGACAAGAAAGACACCGACGAAGAGCACCCGAAGAAAAAGCGCCGCAAGGTGATCATCCTTTCGGTGATCGCGGCAGTGTTCATCCTCGCCGGCCTCGCCTGGCTGTTGCTCTACATCTTCGTCTTCACCCAGCGCGAGAAGACCGACGACGCCTACGTAAAGGGCGATATGGTCACCATCTCGTCGCGTGTCGGCGGCACGGTCGTTGAAGTCGCGGTGGAAGAGACCGAGCGCGTGCACGCAGGCCAGGTCCTGATCAAGCTCGACCCCGTCGATGCGAACGTTGCGCTCATGAACGCGGAAGGCGAGCTCGCCCAGGCCGTGCGCGAGGCGCAGGCGAAGATCCAGCAGGCCAACCAGGCCGACGCGGCGATTCCCCAGCGTCGCGCCCAGTACGAACAGGCGCGCGACGAGTACAACCGCCGCCACCCGTTGCTCGAGCGGCGCGCGGTGTCGGCGGAAGAAGTCGACACGGGCAAGCGGCAGATGCAGCAGGCCTATGCCGCGTTGCAGGCGGCCGAACGCGAGGCGGCCGCCGCGCATGCGCAAGTTGATGGCACCACGGTTGAAAACTACCCCGCCGTGATCCAGGCGCGCTCCCAGTTCCGCAATGCGTGGGTCAACAACGGCCGCAATGCCATCGTCTCGCCCATCGAAGGCTATGCGGCAAGACGCCAGGTGCAGGTCGGCCAGCGCATCCAGGCCGGGCAGGATCTCCTCACCGTCGTGCCGTTGCAGGACTTGTGGGTCGACGGCAACTTCAAGGAAACCCAGCTCGAGAACATCCGGATCGGCCAGCCAGTGAAGATCACGACGGACATGTATTCCGACATGGAGTACCACGGCAAGGTCGTCGGCCTGAACGCGGGAACCGGCAGCGCCTTCTCGCTGCTTCCTGCGGAGAACGCCACGGGCAACTGGATCAAGGTGGTTCAGCGCCTGCCGGTACGCATCTCGATCGACCCGGAAGACCTGCGCAAGCATCCGCTGCGCGTCGGCCTTTCCACCTATGTGACCGTGGATACGCACGACCGCGATGGTCGGGTACTCGCGGATACGCCGCGAAGCAAACCGCTGGCGACGACGAACGTCTACGAACAGGAGATGGGCCAGGCGGACGAGCGCGCGGAGGCGATCATCAGGGAGAACACGGTGGCGCTGCCGACGCCGGTGCCGGCCAAGAGCGGCCGCTGAGCGATGGCGGGTAAGGGCCACGGGAACGGAAACGGCGCGCGGGAGCCGTTGCACGGCGGCCAGCTGGCGTTGCTGACCGCGGGTGTCGCACTGGCGACCTTCATGGAGGTGCTCGACATCTCCATCGTCAACGTCTCCGTCCGCACGATCGCCGGCAACCTGGGTGTCAGCAGCAACGAAGGCACGATGGCGATCAGTGCCTACTCCATGGCAAGCGCGGTCATGCAGCCGCTCACCGGCTGGGTCGCGCGGCGCTTTGGTGAAGTGCGCACCTTTACGATCTCGGTGCTGTTGTTCGTGATCTTCTCCGCCTGCTGTGGCCTCGCGCAGAGCATGCCCATGCTCATCGTGTTCCGGCTATTGCAGGGCGCCGTGTCGGGACCGATGGTGCCGCTATCGCAGACCCTGCTGCTCAATAACTATCCGCCCGCGCGGCGGCCCATCGCGCTGGCGCTATGGGCGATGACGGTGGTCGTGGCGCCGGTATTCGGACCGATCCTCGGCGGCTGGATCACCGACAACTACCACTGGTCGTGGATCTTCTTCATCAATATCCCGGTCGGCATCTTCGCGGTAATCATCACCATCACCCTCCTCAAGGATCGTGAATCGAAGGTGGTCAAGATGCCGGTCGATGCCATCGGCCTGTTCCTGCTGGCCGTAGGCGTGGGCTGCCTGCAGTTCATGCTGGATAACGGCAACGACGATGACTGGTTCACCTCGAACACGATCACCACGCTGGCGATCGTGTCACTGGTCTGCCTGACCTTCCTCATCGCCTGGGAGCTGATGCACAAGAATCCGGTCGTCGAGCTCCGGTTACTCGGCAAGCGGAACTTCTTCGTCGGCGTGCTCTGTCTGTCACTCGGCATGTTCGCATTCTTCGGCGGCACGGTCGTCATGCCGATGTGGGTGCAGGAGGTCCTGGGTTACACGGCCACCTGGGCCGGCTTCGTCGTCGCCCCCATCGGCATCCTGGCGATCTTCATGTCACCGCTCGTGGGCGCCTTCCAGAACCGCTTCGACCTGCGCGTGCTCAACACCGTGGGCTTCGCGATCTTCGCGGCGGCCTCGTTCTGGATGGCGAACCTCAACACGTCGGCGCCTTATCACGAGCTCGCGCTACCGCGCATGATGATGGGCGCGGGCGTGGCGCTGTTCTTCGTGCCGGTGAACCAGATCATCCTGGCGGGCATTCCTGACGAGCAGGTGGCGAGCGCCTCGGGCCTGTCGAACTTCTTCCGAACGTTGGCCGGCAGTATCGCCACGGCCGTGAGCACCACGATGTACTCGCACCGGACGACCTACCACCACGCGGTGCTATCCGAACACGTGGTGGCCGGCGACCGTACGACGCAGGAGTACCTGGACAAGCTGCAGATGTTCGGCGCGCAGGGACCGACGGCGAACGCTGCCCTCAACCGCATCGTCGACATGCAGGCCGCGACCCTCGCCGCGAACGACGTGTTCTGGCTCTTCGGCCTGCTGTTCGTGATGGCCATGGTCGCCATCTGGTTCGCGAAGCCGCCGTTCGCCTCCGGCGGCACGGGCGGGCACTAGCGACACCGCTGGCCGTAGGAGCCCACCCTGTGGGCGACATCCTTCGCGACGGTGCAGCACATGTCATGTGGCCTTTCGCGAGAGGCGTCGCCCACCGGGTGGGCTCCTACAACGACGCGTTACCCGAAGGCCAGCGTCTCGGTCAGGTCGCCCGGCGCCGGCCCACCTGCCTTCACCATCGCATCGTCACGCATCTGCAGGCCGGGCAGCTTCTCCAGCTTGAAACGCCGCGTGAGGAAGCGCGAGATCGAGCCGGTGTCGTAGATGGTGTGCTCGACGTGGCCCTTCTTCGCGAACGGCGAAATGACCAGCGCGGGGATGCGCGTACCCGGGCCCCAGCGATCGCCCTTGGGCGGCGCGATGTGATCCCACCAGCCGCCGTTCTCGTCGAAGGTGACGATGACGAGCATGTTCTTCCACTGCGGGCTCTGCTGCAGCTGGTGCACGATGCTGCC
>NZ_JBQCFT010000364.1:0-4465 GCF_051958795.1 Luteibacter sp. | reverse complement strand
GGGGGGGGGGGGGGGGGGGGGGGGGGGGGGGGGGGGGCCCCCCCCCCCCCCCCCCCCCCCCCCCCCCCCCCCCCCCCACAACTGCTTCTTGCGTTACGCCGGCGGCGTGGCCAGTTCCGGGTTGTCCCAGCCTTCCTTCTTCGCGAAGCGCGCGCCGTGCTTCTGCTCCAGCTTCGCCAGACGTTCGCGTACGACGGCGACGCCTTCAGTACGCACGTACTGGATCGGGCCGCCGCGGAAGGGCGCGAAACCGGTACCGAAGATGACGCCCGCGTCGAGCAGGTCGGCATCGTCGACGACGCCTTCGGCAAGGCAGGCGATGGCTTCGTTCACCATGGGCAGGATCATGCGGTCCTGCAGGTCGCCCGGCGGCACATAGTCGGGATCGACGTCCGGCTTGTCCGGCTTGCCTTCCTTCCAGACGTAAAGGCCTTCGCCGTCCTTCTTGCCGCGCTTGTTCGCCGCAAGCTTCTCTTCGAGGCCGGCGGGAACTTCCAGTCCGAGGAACGGCGCGAGTTCCTTGCCTACCGATGCGCAGACATCGAGGCCTACGGTATCGGCCAGTTCGATCGGGCCCATCGGCATGCCGAACTTCTTCGCTTCGCGATCGAGCACCGGGCCCGGGACGCCTTCGTTGTACAGGCGCATCGCTTCCATCAGGTAGGGCATGAGGATGCGATTGACCAGGAAGCCGGGCGTTCCCTTGACCGGCACCGGGAGCTTGCCGATCGCCTTGCAGAAGGCGAGGGCGCGCTTTTCGATAGCCGGGTCGAGTTGGTCGTGGCGGACCACCTCGACCAGTGGCATCTGTGCCACCGGGTTGAAGAAATGCAGGCCGAGGAATCGCTGCGGCGCAGCCAGGCCCTGGCGGAGCTGATCGAGCGGGATCGACGAGGTGTTGCTGGCGAGGATCTCGTCAGCCTGGAACTGCGGCTCGATCGCCGCGTACAGCGCGTGCTTCGCTTCGGGGTTCTCGAAGATGGCTTCGATCGCCAGGTCGGCATCGGCCACGCCCTTGCCTTCGACATCGGCCCGCAGCCGCGCATTCGCGGCCTCGACCTTGGCCGCGGCCTTGAGCTTTTTCTCGAACATGGCGCGGGCGCGTTTGATCGCGGGCTCGACGAAACGCAGTTCGCGATCCTGCAGGGTCACGTCAAAGCCCTTCAGGGCCGACCATGCGGCGATGTCGCCACCCATGGTGCCCGCACCCACGACGTGGACGTGCTTGATGCCGTGATCGATGCCACCGCCGAGGCCCTTGAGGCGCTCCTGCAGGAAGAAGATACGGATGAGATTACGTGCGGTGGAGGTGGTGGCGAGCTTCGCCACCGACTTCGCCTCGAGCTTGAGGCGCTGCTGGATGCTGCTGCCGCCGTTCGCCCAGACATCGATGAGCGCGAACGGGGCCGGGTAGTGTTCCTTGCGCACCTTGGCCGCGGTCTGCTTGCGCACCATGGGCGCAAGGATCAGCCGCGCGGGCAGGGTGTTGGTGGCCCATGCCTTCGCACGCAGCGCGAACGGGCGCGGCGCCGGGCGGCGGGCCAGCTGGCGGGCTTCCGCGAGGAGCTCCTCGGGGCGGGCCAGGCGGTCGACCAGGCCGACGGCCTTCGCACGCCTCGCGTTGAAGGGCTTGCCGGTCAGCATGGCCGGTAGCGCATCCGGCGCACCGATCAGGCGCGGCAGGCGGGCGCTGCCGCCCCAGCCGGGGTGGATGCCGAGCATGACTTCAGGCAGGCCGATCTTCGTCGTGTCGTCGTCGGCCGCGATGCGGTAGCGACAGGCGAGAGCGAGTTCGGTGCCACCGCCCATGCAGGCGCCGTGGATCGCCGCGACCGTCGGGAACGGCAGGCGGGCGAGGTTCTCGAAGATGCGCTGGCCGTTCTCGATGTTCTCGAGGACCGTGCCGGTGTGCGCGTACTCGACGAACTCCCTGATGTCGGCACCCACGGCGAAGCCGGACGGCTTCGGCGAGTGGATCACGACACCCTTGGGGCCCTCGATGGCCAGGCGTTCCACCAGGGTGTCCAGCTCATCCAGGACCTCGCGGGCCAGCGCGTTAGCGCTGCTGCCCTCGCGGTCGAGGCTGAGGACGACGATGCCATCGTCGCCTTCGCTGGTCTTCCAGTGCTTGAATCGGAGTCCTTCGAACATGGCGGTCGTGCGTGGCGAATGAGCGCATCACCATACCTTTCCGCCGTGCCGAATGCGAGATACCCCGCCGTATGGTCATCACCGCCCGGGCATCTGGCGCTGCGCTCCCTTAGGTCCGATACTGCGCGCCAGTCAAGTAGCCAGATGGCCGATGCCAGTGGATTCCATCGCAGGAACGGATGTCTTCGACCGCATCCTCTCGGCCGCCGGCCCCCTCGTCGCGCTCAAGGCCGAGGAGCAGGCGCTGCTGGTTGACCAGTTCCGCCTGGTGGCCCGGCGCACCGGCCAGGCCGTGTAACTGTGGCGCGGCGGCGAAGGGCTGACCAGCCTGCGCGACGCACAGATGCGCGTACCCGGCTGCACCCGCCTGGGTGACGCGCTGCGCTACATCCTGCAGAGCCTGCACTTCGGCGTGTACCTGCTGGACATGCCGGCTGGCGTCCCGAGCGCGACAGACGGTGCACTTTTACGGCAACTTGCGAAGGCCCAGACGGGGCACGTGCGTCGCGTCGTCCTGCTCGGGGCCAGCGCGAGCCTGCTCGCCACCTTCGATGACGACATCGTCCGCGTCGATGCCGACCGCGGGGCGCGGGCCGTGATGCCGCGTCTTCGCGACGGCCGCTGGGTGGTCTGACCGATGATGCAGATCCCCGACGCGAGCGGCGTCCTGATTTTTACCCCGCGCCGCGATACCCGCCGCGCCGTGTTCGACGCGCTCGATGCGGATGGCGGCTTCGTGTTGCTCAGTGCGCGTGACGCGTTCCAGCTCGAGGCCTTGCTGGCGGATGCGCCGCCGCTGCAGGTCGCGGTCGTGGGCGGCGATGGCAGTGACGATGTTCGGCTCGGCATGCGCGTGTTGCGCAGCTTCGCGGCGTATCGCGACATTCCCGTGGTGTACCTCGTGCCCGATGGTCCGCTGGCCGTCGCCCCGGACGACGGCTCCGCCTGGCTACGCGAAAGCGCCATCGGCGCGGAACTGGCGCAGCGCGTGCGCATGGCCGTGGCGGTCGAGACCGCGCCGTCGCCCGTGCCCGCGGTGGACGCCGATTTCCGCTTCGCCTTCGACGCGGGCGCCGCGTGGGTGATCGCTTCCGCCGCGGATGGATGCATTGTCGATGCCGGTGCCGCCATGCAGCGCTTGTGCGCGGATGACGCGCCTGTGCAGGGCAGGGTGCTGCGCGATGTCTTCAGCATGGTGGATGGCGCGGCGTGGCCCATGCCCGATGGCGATGGCATGGCTTGCGTGCTGCGCAGAGCCGATGGCATCGAGATTCCCGGGGAGGTCGATGTCCGTCATCTACTCGACGGGCAGGGCGGCCACCGTATCGCGGTGGCGTTCCGCGACATGCGCGCAGGCGATTCCGCGGCGCGCGCGCTTTCGCTGCTTTCCGTGCTGGATGCGTGCCCCAGCGATGACGAAGGCCTGGGCGAAGCGGCCGCGATGCTGGCCGACGCGCTTGACCTCGATGTCGTCGGCATCTGGTCCGCGCTGCCGGAGAGCGATGCCGGCCCCGAGGTCATCGCACGCATCTGGAATGGTCCGGGCCAGGTCGAATGGGCCGAGGCCGCCGACCTGCCGCTGCTCAGGCAATGCCTGGGTGGCGAAGCGCTGGTCAGGCTTGGCGACGGTCGTGCCCAGCCCCTGGTCGATCCACTGATCGAAGCACTGGGTCTTGGCGCTTTCGTGTTCCTGCCGCTGCTCGATGAGCGACGCAGCCCGATCGGCGCCATGCTGGCCGGCCGTCGGCGCAGCGCCGGTGACGGACGGGTCTTCGAGCTGGCCCTGCGTGCCGCCTCGGCGCGCTTCAGCGCGGCGCTGGAACTGCGCCGCGCACGTGACCAGGGGCGCGAACGGGGCCTTGTCGATACGCTGACCGGCCTGCCGAACCGTCTGCTGTTCCACGATCGCCTCGACACCACCATCCGCGAGGCCTCGCGCACCGGCGAACTGTTCGCCGTGCTGCTCGTCGATCTCGATCGCTTCAAGGGCATCAACGAAACCCTCGGCCATGCCGTGGGTGACCAGGTGCTCTCCGCGGTGGCCCGGCGCCTGCGCGCGAGCGTCCGCGGGTCGGATACCGTCGCGCGTTACGCGGGCGATGAATTCACCCTGGTGCTGCGCCACATCATCAAGCGCGAGGACGTGCTGCGCATCGCCGAGAAAATCGTGCAGGCGATGGAAGTGCCCCTGCATCTCGACGACGGCTCCGAGCTGCAGGCAACGGTATCGGTGGGTATCGCCTTCTTCCCGGACGACGCGGTCGAAGGGGAACTCCTGCTGCGCCACGCCGACGAGGCCATGTATGGCGCCAAG
>NZ_JBQCFT010000363.1:0-9496 GCF_051958795.1 Luteibacter sp. | reverse complement strand
TCGCGAAGTCGGCCACGGCCGCCTCGCCAAGCGCGGCGTGCAGGCCGTCAAGCCGACGATCGAAGAGTTCCCGTACGTTGTCCGCGTCGTCTCGGAAATCACCGAGTCGAACGGTTCCTCGTCGATGGCCTCGGTCTGCGGTTCCTCGCTGGCCATGATGGACGCTGGCGTCCCGCTCAAGGCGCCGGTCGCGGGTATCGCGATGGGCCTGGTGAAGGAAGGCAACGACTTCGTCGTGCTCTCCGACATCCTGGGTGACGAAGACCACCTCGGCGACATGGACTTCAAGGTGGCCGGTACCGCCGATGGCGTCTCCGCGCTGCAGATGGACATCAAGGTCGACGGCATCACCGAAGAGATCATGCGCACGGCGCTGGCCCAGGCCAAGCGTGGTCGCCTGCACATCCTCGGCGAGATGGCCAAGGTCATCACCGAAGCCCGTTCGGAGATGAGCGAGTACGCCCCGCGCCTGCTCACCATCAAGATCCACCCGGACAAGATCCGCGAAGTCATCGGCAAGGGCGGCGCCACCATCCGCTCGATCACCGAAGAGACCGGCACCACCATCGACATCACGGACGACGGCAACGTCGTGATCGCCTCGGTCAACCGTGAAGCCGCCGAAGCCGCCCGTAAGCGCATCGAGCAGATCGTCTCCGACGTCGAGCCGGGCCGCATCTACGAAGGCAAGGTCGCGAAGCTGATGGATTTCGGCGCGTTCGTCACCATCATGCCGGGCAAGGACGGCCTCGTGCACGTCTCGCAGATCTCCAGCGAGCGCGTCGAGAAGGTCTCCGACAAGCTGAAGGAAGGCGACATCGTCAAGGTGAAGGTCCTCGAAGTCGATAAGCAGGGCCGTATCCGCCTGTCGATGAAGGCCGTGACCGAAGAAGAAAACGCCGCGGGCTGATCACCGCCCCGGTAACGACAAAAAGCCCGGCCCCGAAAGGTGCCGGGCTTTTTGTGTTGCGCGCTCCCACAACGCTAATGTCGTTGTGCGTTCGGTGCCGTACCATACGCCCATGGCTGATAAACCGAACGATTTCATCGACCAGTACCAGGCTTTCGTGCGCCAGGGCGTCGAATCCTGGGCGCGGCAGTTCGATCCGGGCGCCACGCCGGCCGAGGCGCCTTCCGCCGACATCGTGGGTCGCCTGTTCGCGGGCCTGGGTGGTTACGGCGACTGGATGCGCGCCTTCACCTCGGGTGAGCCGCCAGCCTCGCCGTTCGCCCACGGCACGCCGCCCTTTGGGCAGCCCGGGCCGGGCACTGGTTTCGCTCCATTCGGCTATGGGCCGCCTCCAGGCGCCCAACCAGGCTCGGAGGGCTTCGATGACTGGGCGCGCGTGGCGCGCGAGACCTTGTCGATGCCCGCGCTTGGGCTCACTCGTGAGCAGCAGGAGGAGCAGCAGGCGTTGCTGCTCGCATGGATCGAATACGCCCAGCATTACGCGCGTTACCAGGCACTACTGCAGCGCGTGCAGGAGCGCGCCGGCGAGACGCTGCGCTCGCAGGGCATGCCTGCCGATGCCGATAGCCTGCGTGCCATCTACGACCGCTGGGTGAACTTCTCCGAAGAGAGCTACGCCGATGCAGCGATGTCGGCGGAGTTCCAGGAGGTGTACGCCGCGCTCGTGAATGCGCAGATGCGCCTGAAGGTGCTACAGCAGCGGCAGGTAGAGCGCGTCGCGGCGCAGGTCGGCCTGCCGACACGTCGCGAGGTCGATAGCCTCGGTGAGCGCCTGCAGGCGGTGCGCCGTGAGTTGCGGCAGATGCATGGCCTGAAGGCTGAGGTTGAAGCGCTGCGTTCGGAGATTGCCGCGTTGCGTGGTGCGGGTGGCGATATCGCGGCCAAGGCCGCTCCCACAAAAGCCGCTGATGCCGCCAAGGTCGCTAAGGCTGCCAAAGTCACAAAGGCCACGAAGGCCACTAAGGCCACTAAGGCCACTAAGGCTACGAAGGCTACGAAAGCCAGTCAGTCTGCGAAGGTGACAAAGTCGGGGTCTCGCGCACGATGAGCGCTAACCCGTTTCACATCGATCCCGAGCGCGCCCGCGAGGAAGTCGAGGCGTTCCGCCGCAAGGTGGAGGCGGGGATGCAGACGCTGAAGAACGTCGGCCCCATCGAGCTCGGCACCACCCCGCGCGAAGCGATCTACACCGAAGACAAACTGACGCTCTGGCACTTCAAGGGCACGAAAAAGCCCGCCGCGAAGGTGCCGCTGCTGATCTGCTACGCGCTGGTCAACACGCCGTGGATGGTCGACCTCCAGGAAGATCGCTCGATGGTGCGCAACCTGCTGGAGCAGGGTGAAGACGTGTACCTCATCGATTGGGGTTATCCCGACGGCGCGGATCGGTGGCTCACGCTCGAGGACTATATCGATGGTTACCTCGATCGCTGCGTCGATGTGATTCGCAAGCGCCATGAGCTCGATGCCATCAACCTGCTCGGTATTTGCCAGGGCGGCGTGTTTTCGTTGTGCTACGCCGCGCTGCACGGCGACAAGGTGAAGAACCTGGTCACCATGGTCACGCCCGTCGATTTCCACACGCCCGACAACATGCTTTCGCATTGGGCGCGTAACGTCGATATCGATCTGTTCGTCGATACGATCGGCAATATCCCCGCCGACCTGATGAACTTCGCGTACCTCACGCTGAAACCCTTGCGGCTGAATCAGCAGAAGTATGTCGCGATGGTCGACATCCTCGATAACCCGAAGGAAGTGGAAAACTTCCTGCGGATGGAGAAGTGGATCTTCGATTCCCCGGACCAGGCGGGTGAGACCTTCCGCCAGTTCGCGCGCGATTTCTTCCAGAAGAACCTGTTGATCAAGGGCAAGGCCACGATTGGTGGCCGTACCATCGACCTCGGTACGATCACCCAGCCCGTGCTGAACATCTACGCGGAGCAGGACCACCTGGTGCCGCCTGCCGCATCCATTCCGCTGAAGGACGTAGTGGGTAGCAAGGACTACACCGCGCTCCCGTTCCCCGGCGGCCACATCGGCATCTACGTCTCCGGCCGCGCGCAGAAACTGGTCCCCCCAGCCATCCACGACTGGCTGAAAAGCCGCTAACTCCCCTGTAGGAGCCCACCCTGTGGGCGACATCCGTCGCCTCACCGTCGAGGCCTGTACGCCATCGCGAACGGCGTCGCCCTCAGGGTGGGCTCCTACCGGAGCTGCAACAGCGTTTTGCCGGCGGGGATGCGATAATCCCGGCATGAATCCGACCACCTCCCACGACTCCATTCGCGCCGTCCAGTGGCACGGCGATCGCCTCCGTCTGCTCGACCAGCGCCGTCTGCCGGCGGAGGAGATCTGGTTCGACAGCGTGAACTCCGATGACGTCACCCGGGCCATCCGCGACCTGGCCGTGCGCGGTGCGCCGGCCATCGGCATCGCGGCGGCATGGGGCGTGGTCCTGGCCGCGCAGGGTGGGGAAGATCTCGCGAAAGCCATGGCCACGCTGCGCGCGGCGCGGCCCACGGCAGTGAATCTCATGTGGGCGCTCGATCGCATGAAGGCGCGCATGGACGCGGGCGCCGACGCCGCCGCGCTGGAGGCGGAAGCCCAGGCGATCCAGGAGGAAGACCTCGCCGCCAACCGCCACATGGGTGAGCTCGGCGCCGCGCTGATCGAACCCGGCTCGCAGGTGATGACCCACTGCAACACCGGTTCGCTGGCGACGGCGGGCTACGGTACGGCGCTGGGCGTCATCCGCGCGGGCGTGGAGGCGGGCCGCATCGAGCAGGTCTTCGCTGGCGAAACCCGCCCGTGGCAGCAGGGTGCGCGCCTCACCATGTGGGAGCTCGTGCGCGATGGCATCCCGGCCCGGCTCATCGCCGATTCCGCGGCCTCGCACCTCATGAAGGACGGCAAGGTGAAGTGGGTGATCGTCGGTGCCGACCGCATCGCGGCCAACGGCGACACCGCCAACAAGATCGGTACCTACCAGCTCGCGATCGCCGCGCGCCACCACGGCGTGAAGTTCATGGTGGTCGCACCGTCCACCACGGTGGACATGGCGACGGCAAGTGGCGACGACATCGAGATCGAATTGCGCGACGCCACCGAGCTGCTTTCGGTCGGTGGAACCCGCACGGTGATCGAGGGTGCGGAGGCCTGGAACCCGGTCTTCGACGTCACCCCGGCCGAGCTGATCGATGCCATCGTGACCGAGCGTGGCGTCATCCTGAAGCCGGATGAAGAACAGATGCGGATCATGTTTCCGTAAGCGCCAAAACACCCCTGTAACTCATTGAATTTCCGACTTTTTTAGCTGTCATTTCAACACCCGTTGTGTTATCATCGACGGGTTGAGCCGACCGTGCCGCCTTGAGGGTGATCGCCACGGCCGGCGGGGGCATTCACACGGACACCCAGGAAGCCGATTGATGGCAGAACTCGCCAAAGAAGTCATCCGCGTCAACATCGAAGACGAGATGCGCCAGAGCTATCTCGACTACGCGATGAGCGTCATTGTCGGACGCGCACTGCCCGATGTACGCGATGGCCTGAAGCCCGTGCACCGCCGCGTCCTGTTCGCCATGAACGAACTGGGCAACTCGTGGAACAAGGCATACAAGAAGTCCGCCCGCGTCGTCGGTGACGTCATCGGTAAATACCACCCGCACGGCGATGCGTCGGTTTACGACACCATCGTCCGCATGGCGCAGCCGTTCTCGCTGCGCTACATGCTGGTGGATGGCCAGGGTAACTTCGGTTCGGTCGATGGCGACAACGCCGCGGCCATGCGATACACCGAAGTGCGCATGGCGAAGCTCACCCATGAGCTGCTCGCCGATATCGACAAGGAAACCGTCGACTTCGGGCCGAACTACGACGAAAGCGAAAGCGAGCCGCTGGTCCTCCCGACCCGCGTGCCGAACCTGCTCGTCAACGGTTCCGCGGGCATCGCGGTGGGCATGGCCACCAACATCCCGCCGCACAACATGACCGAGGTCATCAACGCCGTGCTGGCGCTGATCGAAGATCCCTCGCTGGGCGTCGACGACCTGATGACCCATATCCCGGGTCCGGATTTCCCGACCGCGGGCATCATCAACGGCTCGTCCGGCATCGTCGAGGCGTACCGCACCGGTCGCGGCCGCATCCTTGTCCGTGCCCGTACCGACATCGAAACCGAGGCCAACGGCCGCGAGACCATCCTGGTCCACGAGCTGCCGTACCAGGTGAACAAGGCCCGCCTGATCGAAAAGATCGCCGAGCTGGTCAAGGAAAAGAAGATCGAGGGCATCTCGGAGCTGCGCGACGAGTCCGACAAGGACGGCATGCGCGTAGTCATCGAGATCCGCCGCGATGCCATGGCCGATGTCGTGCTGAACAACCTGTTCCAGCAGACCCAGCTGCAGGTCACCTTCGGCATCAACATGGTGGCCCTGCTCGATGGCCAGCCGAAGCTGCTGAACCTCAAGGACATCCTCGAGGCGTTCATCCGCCATCGCCGCGAAGTCGTCACCCGTCGCACCATCTTCGAACTGCGCAAGGCCCGTTCGCGCGCCCATATCCTCGAAGGCCTAACGGTCGCGCTCGCCAACATCGATGAGATGATCGAGCTGATCCGTACTTCGGCGTCTTCGCAGGAAGCGCGTGAGCGCATGGTCGCCCGCAAGTGGGAACCGGGCCTGGTCAAGGCGCTGCTCTCCGCCGCCGGCGCCGAGGCTTCGCGCCCGGAAGACATGGATCCGCGCGATGGCCTGCGTGACGACGGCTACCAGCTGTCCGAAGCCCAGGCCACCGAAATCCTGCAGATGCGTCTGCACCGCCTCACCGGCCTGGAGCAGGACAAGCTCAGCGATGAGTACCGCGAGATCCTCGAGACCATCCGTGGCCTCATCGAGATCCTGGAAAACCCGACCCGCCTGCTGGAAGTCATCCGCGGCGAGCTGGAGCAGATCCGCACGGATTACGGCGACAACCGCCGCACCGAGATCCAGCACTCGCAGGAAGACCTCAACGTCCTCGACCTCATCGCGCCGGAAGACGTGGTGGTCACGCTTTCGCACACGGGTTACGTGAAGCGCCAGGCCGCCAGCCTGTACCGCGCGCAGAAGCGTGGCGGCAAGGGCCGCTCGGCATCCGCGCTGAAGGATGAGGATGTCGTGCAGCAGCTGTGGGTGGTGAACACCCACGACACGCTGCTCACCTTTACCAGCACCGGTCGCGTGTACTGGCTCAAGGTGTACCAGATGCCGGAAGCCGGCCCGGGGGCGCGTGGCAAGCCCATCGTGAACCTGCTGCCGCTGGGCGAGGGCGAGAAGGTCCAGGCCGTCCTGCCGATCCGCGATTACGACCCGAACTGCTACGAGTTCTTCGCCACCCGCAAGGGTACGGTGAAGAAGACCCCGCTCACCGAGTTCGCGTTCCAGCTGCAGAAGGGCAAGGCCGCGATCAACCTGGAAGAGGGCGATGCGCTGGTCGACGTGGCCATGACCAACGGCGAAAGCGACGTGCTGCTGTTCGCATCGAACGGTAAGGTCGTGCGCTTCGACGAGAACAAGGTGCGCTCCATGGGCCGTACCGCGACCGGCGTGCGTGGCATGCTGCTCGCCGACGACGCCACGGTGGTCTCGCTCATCGTCGCCCACGGCGATGGCGACATCCTCACCGCCACGGCACGTGGCTTCGGCAAGCGCACCGTGCTCGAAGAGTTCCCGAAGAAGGGCCGCGGCACGCAGGGTGTCATTGGCATCCAATGCTCCGAGCGTAACGGCAACCTCGTTGCCGCCACGCAGGTCACCGAGACCCAGCAGCTCATGCTGATTTCGGACCAGGGCACGCTCGTGCGCACCCGCGTGTCGGAAGTCGCCCAGGTCGGCCGCAACACCCAGGGTGTCACCCTGATCAAGCTGCCGAAGGAAGAGACGCTCATCGGCGTCGTCCGCCTGGAAGCCGAGGAGGAATCCGAGGTGGAAGGCGAGGGCGACCTGCCGGGCGCCGGCGAAACCCCGAACGGTGAAGCCGCGGCCGACATGCCGCCGGTGGAATCCGGGCCGGTCGACGGCGACAGCGAGTAAAACGAAAAACCCGCCGAAAGGCGGGTTTTTTTCGCTCTCGTAGGAGCCCACCCTGTGGGCGACATCTTTCGCCTCGCCGCCACAGGCCCTGTGCGTCATCGCGAACGGCGTCGCTCACAGGGTGAGCTCCTACGACGGGACCGCGGGCATTTAGCGATCGATTGCCTCGAGCATCGCCTCAGCCGCCGACACCTTGAACTCGCCCGGCGCCTCGACGTTCAGCACCTTCACCACGCCATCCTCCAGGTACATGGCGAAGCGCTTGGCGCGGATGCCCATGCCGTTCTTCGTGCCATCGAGCTCCAGGCCCAGTGCCTTGGTGAACGCGGCATTGCCGTCGGCCAGCAGGTGCAGGTTGGCGGGGATGCCACGCTCCTTGCCCCATGCATCCATCACGAACGCGTCGTTTACCGACACGCAGAACACCTTCACGCCGCGCTGGTCAAAGTCGTCGATGTGCTGGATGTAGCCTGGCAGGTGCTTGTTGGAGCAGGTGGGCGTGAAGGCACCCGGCACGGCGAAGAGCACAACCTTGCCGGTGCCCATGAGGTCGAGCGTCGAGGCGGTCTGGATGCCGTCCTGGAAGTACGTGACGGTGGATTCGGGGATCTTGTCGCCGACAGCGATGGTCATGGGGCCTGCCTCGTGGTGGGAATTGCCCGAGTGTAATGGCACCGGCATGCCTCGTAGGAGCCCACCCTGTGGGCGACGCCGTTCGCTAGCGCCACAGGGCCTCGGCGCTGCTGCGAAAGATGTCGCCCACAGGGTGGGCTCCTACGCGGGCGCCTCATAGCCCCCTTGAATCGCTCGTCAGCGAACCTATCTTTGTTTCCAGACGGCCGCGGGGCCGAAAAACCTTTTTGGAGTCAGACAGATGAACCAGGTTCGTCATGTAGCGTTTCGTCGTGCGCCGGTGTTTGGAAATGAACTGCGCCATGTGTTCGATCACTTCTTCGCGGGCGAGGCCGCCGCTCCGGTAGCCGCCGGCGAGAACGCCTGGGCGCCGCGCGTCGATATCCGTGAAGAGGCCGGCCGGTTCCTGATCCTGGCCGACATCCCGGGCGTTGCGCTGGACAGCATCGAGATCCAGATGGACAAGAACGTTCTGTCGCTCAAGGGCGAGCGCAAGGCCTACGCTAGCGAGACCGAAGGCAAGTACGCCCGCGTCGAGCGCGTGGCGGGTGCCTTCAAGCGCAGCTTCACGCTGCCGGAAAGCGCCGATGCCGAGGGCATTACCGCTTCCGGTGCGAATGGCGTGCTGGAAATCAGCATTCCGAAGAAGGCGGAAAGCGCGCCGCGTCGCATTACGGTCAACGCCGCGGGCTGATTCGGTCTAAGCTTGGCTATCTGGCCCGCGGTGGATTGGACCACCGCGGGCCTTTTCCATTTCATATTTCGACACAAGCCCGGCGGGAGAGCCTGTGGAGTTCAAGGATTATTACGAGATTCTTGGGGTAAAACCCGAAGCGACCGACGCCGAGATCAAGGCGGCGTATCGCAAGCTGGCGCGCAAGTACCACCCGGACAAGAACAAGGAAGCGGGTGCGGAAGAGAAGTTCAAGGCCGTCAATGAGGCCAACGAGGCACTGAAGGATCCCGAGAAGCGCCGCCAGTACGACCAGTTCCGCGCCGGCGGTTATCGCCAGGGCGAGCAGTTCCGGCCGCCGCCGGGCTGGGGCCAGGGCGGTGGTGGCTTCGATTTCGGCGACATGGGCGGCGGAGCCGGCCGTGGCGATTTCAGCGATTTCTTCGAAAGCCTGTTCGGCGGTGGCGGTGCCCGGGGCCGGTCACAGCAGGCGCAGGCGCGCCGCGGGCGCGATATCAACGCAAAGATCGATACCGACCTGCAGACTGCCTACAACGGTGGCAAGACCCGCGTGGTGCTGAACGATTCGTCGGGCGGCGAGCGCGTGCTCGAGGTGAAGATCCCGGCCGGGATCAGCAGCGGCCAGACCATCCGTCTTGGCGGGCAGGGTCATCCGGGTAGCGGTGGCGGCCCGTCGGGCGACCTGCTGCTGGAGATCAACATCCGTGACGACGCCCGGTTCCGCCTCGATGGCCGCACCGTGACGCATACGTTGCCGATTTCGCCGTGGGAAGCCGCGCTGGGCGCCACGGTGGCCGTGCCCACGCTGGGCGGGGCGGTGGACCTGCGCATCCCAGCGGGCTCGCAGTCGGGCCGCAAGTTGCGCCTCAAGGGGCGCGGCCTGCCGGGCAGCGAGCCGGGCGACCAGATCGTGGTGCTGGAAATCCGCGTTCCGGTCCCGGAAACGCATGAAGAACAAGCGGCTTATGCGGAATTCAAAGACGCTTTCAAGGATTTCGACCCGCGCCGCTGAGGCCTTTCGCGGGTCTGGACCGCCAAAAAACATTGTGGGAGCGGGGGGGGGGGGGGGGGGGGGGGGGGGGGAGACAGAGCCCCCCCCCGCCCCGCCGCCCCGGGGGGTTGTGG
>NZ_JBQCFT010000362.1:0-4956 GCF_051958795.1 Luteibacter sp. | reverse complement strand
GGCTCTTGGGTCTTCTCGCGCTCCCGCCCCCCCGCCGGGCTTGGGCTGTGTTTGGGCGGGGGGGGGGGCTCCCCCGCCCCCCCCCCCCCCCCCCCCCCCCCCCACAACCCTACACCGGCCCAACGGTGTCACGAGTGTGTCAAGGCACGGTCATATCCTCCCCGGGCGGCGTACCATCAGGGCGTCGCGAACCGCGATGAGGACTGACGCTTGGACACGATGACGAACGCCACCGAACCCACAGCGCCTGCGAAAGTGGCCGCCGCGAAGCCGGCCCCGGCCCCGGTGGAAGTGCCTGCCATCGACCTGAACGACCCGTCGTTCTACATCCATCGCGAGCTTTCGCAGCTGCAGTTCAACATCCGCGTGCTCGACCAGGCGCTGGATGAAACCAAGCCGCTGATCGAACGGCTCAAGTTCCTGCTCATCTTTTCGTCGAACATGGATGAGTTCTTCGAGATCCGCGTCGCGGGCCTGAAGCAGCAGATTGCCTTCGACCATGAGGTCATCGGCGCCGACGGCATTCCGCCGCGCCGCGTCCTCTCCGAAATTTCCGAGATCGCGCACAAACAGATCGAGCGCCAGTACGCGATCCTCAATGAGAAAATCCTGCCCGCGCTGGCGGACCAGGGCATCCGCATCGTCCGCCGCAACCAGTGGTCGCAGAAGCAGAAGCTGTGGGTGCGCCGCTATTTCCGCCACGAGGTCGCGCCGCTGATCACGCCGATCGGCCTGGATCCGACCCACCCGTTCCCGCGGCTGGTCAACAAGAGCCTGAACTTCATCGTGCAGCTCGAAGGCACCGATGCGTTTGGCCGCGATTCGGGCCTGGCGATCGTGCCGGCGCCGCGCATCCTGCCGCGCATCATCCGCCTGCCGGCCGACGTGTGCGAGGACGGCGACAACTACGTGCTGCTGTCGTCGATCATCCACGCGCACGCGGACGATCTGTTCCCGGGCATGCGCGTGCTTGGTTCCTACCAGTTCCGCCTCACGCGCAACGCCGACCTTTCGATCGACCCGGAGGATGTGGAAGACCTGGCCCGCACGCTGCGCGGTGAACTTTTCTCGCGCCGTTACGGTGACGCCGTCCGTCTCGAGGTGGCCGATAACTGCCCGAAGCCGCTGGTCGATTACCTGCTGAAGCAGTACGCGCTGGATGCGGATTCGCTTTACGAAGTAAACGGCCCGGTGAACCTCGCGCGCCTGTTCGAGATGACGCTGAAGCCGGAATACGCACGCCTGCAGTACCCCCCGTTCGTCCCCGCGTTGCCCAAGGCGCTGGCGGATGCGGAGGATATGTTCGCCGTGATCGGCAAGCAGGACATCCTGCTGTACCACCCGTTCGAGTCGTTCTCGCCGGTGGTGGATTTCCTGCGCCAGGCCGCGAAGGATCCGCAGGTACTGACGATCAAGCAGACCCTCTACCGCAGTGGCGCGAATTCCGAAATCGTCGATGCGCTGGTCGAAGCCGCCCGTGCCGGCAAGGAAGTCACCGCCGTGGTGGAACTGCGTGCGCGCTTCGACGAGGAATCCAACCTGAGCCTCGCCTCGCGCCTGCAGCAGGCCGGTGCCGTGGTGACCTACGGTGTCGTGGGCGTGAAGACCCACGCCAAGCTGGCCTATGTGCAGCGCCGTGAGAACGGCAAGCTGGTGAGCTATGCGCACCTTGGCACCGGTAACTACCACTCGGGCAACGCACGCCTTTACACCGACTACAGCCTGCTGACCTCCGACGAAGCCCTGTGCGATGACGTGCACAAACTGTTCCGGCTGCTGACCGGCATGGGCAAGGCGCTGAAGATGAAGCGGATGCTCTACGCGCCGTTCACCCTCAAGAAGACCCTGATCGAACTCATCGCGCGCGAGGCCACCAACGCGGCGGCCGGCAAGAAGGCCGAGATCGTCTGCAAGCTCAACGCCATCACCGACCCGAAGATGATCCGCGCGCTCTACCGGGCCAGCCAGGCCGGCGTGAAGATCGACCTGATCGTGCGCGGCATGTGCTGCCTGCGGGCAGGCATACCGGGCGTTTCCGACAATATCCGCGTGCGTTCGGTGGTGGGTCGCTTCCTGGAGCACAGCCGCGTCTACTGGTTCCATAACGATGGCGAGCCGGACCTGTACCTTGCCAGCGCCGACATGATGGAGCGCAACCTCGACCGCCGTGTCGAGACCTGCTTCCCCATCGAGGGCAAGAAGCTGCGCCAGCGGGTCAGGAAGGAACTGGACCTGTACCTGGCCGACAACCACTCGGCCTGGTTGCAACAGGCGGATGGCACCTACGTGCTGGTCCAGCCGACCGCGGGCGCCCCCGTCCGGAACGCCCAGGCCCAGCTCCTGGAGCGCTATGCCGGCCTGGCCGTCACTGCCCCAGCGCCCTGACGCACTGCCCCGGCGCCCTGACGCCGGGGTCTTCACCTAGCCCAAACGGCAGACGCGACACAGTTTCGGCACCAGTGCACAATGAGGGCGCTGTTGAGGGGAGACGGCGCTTTCTTCTGATCGCATCGGATCCAGGCCGCGCGCCATAGGCGCGCCGCGGTGTCATTCGCAGGATTCGGGCATGGGTAAGCAGGGGCAGCAACTTACGGCGATCACCCGCCTTTTCCAGGCGGTGCTCTGCTGCGTGCTGCTGGCCGTCGCTGGACACGCCCACGCGGGGACCACCCTCACCGGTAACTACCGTGACGTTCGCCCGGGCGATGACCCTGCCAAGGTCCTGACCGAGGCATGGACCACGTCCCTGCCGTCGTTCGACCCCACGCGCATGCAGGTGTTTCGCTCGGGCGAGGGCGGCACCTGGGTGATCTTGCGCGCACTGCCGCCCTGGACCGAGGGTGGCCGGGTGCTGAGCATCCACAACCCCGGACCCGGCAAGGTGAGCCTGTTCCTCGGCTCAGGCCAGAAGCTGACCACCTCGCTCGATGATTTCGGTTCAGCGTTGCATGGCCACGGCAGGCTCGTTTTCGCTATCCCGGATACCGTGCCTGCCTCGCGCCCGCTGTTGCTGAAGTTCGAGCCGACGGCCAAGCCTCCGGGCGCGGTCACCATCGCCATCGATAGCTGGCCGGATTACCTGCGTGACGATGCAGGCTGGCTGATGTTCGCCAGCAGCTGCTTCGCCGTCATGGTGGCCATGGGGCTGATGGCACTGTGCTTCGCCTTGATCCTGCGCGATATGACCTTCGGCTGGTATGCCGCCTACCTGGTCTGCTACGCGCTGATCCAGGGCGTGAAGACCGGCTTCATTTTCCACCCGATGGAACTGCAGAGCCTTGCGGGAATGGGCGATGCCCTCGCCACGATCGCGACCGCCCTGTCGGTCACATTCGCGGCGTTGTTCATGCTGCGCTTCTGCAAGATCGACGATTACGTGCCCCTGTTGCGCATGCCCGTGCTGGCGTTCGCCGTCGGGATGCCCATGATCGCCTTCTGCCAGATGACCGGCGTTGCCCTGCTGGTGGGCACGGCCCACCTGTTGCTGCAGCCGCTGCTGTTGCTTGGCGCGTTGCTGCTCCTGGTCGCAGGCGCGATCGCCGCGGCGCGCGGCTCACGCCATGCGTGGTTCTTCCTGGTCGGCTGGACGCCACTGCTCCTGCTTACGGCCGCCTGCGGGGCGCAACTGCAGGGCATGTTCGCCGATGCGCCATGGTTGCCGGATGCTGCCATCGCCATCGGCGCTTTCGAGGCGATCGTGCTCTCCATCGGTCTCTCGGACCGCGCCCTCACGATTCGCCATGATCGCGATAAGGCCCGCCAGCTCGCGGATGCCGATCCGCTCACCGGCGTACTGAACCGCCGGGCTTGGACGGATGCGGCGCTGGCGACGCTCGAGGAAGGCATGAACCGGCCGATCGCCCTGCTCTTCCTGGACCTCGACCATTTCAAATCGCTGAACGACCGGCACGGCCACGCCGCCGGCGACCGCGCCCTGGTCGCCGTGGCGGGCGCGTTGCGCCATGAGCTGCGGCCGAGCGACCTGCTTGGCCGCTACGGTGGCGAGGAGTTCGTCGCCCTGCTCCAGGGTGCGGAGCGCGAGAACGCGGTGCAGATCGCCACCCGCCTCTGCCGTCGCGTCAGCCGCCTGGATGTGCACATCGGCGAGAAAGAGGCGCTCACCGTGTCCATCGGCGTAGCGATCCGCACGCCGGCGGACACGGTCCAGTCGCTGATCGAGCGCGCGGACCAGGCGATGTATGCGGCGAAGCTGGGTGGCCGTAACCGGGTGATCTGCTCGGGTCCCACTGGACCCGTCCTCGTTCGCAGCAAGGCCACGACGACGTCTTAAAGTGCATTTGTGGGAGCGCGCTTGCGCGAGATGGGCCGTGCCGCGAGCACCCATCGCGTGCAAGCACGCTCCCACAGGACGCTCCTACTGTTCTCAGGCCAGCTTGTCGGCGGCGGCCACGATGTCGTCGTCGCCCGGGAGGACCAGGAATGCCGCGCCAGCCAGCGGCGTGAACGTATCCACGCCCACGACGCGCTGCAGCGGGGTCGCGCCGAGCCCGGCCTCGACGATCGCCGTGATCACGCCCTCGCCCACGCCTGCGCTCTTGCGCCCCTCGTCGACCACCATGATCCGCTTCGCGCCCCTGGCCTGTTCGGCGATGAAAGCGTCGTTGAGCGGTACCAGCCAGCGCAGGTCCACGACGCGCACCTTCCAGCCCCGTGCAGCTTCGATCCGGCGAGCGGCGCGCAGGCTCATCGGGACGCCATTGCCGAAGGTGAAGATCACCAGGTCGTCGGCGGCGTCGTTGTACACGCGACCCTCGCCCAGCGGCATCGCTTCACCCTGTGCCGGGTAGCCGAACTGCCACTGGCCGTCGCCGGCCTCGTAGAGGTCCTTCGTCATGTACAGCGCGATCGGCTCGAGGAACGCCGTGACGCGCCCGTCGACCTTGGCGAGCGCGGCCAGCGTCCGCAGCATGGTCGCCGCATCATCACCACGGCTGG
>NZ_JBQCFT010000361.1:0-5213 GCF_051958795.1 Luteibacter sp. | reverse complement strand
GCGAACTGCTGCAGCGCGTGCGCGACGAAGTCGCCGAGTTCATCTCGGTGGATGACTTCGACAGCGATGAGCTGAAGGCGGGCGTCGCCGCCAAGGCGGAGAAGATAGAAGCATCGCGGGCGGCTTGATGGCTTGCGATGGCTGAACCTGGAAAGGGCCGGCTTTTGCCGGCCCTTTCTTTTGGGGGAATGTCTTGACGGTGGAGTCTAAGCCTCGCTCGCACACCAGGTTTATTGGCGGTCGGGCGCGCCGTCGCGTAAGGAACAGGCCCGCGCGTTGTAGTCCATGGTTCACGGGTGTAACCTATGGGCTACGGTTGCGTCATGTACGCAATCGAACAATCAGAGTCCTTCATGCGATGGCACGCAAGGCTTCGTGACCGGCACGCCAGGCTGCGAATTGACGCCCGGTTGCGTCGAATGGAGTTCGGCCACTTCGGTGACGTCAAGCACGTGGGGGACGGCGTAAGGGAAGCTCGAATCGACTATGGCCCTGGCTACCGGATCTACTACATCCACCGCGCGGAAAAACTCGTGGTCCTCTTGATGGGAGGAGACAAGTCAAGTCAGGACCGGGATATTCGTCGGGCGATCCAAATCGCCGCCGCTTGGGATTCAGACCAATGAAAGAACGATTCACGCGCTGGGATCCGGTGGATCACCTGCACACCGAGGAAGATCAGCTTATCTATCTCAACGCCTGCCTCGATGAGGATCCGGGCGATGGCAGCCTTGTTCGTGCGGCGCTGGGTGACATCGCACGAGCGCGCGGCATGACGAGTGTTTCGCGAGCTGCCGGAATATCGCGAGAGGGGTTGTACCGCGCACTGGCTTCGGACGGAAATCCCGAGTTCGCGACTGTCATGCGTGTCATGCAGGCGCTAGGGATCCATCTGCGAGCCGCATGAGGCGGCTTCGGCAGTGTGTAAAAGCTCCCCCGGGTGGTACCCACTCGCGGCCCGCTTTCAGCGAAGCCAGGTCATATAGAAGCGCACTGGCGCGCGAATTACACCTCGACCAAACGGGGCCAGTAGCCGCCATCGCTGGTTGCGCGCCCCCTCACTCGGGCATAGCCTTCCCTTATGTATGAACTGGTCTACGCAGCGCGTCACGGAGTAAACCCTGGCGAGGCCGATGGGCGTGGCCCGGTGTGGCTTGGAGGTACGTGCCCTCTACCCGGCGCCCTATCGGGCGGGGGCTTGCCCCTCTTGCAGTTTGCGTTCCTTGAAGCTGGCCTCGAACCGCTGGAGGAAATGACTTGGGAAGGTCCGTTGCCGCTGCTCTACGACTGGACCTGTGGTGCGGACTTCAACTATCAGGTTCGGGATGGAAGGGTTGAAGTGCTTCCGCCCGAGCAATGGGCGAAACCGGTCAGCTTCCTTCCTTATGAGGGGTATCCGGACGTGTTTCCCGAGCGCCGCTTCCGCGAACAACGAAACCAGTACTACTTCGCTGTTTCGACGTTGAACGACATGAATTTCAATGGGAAATCAGTGCCGAAAGAGAGTGGTCTACACAAATTTGCCGTGCCCACACACCATTTTGGCGGTAGCCCCTTTCTGTTTGAACCATTCCTTTGCCGGCGCGAGTGCCCGGTATGCGGCTGTCCGATGGAAGTCTTCGGAACGATTGCGAATGACGACGGCACCACTGGCCCGGGTTACCTGGGAGCTCCAACAGAGCAGATCGTCTACTTGGTATGTACAATTTCATGCCAAACGGTTTCTGCCTTCCACGTATCCAACCCTAGCGGCTGAGCGAGCCGCAGGCTTCCGACGCTGCACACATTGTAGGCATCCGCCTACAGAAATACCGCGCAAACCGCTCTAGCATTCGGATCAACTCGAATGACAGACGTCGGACGGATATCGCATGCGCAAGCCGTACTGGTCGCTCGCCGCACTCACGTTGATCCTGTGTGTGAAGACGGCAGCGGGGTCCCAGGGCCCTCCGCCGACCATGACCTGGGTACCGGTCGGTGACAGGCATGCCTACTCGGTGAATGCCTCCGGCAAGCTCTGGTCGGCCGAAGGTGCCGCCGTGACGGTGTCTCGTCAGCCGGGCAGCAGCAGTCCCGCCGGCGGCCTGATGGCAGGGTTCGATGCCGCGCCATTCGTCGGCAAGGACATCACCCTGACCGCTAACCTGGCGACTACCGGTGGTGCCTCGAACGCGGCGATCTGGTTGCGCACGGACGGCCCGACGCCAGAAGCGCATACGTTCCAGACCACGCAGCAACGATTCGCCGTGCGCGACGGTGAGCCGGCGGTGTTGCGCAGCGTCCGGCTTGCCATCCCCAAGGACGCGAAGGACGTGGTGTTGGGCGTGCTGCTCTTTGGCGACGGGCAAGCTAATGCCAGTCATCTGCGGCTCACCGTCGCAGACGCCGCCACCGTGAATGTGGACGCACCGGCGTTGTTGGATGAAGCTGTCGCGACCATCCGCGCGCATGCGCTCGCCGCTGGCGCGGTCGATTGGGACGCGTTCCTCAAGGTTGAGCATACGGGTCTCGCGAGCGGCGAACCGGCGGCCAAGGCGTACCCCGTGATTCGCGACGCGATCAAGAAGCTCGACGATGGCCACAGCTTCTTCATGGACGCCGCGTGGGCGACATCCACGGCGAACAACGACGGAACGCGCGAGACGCCCGTCGTAAAAGTGCTACCCGGTGGCGTGGGCTACGTGATGCTGCCGGGCTTCACCGGGCCGGACGACGCGCGACGGCACTACGTCGAGACCATCGCCACGGCGATCGAGCACGACGCGCCTTCCGTGACGCACGGCTGGATCGTCGACCTGCGCAAGGACACCGGCGGTGCAGTACCTCCGATGCTCGGGGCTATCCAGTCGTTGCTGGGCAGCGAGCCGGTGGGCGCCTACCGTACACCGGGCAAGCCAGATCACAAGGTTTACGCTGGCCGCGAGCTCTCCTTCGAACGAAAGCCCGCCGTCGACCTTGCCGCCGCTCCCGTCGCGGTGATCCTTGGGCCGCATACGTCGAGTGCGGGCGAGATGGTGGCCATCGCCTTCCACGGCAGGCCCCTTACCCGATCGTTTGGTACAACAACCTCCGGGCAGGCAAGCGGCAACGCGCTCTTCCGGCTGGCCGATGGCAGCCAGCTCGCGCTGAAGGGGGCCATCGACGTTGACCGGCATGGACAGGTCTTCGGCAAAGCTGTCGAACCGGACGAGCGCGTCGGTGATGAGGCCGTGCTCGACCGGGCGACGGAGTGGCTGACGCATCGGTGAGCAGCCGACTGTCCGAACACGGCCGTCCCCCAGTCTTCGTCTGGCCACTGTCCTGCTAGGGCAGGCCCCTAGCATCTCCACCCACTGGCGAAGATGAGGGTGGACCATGGAGCGTGCGGTAACCGAGCGGCAGTCACTATCAGGAGTGCCATTGCCCCTTGCGCTGACTGTAGCCAGCTTTGCTGCGCCCCCAGGCGTGCTCTGCTGGATCTGGCTGTGGTCGGGGCCGGAGCACGCGCACCTTAGCCTAAGCGATGCCATCGGCATGCTCGAAATCGGGTACCTGATCGGCATGCCTTTCGCGCTCGCGGTATCGCTCTTCATCGCATGGCCGCTCATGGCATGGATGCGTCGAAGCCACGCCGTGGCGTGGACGAGCACGCTGTTGTTGTCGGTAGTTATTGGTGTGTCGGTCTACGTCGTGCCAACCCTGTTCTACGTGCGCGGGACCGTATCCTTCGACAACCTGATTCCTGTCGCCACAATGGGCGCGATGCCCGGACTGTTCGCTGGTGTGCTGCTGTGCGCGATCCTTCGGCCGCCGCTTATGGTTCGGCGTGGGCATTCGGGTGCATCAGGGTGATAAGCGGCAGTCGTGTCGCTATCGCGCGCAAGCGCGCTCCCACATTGCGTTGGGGAGCGCACGTACTTTTTGAACGTGTGACTCAGGCTGCGCCGGCGCAGCCATCCTGCTTGGCGACTACCGCCAGCAAGCGCTCTTCGACTTCATCCCGCGTATGCGAGCGGAAGAGGTGCGGCGCGGCACGACGTAGCGCAGCGCAGTCGAGGCTAGTCAGCCGGTCGCGGACCTGTAGCAGCTGGCCCGGGTGCATCGAGAATTCCTCGAGGCCCATGGCCAGGAGCAGGGCGGTGAACTGGGTGTCGCCGGCGATTTCGCCGCACAGGCTTACCGGCTTCTTCGCTCGGCGCGCCGAGGCGATGATGTGAGCGATGAGGCGCAGGAACGCCGGCTGTAGCGGGTCGTAGATGCCTTCGAGCGCATCGTTGTTGCGGTCGGCGGCCAGCGTGTACTGGGCGAGGTCGTTGGTGCCGATGGCAAGGAAGTCGGCTTTCTGCAGGATCGACGTTACGCCGATCGCGGCGGCGGGGACTTCGATCATGGCGCCGATGTCGAGGCGCTCGGGCAGTTCCTGGCCTTCCAGCGAAAGCTGCTCGCGGGCCTTCTTGATCAGCTTGCGGACCTCGATGAGCTCGCCGATGTGGGTGACCATCGGGACCAGTACGCGCACCGGGCCGTAGCAGGCGGCGCGGAGGATCGCGCGCAGCTGGACCAGGAAGATATCCGGGTAGCGTAGCGAGAGGCGGATGCCGCGCACGCCCAGCGCCGGGTTGTCTTCGCCACGGATGGCAAGCCCGGCTGCATCGGCCTTGTCGGCGCCGAGATCGAGCGTGCGGATGGTGACCGGCAGGCCGCCCATGCCGAGCACGACGTCGCGGTACGCCGCGAACTGCTCGTCTTCGCTGGGCAGGCCGCGCTGGCGCAGGAACAGGAACTCGGAGCGATACAGGCCCACGCCGTCGGCGCCGCGTGAGCGGGCGAGGGTCACATCGCCGGCGAGCTCCGCGTTCGCGAACAGGCGCACATGCGCACCATCGCGGGTCAGTGTCCGGGCCGAGGCGAGCTCAGCGAGGCGGCGGCCTTCGGCGGCGGCCTGGCGCTGCCACTGCCGGTAGCGGGCGAGATCCTGGGCGGTGGGGTGGACGATGACCTCGCCGTGCTCGGCATCGATCAGGACAAGGTCGTCATCGTTGATAGTGGCGAGCGCGTCCTTCGTACCCACCAGCATCGGCAGGTTGAAGCTGCGCGCCAGGATCGCGCTGTGCGAGTAGATGCTGCCCGCGCTGGCGACCACGCCAAGCATGCCCTGGCCGGCGAGGCTGGCCATGTCGGCGGGGGCGACGGTATCGCTGACGATGATTTCGCCGACGCGCGCGGCGAGCTTG
>NZ_JBQCFT010000360.1:0-48098 GCF_051958795.1 Luteibacter sp. | reverse complement strand
CGTCGGCGCGCCCCCCCCCCCCCGCGCGCGCCCCCCCCCCCCCCCCCCCCGCCCCCGAGTCGACACATTCCGTTTCGTGCCGCACAAGCCGGCAAGACGAAGCGCGACGCCCTGTAGGAGCGCGCCCTGCGCGCGACATCTTTCGCCCCACCGCCACAGGCCCTGTCGCGATGAGGCGAACGGCGTCGCGCGCAGGGCGCGCTCCTACGAGCGAGCCGCTGCACGTAGCTCGCTCTCCCATCGTGAACCTCTGGGCTGGCGGCGCGGGTGGGCAGGCCCTTGGGGCCGACATGAGCGGAGGGCCGCGTGGCGTATCAATTTTCGCAGGAGAGTAGCTACGGCCCGGTCCGCAGGTCCGCGCCTGGCGGCCCCAAGGGCCTGCCCACCCGCAGCTTCCTCAACCACACAAGAGCGAGGCGGCGTCAGCCGCTCAAAACATGCATTCGCGCCAGCGAATGAACCGCTTGCCCTAGAGGTCAACCTGCATGTCGCCACGCGGCTGGCTACAGCAGATCAGTATCCGCCCATCGGCTGGTGGATCAGGCGGCTCGCTGGTGTAATCAATGCTGCCGCCGATTAGGGCGGTCTCGCAGCTATGGCAAACGCCAGAGCGGCATGACCAGCGCACCGGCACGTCGCACGCTTCGGCAAGTTCCAGCAGGCTCATGTACTTCGTGCCCCAGTGCACGGTGAGACCGCTTCGTACGAAGGACACCGTGGGTCCCACGCTCTCTTCACCCTCAGGTGCATGCGGCGCCTTCCGTTGCGCGCCGACAATGCCCGGCTCGAATGCCTCCTGGCCGCCGAACAGTTCGGAGGCCACGTCGGTGTGGCCTGCGGCGAGCAGTTTCCCACGCATGTCCTGGAGGAAGCGGGTAGGCCCGCAAAGATAGATGCGTGCATCGGCCGGCACGCCAAGCGCAACAAGATCATCAATGCCAATGTGTCCCTCGACGTTGAAGCTCGCCTGCTCCCGGTCATGCGCATTCGGCCGGCTGAACCCCAGCAGGTGCTTCGCGGAAGGCATCGCGCCAAGCAACCCCGCCACCTCATCGGCGAACGGGTTATCCATCCCGTCGCGCGCGCCATAAATCCAGAACACCGGCCGCGGCGCCGCCGCAGCCAGCTCGCGCAACATGGCCAGCAGCGGCGTGATGCCGATGCCTGCGCCCCACAGCACGACCGGCCGTGCGTCGTCGACGAGGCAGAACGTGCCGCGCGCCGCGCTGATGCCGAAGCGGTCGCCTTCCTTGATAGCGTCGTGCAGGTACTGGCTGCCTTCGCCGGTGCCGCGCTTTACCGAGATGCGGTAGCGCCCGGGAGTGGCCGTGTCGGAAAGCGAGTAACTCCGGATAATCGCCGCACGCGGTGCCGGTGGCTGCAAGCGGAGGACAATGAACTGCCCGGCGCGTGCGCGCGGCAGCAGCGCGCCGTCGGTCGCTTCCAGTACGAACGAGCGCACCAGCGAGCTTTCCTGGTTGATGGAAGCCACGCGGATCTCACGGAAGCCACTCCACGCCGCCGGCTCGGGCGCGGGCCCGCTCAGGCCGGCGTTGCCACTGGCGCCGGGGCCCGCCGCGAGCAGGTCCTCGAACGACTGGCGCCAGCCCCGGCTCAGTGCCCGGATCTGCGTGGCGCGCTTGAGCTTCGCTGGCGTCTTGCCCGGCAGGTAGAGCAGCGCATCGATCTCGGCGACCGTCATGCCACTGCCCTGCACTTCCCGCGTGATGGCATCGCCCGCGCCGACCAGGCCTTCTTCGATCACTCGGAAGTAAAAGCCGGGCCGCCGATGCGAGACGAGCAAGTTCGCCATGCGCGGCTCCTCCATGCGCATGCCCACGCGGTAGCAGGTCACCCGCGGCTGGGTGATCTCGAACAAGGCATCACCGATCCGGTAGCGATCGCCGATGCAGACCTCGTCATCGGGAAGGCCATCGACCGTGAGGTTCTCACCGAAGCTCCCATACTCGAGCGTGCTCCGCTCGAGGAAGGCTTCCCAGTAGCGATACGACGCGGCCTGGTAAACCATGACCGCGCGGTGTTCACCGCCATGCCCGCCGAGATCGCCCTGCCCGTCGCCATCGAGGTTGAGCCGGCGCGCCATCACGCGCCCTCCCACGGGGCGCTTCCATACCCCGGTATGGACGATCTTCCCCTGCCAGGGAATGTCCTGCGGTAAACCGACGTTCACGGCGAGCAACACGGCCATGGGCGGGTCCTCGGTAGGCGGATGCGGGTCATTGCGAGAGGCGCGTCGCCACGTACCTTAGTCGCGTACAGCGCCTTCATGCTTTGCCAAACTTATTCCACCGCGGGCGAGGATCGCCACGGCTCCGCGGTACGGCTACTCTGTGCGCCATGCGCGCCAAGCCCAATGCCCAGCCTAACCAGAGCCTGATCGACGGCATCCTCACCCTGCAGGCCCTGGCCTCCGCGCCGGAGCCGGTCGGCTGCCGGGAGCTGGCCAGGCAGCTCGGCGCGAACACGACGCGGGTGAACCGCCTGCTGAAGACGCTGGCCTACATGGGCATCGTCCGCCAGACCTCCGATCGCAAGTACGCCCCGGGCGCCGGCATGCACGTGCTGGCCGCGCAGAGCCTGTTCGCATCGGGCCTGATCCGCCGGGCGCTGCCCGAACTGGAACGGCTCCGCCGCTTCGGCCACACGGTGGCCATGGGCGTGTTGTGGAACGACAGCGTGAGCTACCTGTTCCACGCGCCGCCGGGCATCGAGGCCGCGCGTGGCCTTGGCCGCATCGGCGTGCTGCCGGCCACGACCAGCGGCATCGGCATCATGCTGCTGGCCCAGTTGCCCGACGAGGAAGTCCGCGAGCTTTATGCGGGAAAGGAGATCCCGATGTTCCCGCAGGGCATCGAGAGCCTGCTGGCCGCGCTGGAGGCGCCGCGCACGCAAGGCTATGCGCGCGTGCACGTCGCGGATGAGCGCGATCACCACATCGTCGCCGTCACGACTGGCGAGCCGGTGGTCGCGGGATTGGCGATGTCGGGTTGGATTCCCGAGAACGCCACGGCAGAACTGGTCGAGGCGTTGCGGGCGGCGGCGTTGGAAATCGCCTGACGAAAGCGGCGTTGACGTGTTGCTATTTTAGTAATACGGTCGGCCGACCAGTCGAAAGGGGATAGGGGCATGGTGGAAGACGAAGGGAAAGCGAGGCCCGACCGGTTGCGCTGGGCGTTGCTTGCCTTCCTGTTCGTCTCCACGGTGATCAATTACCTGGATCGCCAGGCGCTATCGATCCTCGCCACGACGATCCAGAAGGATCTCGGCATCACCGACTCCGCCTATGCGCATGTCGTGCAGGCCTTCCTCTTCGCATACACCATCGCCTACCTGCTGGCCGGCCGCATTACCGACTGGCTCGGCTCGCGCGTGGCGCTGGCCTTGTTCGTCGCGTGGTGGTCGGTGGCCAACCTGCTGACCGGCATGGCGCGCAGCGCGTTCGAGCTGGGTGCGGCCCGCTTCGCACTCGGCCTCGGCGAGCCGGGCAATTACACCGTCGGCACCAAGGTGGTCTCCGAGCACTTCAGCCCCGGCGAGAAGGGCATGGCGTACGGCATCTACACTGCCGGCGCGATGGTCGGGGCGACGCTGGCCCCGCCGCTGATTGGTGGTGTCGCACTCGTGTACGGGTGGCGCGCCGCGTTCATGGTCACGGGCGCGGCCGGCCTCGTGTGGATGGCCGCGTGGCTCTGGTTCCACCCACGCGAGCCGCACCCGGCAAAGCTGGCCGAAGCCGAATCCGAAGTGACCCGCTGGAGCCGCGTGCTGCGCGATCGCACGCTGTGGACGCTGGTGCTGGCCCGCGCCATCGCCGATCCGGTCTGGTACTTCTACCTGTTCTGGTTCCCCAAGTACCTCAACGACGTGCGCGGCATGTCGCTAGCCGCCGTCGCTTCGCTGGCCTGGGTCGTGTATCTCGCGGCGGATGTCGGCAGCGTGGGCGGTGGTGCCATCTCCAGCGCGCTGGTGAAGCGCGGGATGGCGCCGACGCGTGCGCGCCTCGTGGCGATGGCGGGCGCGGCGATCCTCGCCCCTGTCGGCCTGTTTGCCGCCTTCCATCCTGCGCTCGGTCTGCTCTTCACCATCGGCTCGGCCGTAGCCTTCGCCCACCTCATCTTCCAGATCAACATCAGCACGCTGGTGGTCGATCTGTATCCGTCGCGCTACGTCGCGACGGTGTCCGGCCTGATCGGCGCGGGCAGCGCGCTGGGCGGCATGCTCTCGGCGCAGGTCGTGGCCGGTCTGGTCTCAACCGGCTACTTCGATCGCAGCTTCGTGCTGATGGCGACGCTGCACCCCATCGCGTTCGGCGTCGCCTGGCTCGGCGTGAAGATGGCGCCGCGGTCGTCCGCCACCGTGATGGCGGCGCCGCCTTCTCAGGTCGCCAGCTCGGCGTAATCCCAGAAACGGGGACCAGGACGGGCGCCCAGGCCGGGGCCGGTGGGCAGCACGTAGTGGCCATCCACGTAAGCCATGTCGGTCTCCAGCAACTGCAGCGAGCGCGCGAATACCGAGTGCTGCCACTCGTGCCGCCAGAAGCGTGGCACGGTGCTGGACATGTGCAGGCTCGCGGCCAGGAACAGCCCCGTGCCCACGGTAGCGTGCGGTGCCATGGTCACGCCGGCGGCATCGGCGAGGCGCGTGATGCGTCGGTACTGGGTGATACCGGCATGGCCCATCTCGGGCTGGATGAAACCGATGCTCCTGCGCGACAGGCGCAGGCGCGCGTCATGCTCGGTGTACCACTCCTCGCCAGCGGCGATGGGCACCGGCGAGCGCTCGGCGAGCCACGCCAGGCCGTCGACGTCCTCGGGCTTGATCGGGGCTTCCGCGAACCAGGGCTTGTACGGCGCAAGCTGCTCGACCAGCGCCAGCGCGCCCTGCGGATCGAACTTCCAGTGCAGGTCGACCATGATCAATGCGTCGTCGCCTAGTGCTTCGCGCAGCGCGGCGACCTCCTCGACGATGCCCTCGGTACTTACCGCCGTATGGATCTTGAACGCGTAATGCCCTTCCTGCTGGAAGCGGCGGGCCATCGCCACGCGCTCCTTGAGGTTGCCGGCGGGCAGGCCCGAAAGATAACCGGGAATGCGCTCGCGTTGGCGCTCGCCGAGCATCTGCCACAGCGGCACGCCGTGCGCACGCGAGCGCAGGTCCCACAACGCGATGTCGAGCGCGGTGATCGCATCGACGTGGAAGCCCGACGTGCAGCCGCGCACGCGCATCAGCCCGTAGAGGTCATCCCAGATTGCCTCGACATCCTCGGGATCGCGGCCGATGAGCTCCGGTACGAGCAGGTCGTTGATGATCTCGGTGGTCGCGCGTGGCGCGCAGATACCATAGGTTTCGCCCCAGCCCTCGCTGCCATCCTCGCAGGTGACGCGCACGGCAATGGAACGATCGACCGAGGGATAGATGGTGCCGTTGCCCTTGCGCACCACGTAGCCGCGCGAGTTGATGCGCTCGCCCGGTCCCAGCGGGCCCAGGTACGGCGTTTCGCGCGGCACGGTGACGATATAGGTTTCGACCTTGCTGACGGGGCTGCTCATGGGGCCATTCTCGCCTGATTGCCCGGCAGGCGGTCCAGCGGCAGCAGGTCCGCGATACGGGCGAGCAGCGCGTCCAGTTCACGCTGGTCCCATGCGTCCAGCTTCGGCCCCGCGGCACGCACGTGGTCGGAGGCGATGACGCCACGGCGCAACAGCACGGCCTTGGTCAGGCGCCAACGGAAGACGGCCTGCATGCTCAGGAGCGGCAGCGTGCGATCGAACAGAACACGCGCGCCCTGCAGGTCGCCGCGCGCGTGGCGTGCCAGCATCTCCACATGCACCTCGGTCACCTCGCAGGCGGGCATGGTCCCCACGGCGCCGCGTTGCAGTTCGTCGATCACATAGCGCGCGCCGGCACCGCCGAACACCGCATCGATGCGGCCCGCCATCTCTTCGGTGAGCGCAGTGATGCGATGACCCGACGGCTGCGTTTCTTCCTTGACGAAGCGGATGCCCGGCACCTTTCCGACGAGCGACGCGACCTGGGCCACGCCCAACCCCACGCCCATCGGCGCCGGCGCGTTCTGCAGCATGACCGAGACGCCCGAAGCGTCGTGCACATCGTTGAACCACGCGGCCATCGCGGCGGGATCGGCCGCGTGTTTGTGCGGCGTAAGGATCATCGCCGCCACGGCACCCGCTTCCGCACCGGCGGCGGCGAGCTGCGCTGCCACCGAAGCTTCGGGATGGCTCGCACCGACAATGAAGGGAACACGGCCGCCGATCCATTCACCCAGCGACATCGTGACTTCAAGACGCTCATCGACACTGAGCATGTCGTACTCGCTGGCGAGGCCAGGAAACACGATGCCCGCGGCACCCGCATTAATGATGTAGTCGAGCACGCTGCGCGTGCCGGCCATGTCGATCGTGCCGCCAGGATGGAAGATCGTGGGAAGAATGGGAAAGACACCAGCCAACTGCGTCATGCGTGGTTTTCCTCGGTCGAAAGCGTTTTTTGATGCTGCTTTGCAGCAGCGAATACTTGTGCAGTCGCTCTTGCGTGCCCCGGTATATTGCTATAATAGTTACACCATGCCAAGCAAAAAACCGCTGGCAAAGGGCGATTCACCAAAGCGATTCGTGCGAGCCATGGGGAGAGGAATTCGGTCCGCGAGGGCGGCCGCTTTCCCGCAGGCTCACTACCTCGGGGGAGGAAAAAAACATGGTTCTTGCTCGGCGCACACTCCTGTCGGCCTTGATCGCACAGGCGCTTCTCGCCTCCGTGCCGGCCGTTGCACAAACCGCTACGCCGCCGGCCACGCCGCCCGCGGCACCGACGCAGGATACGAACGCGCCGCAAAGCCAGGACCCGGTCAACCTCGAGGGCGTCACCGTCTCCGGCATTCGCCAGAGCCTGGAAAAGTCGCGCGACCTCAAGCGTGATTCCTCGCAGATCGTCGATGCGATCGTCGCCGACGACATCGGCAAGCTGCCGGACTCCAACGTCGCCGAATCACTTGGCCGTGTCGCCGGCGTGCAGCTGGAACGCGGCATGGGCGAGGGCAGCAACATCCTCGTGCGCGGCCTCAGCCAGAACGTCTACCTGTACAACGGCCGCGAGATCTTCGATGCCACCGGCCGCGGCGGCAATGGCCTGGACCAGCTCAACACATCGACGTATGGCCTGCTCACGCTCGTCCCCTCCCAGGTGATCTCGCGCCTTTCGGTCACCAAGCTCGCCAGCGCCGACCAGGTGTCCGGCGCATTGGGCGGCATCGTCAACATCGAAACACGCATGCCGCTGAACGCCGATGGCGACCAGAACGTCGTCAGCGTCTCGGGCACGTACAGCAAGCTTGCGCGCAAGGGCGGTGGCGATGGCTTCGCCCTGCTCTCCGGCCGCACGAAGGATGAGCGCTTCGGCGCCATGGTGGCGGCGACGTACAGCCATGCGACCGTGGTGCAGCAAGGCCTCGATACCTTCTCGGGCTACTCGCAGTTCACCGACAGCGCGGGCGTGAAGCACTTCGGTAGCACCGACATGCGCGCGCAGAACATCGACGATGACCGCACGAAGAAGGGCGTCAGCGCGATCCTGCAGTGGCGGCCGACGCCGGGCGTCGAGATCGTCGGCGACACCTTCTATTCCAAGCAGACCGCCGACCGCGACCGCTACTGGCTGGCGTTCAACCCGAGCTCGGGCCTGAGCAACGCCACCTACTCCAACCACAACATCCTGCTTGCCGGCCGCGCCACCACGCCGATCCAGGCCAACACGGAAATCGCCGACATCGATGCGGATGTCTGGTCGACCGCGCTGCGTGGCAGTTTCCACGCCGGTGACCACCTGGATGGCTCGGCCGAGATTTCCTATGACCGCTCCAAGGCGGAGTACCACCAGAACTACATGCGCCTGCAGCCGCGATCGGGGATCACCTCGGTCATCGATTACGACCTGCGCTCAGGCAACTTCGGCAGCTTCAACGTCGGCGGCGTGACCCTTACCGACCCGAACCAGATGGCCATGTCCATCCTGTTCGACAACGACTACCGCGCGAAGACCGATGCACCGGCGGTGCGCACGGACTGGACCTGGAACTTCGATTCGGACCACTGGCAGTCGCTCTCCTTCGGCGCCCGCGCCACCAAGATCAAGAGCGACCAGGATCCGCTGCGCGCCGATATCCGCCCGACCGGTGGCGTGCCGGCCACGACGCTGGCCGACTACCTGCGCGTGTACAGCAACAACAACTTCATGAAGGGCGAGTTCGACGGCCTGCCGCGCAGCTTCCTCGGCAGCTACCGCTCGGTGTTCACCGGCTGCGATGCGTTCACCACGATCCCCGCGATCAGCCAGAACCCACAGTGCCTGGATGGCCGCAACAACGCGCTCGCTTACGCCGGCACCTTCAGCATCGATGAGAAGTTCACCGAGGCCTATACCAAGGCGGACTGGAGCTTCAACGCGGGCTCCATGCCGGTGTCCGGTAACTTCGGCGTCCGTTATGTGCAGCGCGAGCTGGATTCGAAGGGCAACCTGATCACGGCCGCCGGCGCAGCCAGCCCGACCGACTACCGCAGCACCACCCGCGAGTGGCTGCCCTCGTTCATCGCCAAGTGGGAGATCACCGACCAGCTGCTGGTCCGCGGCGGCGCGGCCCGCGTGGTGGCGTTCCCCAATACCGAAGACCTGAACAACGGCGTGTCGCTCAACAACAGCGCTACGTTCGTGAATGGCGTGCAGGTGACGCCGGGTACGGGCAGCGGCGGCGCCCCGGGCCTCAAGCCGTTCAAGGCCGACCAGTACGACCTCTCGCTCGAGTACTATTACAACGCTACCGGCATGGTCTCGGCCGGCCTGTTCTACAAGGATGTCTCCACCTTCATCGTGCAGCAGCAGAGCGCCGAGACCATCGGCGGCGTGAACTACTTCATCAACCGCAAGGTCAACGGCGATTCCGCCAAGGTGCAGGGCGCGGAGCTGCTGGCCCAGGTCCCGTTCACCTTCCTGCCCGATCCGCTCGATGGCTTCGGCATGGTGGCGACGTACACGTACATCGACTCGAGCACGCCGATCTAGGACATCAACGGCAGTTCGCTCACGTTCCCGGGCCTGTCGAAGAACAACTACAACCTCATCGTCTATTACGAGAAGGGACCGTTCAGTTCGCGCGTCGCGTACAACTGGCGCAACCGCTACCTCGTCGGCCTCTCCACGGCGGCGACCGGTATCTACAACGATACCTACAAGGACCTCGCGGCGTCGGTCAGCTACAACTTCACCCCGGCACTTTCGCTGCAGGTGGAAGCCACCAACCTGCTCAACAGCCGCCAGCGCACCTTCGATGGCTATGAGGAAGGCCTGCGAACCAATGTGATATACGGTCGCAACTACATGGCGACGGTGACCTGGCGCTTCTGATGCCAGGCACCGCGAAGCAAGGGAGAACCACGGCGTGATCGGCAAGGTATCGGCAGGGCGGGCGGCGATCGTCACGGGCAGCGCGAGCGGCATTGGCGCGGCCGTGGCACGGCGGCTGCGCGATGAAGGCGTGGTCGTCGCCGGCCTCGACAGGGTGGCGTCAGCGGATGTCGCGTTATCGCTGCAGGTCGACCTCCGCGACGACGCGGCCGTGCGTAGTGCGCTGGAAGCCGCCGCCTCGGCCCACGGCCCGGCGACCGTGCTGGTCCACTGCGCGGGCATCAGCCCGCCCGGCTCGATCCTCGAATCCGATGACGCGCTGTTTCGCGACACCTACGACACCAATGTGATCTCCGCCGTGCGGCTCATGCGCTACCTGGTTCCCGCGATGCGCGATGCCGGCGGCGGCTCCGTCGTGCTGACCACGTCGATCAACGCGCGGTTCGCCACGCCCACGCTGGCCGCGTACGCGGCGAGCAAGGCTGCTTTGGAATCGGTGGTGCGCACGGCAGCGCTCGAGTTCGCGCCGTGGCAGGTACGGGTCAACGCGATCGCACCGGCTTCCATCGATACGCCGATGCTGCAGGCGTCGTTCGCACGCGATACGGATCCCGCCGCGGCGCGCGAACGCAATGTGGAACGTCATCCGCTCGGGCGGCTCGGCACGGCGGACGACGTAGCCGAACTCGCCTGGTTCCTCGCCAGCGACGCCAGCGCGTGGATCACCGGTGGCATTTATCCAATCGATGGCGGCGCGTCGGTGACGCGCCGCTAAGGGACTTTCATGGCGCACGAGTTCATTGCGATCAACTGGGGCAGTTCGAACTTCCGCTCCTTCCTCCTCGACGAAGACGGCACGGTACGCGACGCGTTCGCCGAACCCGCGGGCATCGCCTCGCTCGATCGCGCGGGCATGGTGGCGCAGATCGCAGGCCTGTCGGCGCGCTGGCCCCACGCGGAGACCCTTTACGCCTGCGGCATGGTCGGCTCCAACGTGGGCTGGGACGATGCGGGTTATGCCGGGTGCCCCATCGGGCTGGAAGGCCTCGCGGCGATGCTGCACCCCACGCGCATCGCCGGCCGGGACATGCTTATCGTGCCGGGCCTCGCCTGCCGCAGGGCGAGCGATGGCGCACCGGACATCATGCGCGGCGAGGAAACCGAGCTGTTCGGCCTGCTGCGCGCCGGCCGCCTGCCCACCGACGGCATCGTCGCCCTGCCCGGCACGCACGGTAAGTGGGTACGTATCGAAGGCGGCAAGGTCATCGAGTTCATGACCGCGATGTCCGGCGAGATCTTCGACCGGCTTACCGCGGCCGGCATGCTGGCCTCCGTGGTCGCCGCACCGGCGGCGATCGGCGAGGCGTTCTTCCAGGGGATCGAAGCCGGCAGCAAACGCGAGCCGGGGCTGGGCACGGCACTGTTCGGGGTACGCGCGCGGGTGATCCGTGGCGACCTCGCCCGCGATCATGCCGCGTCCTACCTGCGTGGCCTGCTGATCGGCTCGGAGCTAGCGGATGCGCGCGCGCTCTATCCACTGGAGTCATCCGTGACCCTGGTCGGTGCCGCGGCGGTATGCGCGCTGTATGCGGCCGGGCTGGCCCATCTTGGCTTCAGCACGCAGGTCGTGGACGCCGCCGATGCGACCGCCCATGGCTTCGCCGGTATCCACGCCGCGCGGCGCCAGCTCGCATGAGCGCGGAGGTCCGCCTCGTCGCCGATGCGAAGGCCCTCGTCGGCGAATCCGTCCGCATGGATGGCGACGACGTCCTTTGGCTCGATCCGCCTGGCCGCCGGCTGTTGCGCTGGTGCACCGCGGAGGCGCGGCTCCATGAGATGCCGCTGGCCGCGCCGGTGTGGTCGCTGGGCAAACGCCCGGATGGCACATGGGTCGCTGCCGGCGAGGACCGCTTCTTCGCCATCGATGTGAGAACGGGCGCGCTGACCGCAGGCCCTCCGGCGCCGCTCGCCGCGGGCTGCCGCTTCAACGACATGACGGTCGATGCGCAGGGCGGCCTCTGGACCGGTTCGATGCACCGGGGCCTGCTGCATGGGCGCGGTGCGCTTTACTACGCGGCGGCGTTCGATGCCGAAGTGAGCGAGGTCGCAGGCGGGCTGGGCGTCGCCAACGGCATGGCCTTCGTCGCCGGTGGCGCGATCTTGCTGGTGGTCGATACCTTGAGCCGCACCTTGCTCGCTTATCCGCGCCGCGGCGATGCCGCCGGGCTGGACGAGCCAACCGTCGTCACCGATTTCCTCACCGCGCCCGGCAAGCCCGATGGCATGGCGATCGCGCCCGACGGCAGCGTGTGGGTCGCGATGTGGGGCGGCAGCTGCATCGTGCAGCTCGCCGCCAACGGTGCCGTGGAACGCTCGATCATGCTGCCCGCGCCGCACGTGGGCAGCCTTGCCTTCGACCGGCTCGGGCACGCCTATGTGTCGACCTCGCGTGCCCGACTGACCGAAGCCACGCTGGATGCGTACCCCGGCTCCGGCGGCCTGTTCGAACTCAGCGCGCTTTCCTGAGGAAGGAGTCTTTCGATCGCCCGCCCAGGGCGAGCGTGAGTTGAACGGCATCGAGGTACTGCGCGGTGCGTGCCTGGATCTGGCCAATGACGGCGTGCTGCCGTGCGCGTTGCGCCTCGAGCACGGCCAGCACGCTGGCATCGCCGGCGCGGAAGCCTTCCTGGCTCAGGTGCAGGCTGTCTTCCGCGGCTTCCAGCGCGCGACCTTGCGCGGCATATTCCTCCGCATCGTGGCCGATGCCCTGCAGCACGTCAGCGACCTGTCCGAGCGACGCGACCAGGGTCTGCCGATAACCGGCGAGCGCGGCGTCATACGCATCCTCCGCGCCGCGGCGGTTCGCCTTGCGCGTACCGCCATCGAACACGGGGCCGGCCAATGCGCCGACGATGCCCCACAGGGTGCCTACGCCCGCACCGGCGCTTGCCTGCGTCAGTGCGCCCGAGAGCTGGAGATGCGGATACATGTCCGCCGTCGCTACACCAATCGCAGCACTCGCCGCGTGCAGTTGCGCCTCAGCGGCGAGGATGTCCGGCCGCTGCCTGGCGAGTTCCGACGGCACGCTCAACGGCAGCTCGGCCGGGAGGGTGAAATCCGCCATCTCGAACTCCGGCGGCGCCCAGTCCGCCGGCCCCTTGCCGACCAGCACGGAGAGCGCGTGGCGCGCGGTATCACGCCGCTGTGCCAGCGGCGGCAGCAGGGTCTCATCCTGGGCCAGCTGGCTGCGCGCCAAAGCGACATCCGCCCTGGTCGCGCTGCCCGCGCGCTGCGCACCCAGGACAAGGTCGAGGTTATGCCGGTCGGTGGCGAGCAGGTCTTCTACCGCGGCGATCTGCGCGCGTGCGGAGGCCAGCTGGATCGCCTGGCTCACCACGTCACCGGTCACCGTCAGGTAGGCCGCATCGAAACGGTGGCGCTGCACGTCGGCCACGGCGGTGGTCTCTTCGATCTTGCGGCGCGTACCGCCGAACAGGTCGAAGTCGAAGCTCACGGTGGGGCCGATCGAGTACACGTTGGCGGTGTCGCGCCCCGCACCGAACCCGGTGCGCTGGCGGCCGCCCTTCGCGGCGAAATCGACCTGCGGCTGCAGTGCGCCACCGGCCGCGGCAATGGCTTCGTCGGCCTGCCGGATCGTCGCGTCCGCGGCTTCGAGGTCAAGGTTGCCATCGATCGCCTGCTTCACCACGGCGTCCAGCCGCGATGAATGGAACAGCGTCCACCAGTCGGCGTTAATCGTCGCATCGAAGCCGACACGGGGCGCACCGTCACCGCGTGCGTGGTCGAGTTGCTGCTCCGCGGCCACGTCGTAGTGGGTCGACGTTGTGTCGGCGGGGCGCTGGTAATCCGGCCCGACCATGCATCCGGTGAGGAACGCCAGCGTCGCGCCGCCAAGCACCGCCGCGAGCGCGGTGCGCCTTGCATGGTTCAGTCGTACGGTATTCATGGGGTTACCGGGGGTCAGTGGCCAGCGCGTGGCCGGCGGAGGAAGAAGATGAGGGGGCTGGCGATGAGCATCGCCACGAACAGGAGCTTGAACTGGCTGATCACGGCGATCATCGCGGCCTGGCCGGTCACGCCTTCGTTCAGCGCGGCGAGTGCGGGGCCACGGGTTTGCGCCGTGACGTGGGCGAATGCGCCGTACGGGCGCAGGTGTTCCGCGAGTGCACCGTGCACGGCCTGCGTGTTCATGAAGAAGTAGAGCTGGACCACGGCGACGCCGAGCGTGCTGCCATACAGTCGGAACAGGTTGAACAACACCGTGCCCTGCGCACGCAGCGCCGGCGCGAGCGTGCTGAACGTCGCGCGGGTGATCGCCGGCATGAGCATGCCGAGCCCCGCGCCTTGCAACAGTCCGGCCATGCCCACGGCCCAGCCATCCATCAACGGCGAATAGCCGACCATTCGCGCGTTGCCGATCGAGACCAGCGCGACACCGGCGAGCATGATGACGCGGTTATCCAGCTTCGACGGGATACGCCACGTGGCCAGCAGGCACGCCATCATGCCGATGCCGCGCGGCACGGTCAGCAAGCCGGCGGCATCGCCCGGATAGCGCAGCAGCTCCTCGAGCATGGGCGATGTCAGCGCCAGCGTCGGCAGAAGTACGAAGCCGAAGACGAAGTAGAGGACTGCACCGATCGCGAAGTTGCGGTCGTTGAACAGCGCGCGATCAAGGTAGTGAACCTTGCGGGTGAAGATGTGTACCAGGTAGACCCACGCACCCAGCACAGCAGCGGCCGCCTCGACGCGGATTTCCGTCGACGCGAACCATTCCAGCCGCTGGCCACGATCGAGCAGCATCTGCAGCGCGGTGAGGCTGATCGACAACGCAGCCCAGCCGAAGAAGTCGAACGATGCACGCGGCACCCGCCGCTCACGCAGGAACAGCGCGACCACCAGGGTGATAAAGGCCACGAGCGGGAAGCTCACGACGAAGATGGCGTGCCAGCCCAGCCACTCGCTGAGGAAGCCGCCGATCGAGGGACCGCTCAGGATGCCGAGGGTGCCGGTCACCGCCCATGTGAGCCCGATGCGGCCGTGGCGCAGCGGTGGCAGCTCGGACAGCAGGATCGACATCGACAACGGCGCGAGCGTGCCGCTCGCCGCACCCTGCACGATGCGCGCGCCGACGAATTGCAGCGGCGTGGTCGCAAGCACATCCAGCGCGAGCCCCAGCGTGAAAAGCACCAGCGATGCGAGGTAGACGGCTTTCCGGCCGAAGCGCGACGCAAGCCAGTGTGTGAGCGGCATCACCACGGCGCTTGCCGCGATGTACGAGGTGAACACCCAGCCGACCTGGTCGTCGGTCATCGACAGCCCGCCCTGCAGGCGAAGCAGTGCCGCGTTCGGGATCGAGATGTTCACCGCCGCCATGTACGTGGCGAGCAAGCCGGCAAGGATCAGCATGCGGTGTTCGGCGGGCGAGTGCGGCGCCGGTGTGGCGGGAGGCATTACGGTGCCCTCGCCACGCGCGTCGGGGCCTTGGCCGCCTGCGCCGTATCGACCTGCACCAGCACGCTAATGCCGGAATACAACGGCCGTTGCGGGTCGGCGTGATCGAGTTCCAGGCGCACGGGCAGCCGCTGGACCACCTTCACCCAGTTGCCGGTAGCGTTCTCCGGCGGCAGCACCGAGAACTCCGAACCGGTACCCGGGCTCATGCTCGCGATGTGCGCGTTGAACACATGACCCGGATAGGCATCGACGCGCAGCGTCGCACGCTGGCCGGGGCGCATGTTCGTCAGGCTGGTCTCGCGGAAGTTCGCCTCGATCCACACGTCGCGGCTTGAGATCAGCGCGAATACCGGCGCGCCCGCGCTGACGAAGTCGCCGGCCTGCACGTCATCGACGCGCGCGACGGTGCCGTCATCCGGCGCGACCACCGTGGTGTAGGACAGATCGAGGCGCGCGCGATCCAGCTGCGCCTGCGCCTCGCGCACACTGGGGTGGCGCTCCAAGGGGATAGCGGGGTCGCCTGCCAGGGCGGCGATGGTGTTGGCGACATCTTCCTGTTCCGAGGCGATGTGCTGCCGGCTCACCTTGAGGTCGGTCTCAGCGCGTTCATAGGTCGCGCGGGAGGCATAGTCGGAAGCGAGCAGCGCCTTCTTGCGTTCGTACTCGCGCTGGTTGAAGTCCGCCGAGTCCTTCGCCGACTGCAGTTCGGCCAGCTGGTGGCGGTAGGTCGCCTTCAGGCCTTCGATCTGCAGGCGCGTGCTCGCGAGCTTCGCCTCGGCGGCATCGACCGCGATGCGGTACGGCGCCGGATCGATGCGAACCAGCACGTCACCCTTGTGCACAGGCTGGTTATCCACGACCGCCACCTCGAGCACCTGGCCGGGGACGCGGGCGTTGATCGCGACCTTGGCGGCGCGGACGAACGCGTCGTCCGTTTCGATCTGGCCCGACCGAGTCAGCTTGTAGGCGAGCCCCCCCAGCGCCAGCAGCGTGGGGAGGCCGATCATCAGGCCCCAGCGGACGAAACCATGGCGGGTGGCAGGGCCTTCCTCGACGTGCACGTTCATCGTAACTACCTGTTTGCTATAAGGATGCCGCGCGTCCCTCACGGGGCTCATCGCGCGGTTGAATTTTGTTCTGATCCGCATAATATGTACGGGCAAGACGACCTTCAAGGGTTTTTATGCAGGATCGAACAAAATCATCCGATGCCGCGAAGCGCCCGCGCGGCAGGCCGCGTGCCTACGAACCGGAAACCGCTCTGCGCCACGCCGCGGACGCGTTCTGGCGGGCGGGCTATGCGGGTACATCCCTCGACGACCTCTCCGCCGCCACGGGCATGAACCGCCCGAGCCTCAAGGCGGCGTTTGGTGACAAGCACGACATCTACGTGAAGGCGCTCAGCGATTACTGGGACCGGAAGTTCGCCCTGATGGGCGAGGTCCTCGCGCCGGGCCGGCCGCTGGCTGAAACGCTGATGCAGGCGTACGACGCCGCGCTGGGCATCTACTTTTCGGGCGAAGGCCAGCCGCGCGGCTGCTTCGTGGTCGGCACGGCGGTCACCGAAGCGCTGGAGGATCCGGTCGTTCGCCAGATCGTCAGTGAGGGCTTCACCGGCCTGGACGAACGCTTCCGGGAGCGGATCGAACTGGCGCGCGCGGAAGGTGAGCTCGGTGCGGATGCGGATCCGGAAGCGTTGGCCCTGCTCGCCTCGGCCACGATGCATACGATCGCGATCCGCGCCCGGGCGGGCAGGCCGCGCGACGAACTGCACGCGCTCGCCCGCAAGGCCGTCGCCGCGATCTGCCGATGAGCACCGCGCCAGTTAGCGCTTAGCGTGTCGCGCCACCGCGCGGTGCGCGTAAAGCTCGTCGTCCGCCCGCGCGATCACGTCGTCGACCGAGTCGCCCTGCGACGACACGGCGGCGCCCAGGCTCAGCGACCACTCGCTCGTGCGCAGCGCTTCGCGCAGCGTTTCAAGGACCCGCGCAACGTCGTCCGCGTTATCGATGACGAGGAGAAACTCGTCGCCACCCATGCGGACCACGACATCGTCGGGCCCGCTGCAATCGCGCAGCTGCTGGGCCACGCCGACCAGGATTTCATCGCCACGCGCGTGGCCGTAGGTGTCGTTGATCGTCTTGAAATGGTCGAGGTCCACGACGATGCAGCCCCAAGCACCGCGGCTTGCCGCACGCGTTTCCAGCTGCGCGAGGTAACGCCGGTTCATCGCGTGCGTCAACGGATCGCGCGTCGACCATTCCACCAGCGTGCTCTCGTAGCGCCGCTGTTCGGTGACGTCCTGCGCGTGTCCCAGCACATAGGGTTCTTCCGCGTCATCGTCCAGCACGTTCTGGTAGCGCCAGTAACGCAGCGTGCCATCCGAGGCGACCAGCTCGAGGATCCCCATGGCGATACGCTCCGTCTGGATCCGGTGCAGGTAGCGATCCAGCTGCGCCTGACGCTCCGGTAGCATGAAAGCCTTGAGGTTCACGCCTAGCATGTCGCCGATGACATAGCCCAGCGACGCAGCCGCGGAAGGATTCACCGAGAGGATCTCGCCCTGCAGGTCGTGCGTGCAGATCAGGCCCAGCGAGTACTGGAACAGCTTGCGATAGCGGCGTTCGCTGGCTTCCATCGCCTGCGTCGCCATCTTCCGCTCGGTGACATCCTGCACCGCGCCAGCCAGGCGTACCGCATCACCGTCCTCGCGCTCCAGGCCGCCCACGGCACGTATCCAGATGTGCCGGCCGGTGGCGGTCGTCATCGGCAACGTCATGTCCCACGGGATATCCATGCGCGTCGCACGATCCATGGCTTCGGCGAGCTCGGCCTGCGTCTCAGGGGAGAAAAACGCGAGCGCCTCGTCGAGCGTCGGTTCGAAGCCCTCGGGCAGGTCGTGGATGCGGCAGGTATGGTCGGACCACAACAAGGTTCCCGACTTCAGGTCGTATTCCCAGCCACCCACGCCAGCGACACGGCCCGTGCGCTGCAGGAACTGCTGCTTCTCGTCGAGCTCGCGCTCGAGCTTCTGTGCCCGTCGCGCCTCCGCGCGTGCCACCTCGCGCTGGTGGATCAGGTCCGCGCGCTGCTCCAGCGCCTTCGAGGCGGCGGCGGCAAGGTGGCGCAGCACGTTCACCTGGTCGGGGCGGAGCATGTGCGGTTCGCGGTCGATGACGCAGAGCGAGCCGAGGCGGGTGCCGTCGGAGAGCGTCAGCGGCACGCCCGTGTACGCCCTGATGTCCGGGGCACCGGTGACGAGGGGATTGCGCTCGAAGCGCGGATCCATCCGGGCATCGGGGACCTCGACAGCGGCGCCCGAACTTACGACGTAATCGCAGAAGGCGTACTCACGCGGGGTCTCGGCTACCCCCGGCAGGCCCACGTTCGCCTTGAACCATTGCCGGTCGCGATCGATAAGGCTGATAAGCGAAATCGGCATACCGGTCACCTCGGCCGCAGCACGCACCAGGGCGTCGAAGAAGTCTTCGGCGCCGGTGTCCAACACAGCCAGGTTGCGCAGCCGCTCGAGGCGCTGCTCCTCGGTTTGCGTCATGCCAGGTTCCCGCGTTTCGCGACAGCCTAGTCGATGATCAACGCCGGGTGTGAAGGCCATGTCGCGTTTTCTGGGCCCAGGGCCGGTGGACGCCCATCCGGACCAGCGCCTGCAACGCCTCCGTGCTAGCGTTACCGTCAGGTTCGACGATTTTTCCGGGTTTGAAATGCGCGCACTTGGGGAACATGACGCGGTGGTACTCGCCGCCGGGGGAAGCAGCCGGCTGGGCCGGCCCAAGCAGCTGCTGACCATCAATGGGGAGACCCTGCTCCAGCGCGCGGTCCGGCTGGCCAAGGCCACCTGCCCCACCCGGATGCTCGTCGTCCTGGGCGCCCACGCCGAGCAGCTGGCCCCGCTGGTCACTGGCACCGCCATCCTTTTCAATCCCACCTGGGAAGAAGGCATGGGCTCGTCGCTGTGCCGGGCCGCCGCTGCCCTGGCCGGCCGCCCCTACCCGGTCCTGGTCACCCTGGTGGACCAGCCCTGCCTGACGCCCGAACACCTCGACAAGCTGTTCGTCGCCTTCGACGGCAGTTGCGACGTGGTGTCCGCGTACGGTGATGCGCTCGGCGCACCAGCCCTCCTCCGCCCGCAGACCATGGCCCTCGCCGGCACGCTGCAGGGCGATGCCGGCTTCCGCCGCCTCTGGGCTGGTAGCCATCCGGCCGCCGTGCGCCGCGATGCGCTGGAGCGTGATCTTGATACGCCTGAGGATGTTGCTGCGGCCGTGGCTGCTGGGTTGCTGGACGGCTGAGCTGTCGCCAGATCAACGCTGCATCAGGTTCGACGATCAGTGGATTACGAACGTATCGCGACTTTCTTACGTGCGTCAGGTCTCGGTAAGGAACCTACGCGTATGAGCGACATAGTCGAGATGGTGCTGGAACAGCGCGCCGTGCCCCGCGTTCGGATAAATGATGAGCGTTGCGTCTGGTAAGTGAGCCGCTAGGGTGAAGCTGTTGGCGGTTGGGATCATCGTGTCGTTGCTGCCGTTGGTCACCAACGTGCGGTGCGGAATTCGGGCAAGCTTCGCAGCGACGTCACCCGTCCAGTTCGCCCAGTCAATCATGGCTTGCAGCTGCGTCGTCGCGACCGCAGGGCCCGGCGGCAGATCCGGCGCAGCCGTGCGGGAAGCAAGGCGGTCGAGGAAAGCGTCGGCGGCATCCGCGCCAACTGGCGTCGCTGGGAAGAACAGTCGCCTGAGCTTCTCCGGCGGAGAAATCGCGCCGTCAGTGTAGATCGCGATGAGTTCCGGACGGTCCATGCCCGCACCGGCACCGCCTTCCGGTGCGCTGCCGGAAAGGATGAGGCGATCCACCAGATCCGGGCGTGCGATCGCGATCTCCTGGGCCAGGAATCCGCCCAGGGAATAGCCAAGGATGTGCACCTTCGTCAGGTTGAGGGCATTCAGAAAGTGAAGCACGTGCTCCGCCATCCCAGCGATGGTTGGAGCCACGTCGCCGGTCGAGAGGCCAACACCGGCATTCTCAAAGAGGATGACCTCACGATCTTGCGCATGGGCATCGACGATGGCGGGATCCCAGTTATCAAGCGTGCCGGTGAAGTGCTGCAAGCACAGTAGTGGCGTACGCCCGACCTTGCCGAATCGACGGTACGCGTACCGAATACCACCGGCGTCAACAAACAGATTCTCGGCACTCGCCGCAAGCTTCTGACTCATGATGTGTCGCTCCAAGGATTAAGCAGATAAGGACGGAGACGTAACGCGCACCGTCTGCGTTCCTGGCACGTACGCCTTTGTCACCAGGTATCCACGACCGTGCCGGCCAGGGTCCCCTGAATTTGACGACCGCCGAAGATCAGTGTCGTGGTACTGGCCGACACCGGGAAGTGGAACCGGGCGCTCCTGGATTTCCAGGACGCCTGGCGCTGTTGCAACGGCAGCCTTGTACGTTTTCATGCGCACTACCTCAGCTGAACCGGAAGTTGGACAGGTCGACGCCAACGATGAGCGGCTCAGGGAGCGCGATGTTCTCCGGGGTCCGTGGATAAATGCGTAAGCGCGTCGGCATCTTGATGCCTTGCACTTCCACGTAGTCGCTGAGATAGCGCGCGGCAGCATTCCGCCCCTGGATATCGACCTCATAGTCGTGTCGACGCAGGAGGCCATCGGTATCGAAGTAGAAGGTCTGAACCGCGCTGTGGGTCGCAACGTCGGCAGGAAACACCACGCGCAGGCGACGCCAAGGCAGACCGTCTACGATCCACGGCTGGATCTCCTCGACCTCGACACCTTCGCGCGCCAACAGGAAGGGTGACGTGAGGTACGTCCACATCGTGTAGCCGGCGAAATAGGCTAGCTGCGGATTCGACCACGGCGTCTCCATCTCGAATCCTTCAAAGGATGCACGCGGATCCTCAAGTGATTCAACGATCGTCCCATCCGGCGTACGAATTTCTACGAGGGACGGCGTGTAGACCGAATGGTTCGGACTCGGCGCGAACGGTCCGTGTGTCACCTGCTGCTCGTGAAGCTGCACGGTGACCTGGCTGTCCGTCAGCACGCCTTCGCGCTGTTTCAGACTCCAGAGCATGCCGGAATGATGAAGGTCCGCTTGCAGCGTCGTGAAGTTTCGGAAGCGGTCGATGCCGCCGGCCGCATCAATGGCAAATCTAAGGAGTTCGTTCATGGATCGTTCGTCCTGTGCGTCAAGGCATCAGCGACGCATGGTGCCGACGCGTCCCGCGTTGGCAAAGGACAAAGACGACCACCATTCCGGACACCGGTACGCGATTTCTACAAATGGCTGACTACCACGCATGTTTCACAGCAGGGTTTTGCAAACCCGCGTGATTGTTGCCCTCAGACTCCGGCGCGCTGCGACGCCATGCGAGCGGTGGCTTACCTTCGAAGCTTGCGAACGCGCGAATGAACTGCTCGTGTCCTGGGAAGCCGCAGGCCAGACCAACCGCGCCTATCGAGTTGTTCGTGTCGACGAGGATGCGTTTGGCGAGCTCGATCCGCTGCCACTTTCGCCACCTGTGCACTGTCATACCGTGCGTGTGGCGGAAAGCTCGCGACAAATCGCGCTCGGACATGCCGCATGCCTCGGCGATCCCGCTCAGGGAAAAGCCGCCTAGAAGCTGTTCGCCGAGCATACGAAGGGCGGTTGCGTTCTGCGCATGCGAAAGACCACGCCTTTCCCGCAGGTCGGCAAATGACTGCGGTACGTGTGCCGCTCGTAAAGCCAGCGCCACCTCGGCGAATGCTTCGGATGGAAGCGTGTCGAACGCGGTCATTCGCGACAGGATGGAGCACAGCGTCGAGATGACCGTATGTGAGGTTGGGGGACGCGTAACCGCACCATCATCGGCGATGCCGCGGACTTGATAGCCCAGGGCAGGCCGGGCACCGCCGCGGGCCGCATAGAGCAATGTGAACGGATTCGCCGAATCGCCCTGCCTCAACGTAAACGGTACCTCGATGAGCGCTCCTGCGTTACCGACGTACCTTACCGCGGATGCTAATTCGTCCGACTCCAGGACACGTGACCGTCCTACGGCACGTTCAATGCGAAAGCCCCGCGCGAGCCGCGACCGTACGTCACCATCCATCAGAATCCCGAAAGCACCAGCTTGCCAACGGCCCGGTGGCTTTCAAGCAGCTCGTGGGCCTTACGAAGGTTCTCCGCTGAAATTCGGCCCAGGTCTTCGCCAAGGGTCGTCTTCAACGCGCCTGCGTCGATCAGCGAGGCGACTTCGGCCAGCAGGTCACGCTGCTTGCTCATGTCGGCGGTGCGATACATCGATCGAGTGAACATGAACTCCCAGTGCAGCGAGATCGACTTGCGCTTCAATGGCATCGCATCCAGGGTCGCCGGGTCGTCAATCAGGGCCAGCTGTCCCTCAGGCTTGAGAATCTCGATGATCTGGGCGTAGTACTGGTCGGTATGCGTCAGGCTGATCACATGATCGACCACCGGGTAACCCAGTTCGGCTAGCTGAGGTTGAAGGGGCTTGGAGTGGTCAATGACAGCTTGAGCGCCAAGTTCGTTGAGCCAGCGTTTGGTTTCCGGACGCGACGCGGTACCGATGACGGTGAGTTGAGTAAGTTGCGCCGCGAGCTGGACGAGGATGGAGCCAACGCCGCCGCCAGCACCGATGACGAGCAGGCGCTCGCCCTCGCCGCCACCCCGCGCGATGCGCAGCCGGTCGAACAGGAGCTCCCACGCGGTGATCGCCGTGAGCGGCAGTGCGGCTGCTTCCGCCTCGGAGATCGATGTCGGCGCAAGCGACGCGATGCGGTGGTCCACCACGGTGTACTCAGCGTAGGTCCCCTGGCGCGTGATGTCGCCGGCGAACCAGACTCTGTCGCCCTTCTTGACGCCCGAAACCGTGGCGCCCACGGCCTCCACCGTCCCCACGCCATCCCAACCGAGGATGCGTGGTCCGGCTGGCTGGACGGCGGCACGCAGTTTGACGTCTACCGGGTTTACCGCGATAGCGGCAATACGAACCAGGAGGTCCTGCTCGCCTGGAACCGGAGTGGGCAATTCTGTTTCGTACAGGCATGCCGGGTCGGTCGCCGGAAGCCCGGCCTTGTCGTAGACGATGGCCTTCATGGTGCGGTCCTCGGTTCGGGAACTGGATTCAAAACAAAACGATCGATGCCCGGATCAGCCGGCTGCCCCGCCCACGATGGCGAACGACCCCGGCAGCCATGGAGGCCAATGACGTGTCGTGAAGCTCCTCGCCATCGGTCGCGAACAGGCTGACAAGCAAGGAGACGCTCTCGTCTTCCTGAATTTTGCGAACGATGGCTGCCTGCGCGATCGGGCAGCGGGTGTCGGCCTGGACAACCTCGATCGACTTGCGGTTTCTCGTTGTCAGCGCGTCGGCCAGCCCGTTCAAGCGGCGGCGGTCCGCATCGATTAGGATTAGGTCGTAGCCTTGCGAGGCTAAGTACTCCGCACAGGCCAGGCCAAGAACCGAAGCCGCCCCGGTAACAACTGCGGTATGCAAGGTGGTAGGCATCGGGCCCTCGGCCATGGCAATTCCCTGCGCGTTGATGCGAATGCTGCACCGGTCATTGCCTTTCGCCAATGACACAGACCGCCCTTTTTTCGGACATTCCTAGGCAACACAGATGCACAGAGTCGGGTACTTTTTGCCGGAAGACTTCCAGGTCATGGCCATGGGCACGCAATCGGTCTTTGAGATTGCCAACATCGTTACCCGGGAAAAGGCGTACGAGGTGATCGACTACTCCCTTACCGGAGGAAAGGTCCGTTCGTCGCTGGGAACGACCGTTTTTACAGAAGTCGCCAACGAGGCGGCCCTCGCTGACACCTGGATGATCTGCGGCGTCGTTGCGCCCCTTGATGTGAAGCACCGTGCTGAGGAAGTCGAGTTCATCACGCATGCCGCCCGCACCGGCCGGCGCGTGGCCGGGCTATGCACCGGAGCGTTCGCCCTTGGGGATGCGGGCCTGCTCGAGGGGCGCCGTGTAACGACCCACTGGGCGTTCGCCAACCACTTGCGCACACGATGTCCGGGAGCACAGGTAGAAGACGACCGTATCTTCATCGTCGACGGTTCGATCTGGACCTCGGCCGGCCTGACGGCGGCCATGGATCTTGCGCTGGCCATGGTTGAGAAGGACTTGGGGCACGAGGTGGCCAGCTCGGTGGCCCACGTACTGGTCATGAACTACAGGCGCTCGGGCGGACAATCCCAGCACTCGGAAATGCTGCGTCTCGGCGCGAAATCGGATCGCATCCAGGCAGCGCTCGACTATGCCAGACGGAACCTCGCTCAGGCGTTGACCGTAGACGACCTGGCGCGCACGGTCCACTTAAGCCCGCGGCAGTTCAGCCGGGTCTTTCAGATGGAAACGGGACGTTCACCCAAGAAGGCGATCGAGCAATTGAGGCTCGAAGAAGCCCGCAACATGATCGAGCGGGGGCGCTACCCGCTGGAGATCATCGCGCGGGAAACCGGCTTCCGGGATAGGAAGCATCTCCGCGAAGTGTTTGTGCGCGGTTATGGCATTGCGCCACAGGTGCTGCGGAGGGAGCGGCGGGCGGGCAGCCGCACGACAGGCTCCACGGCGGATTCCACCGGTGATACCGGAGAGCACTGCGTCGTTGCGGATTAACCGGCCGCCACCCGCTCAACGCGGCATCATGTTCGCATCCATGTGATACATGACCCACACCGAGCCGACGATCGTGATGACCACGATGATCGCGGTGAACAGGAAGGACAAAAGCGTCCAGCCATCCTCGCTCTTCGCGTCCACGTGCAGGAAGCACGTGACGTGGACGACGATCTGTACCAACGCCGAAATGATGATGGCGGCGATGGTCGCGTTGGCGCTCGCGAGCACCCCGCCCATCACGAGCCAGAACGGAACGGCCGTCAGCAGGACGGAGAGCGCGGTGCCCATGACCAGGCTGCGCGCGCTGCCGTGGCCGTGCGCGGCGTGCGATGCGACGGAAGTGGTCACCGGATGACTCCCAGCAGGTAGACGAAGGTAAAGACGCCGATCCACACGATGTCGAGGAAGTGCCAGAACATCGACAGGCACATGATTCGCCGGCGGTTGTCGTCACCGAGACCGCGCTTGCCGATCTGCACCAGCAGGACGATGAGCCACACCAGGCCGAAGGCCACGTGCGCGCCGTGCGTTCCGACCAGCGTGAAGAAGCTCGACAGGAAGGCACTACGGTGCGGTCCCGCGCCTTCGGCGACCAGGCCGGCGAATTCATGCAGCTCGACACCAAGGAACGCGGCACCGAGCACGCCGGTGATCGCCAGCCAGAGCATGGTCCGGCCCGTACGGCCCGCCGCCATGGCCAGCATGGCGACACCGAAGGTGACCGACGACGCCAGCAGCAAGCCGGTATTCACCGCCACCAGAGACAGGTCGAACAACTGCTTCGGCCCCGGGCCGCCGGCATAGTTCCGGCTGAGCACACCGTACACGGCGAATAGCGAGGCGAAGATGAGCGCATCGCTCATCAGGTAGATCCAGAAGCCGATCATCGTGGCATTGCCACTGTGTTCGTGCGTCTCCGCCGCGTGCCATACGCGCGGCCCGGCTTGCGTCGTCACCGTGCTGTTCATGCCACGCCCCCTGCCAGTACACGCGTCCGCTCGCATTCCGTCAGCGTGACCTCGGATGCGGGAATGACCTGGTCGCGGTCGTAGTTGAAGGTGTGGACGATCGAGACGACGAGGATGCCGACGAAGCTCAGCGCAGCCAGCCACCAGATGTACCAGACCATGGCGAAGCCAAGCACCGTGCATAGCCCGGCGACGATCACGCCCACGCCGGTGCTGCGTGGCATGTGGATCGGCTGGAACCCTTCCGTCGGCCGCGCGTACCCCTGCTCCTTCATGTCCTGCCAGGCATCCAGCTCGTACACCGTGGGCGTGAGCGCGAAGTTGTACGCAGGCGGCGGCGATGACGTGCTCCACTCGAGCGTGCGCCCATGCCACGGATCACCCGTCACGTCGCGAAGCGCCTTGCGCTTCACGATACCCATCACGATGCTCATCACGAAGCCGAGGATGCCGATGAGGATGATCACGGCGCCAATGGCCGCGACCACGAAGTACGGCCGCAGGCTGACGTCATCGAGATGGTTGATACGCCGCGGCACGCCCATCAGGCCGACGATGTAGATGGGAGTCCACGCCACCCAGTAACCGACGACCCAACCCCAGAACGCGACCTTGCCCCAGAACTCGTCGAGCTTGAAGCCGAAGGCCTTCGGGAACCAGTAGACCATCCCGGCGAACAAGCCAAAGACGACGCCACCGATGATCGTGTTGTGGAAGTGCGCGACGAGGAACAGGGAGTTGTGCAGGACGAAGTCCGCCGCCGGTACGGCAAGCAGCACGCCGGTCATGCCGCCGACCACGAAGGTCAGCATGAAGGCGACGACCCACATCATCGGCAGTTCGAAGCGGATCTCTCCGCGGAACATGGTGAACAGCCAGTTGAAGACCTTCGCACCGGTGGGGATGGCGATCACCATGGTGGCGATGCCGAAGAACGAGTTCACCGACGCACCCGAGCCCATGGTGAAGAAGTGGTGCAGCCACACCAGGTACGAGAGCAGGGTGATCACCACCGTGGCGTACACCATCGAGGCATAGCCGAATAGCCGCTTGCCGGTGAACGTGGAGGTGATCTCCGAGTAGATGCCGAACGCGGGCAGCACCAGGACGTAAACCTCGGGATGGCCCCAGATCCACACCATGTTCCAGTACATCATCGGGCTGCCGCCCAGGTCGTTGGTGAAGAAGTGCGTGCCCGCGTAGCGGTCGAGGATCAGCAGGAAGAACGCCGCGGTGAGCGCGGGGAAGATCGCGATGGCCAAGATGTTGCTGCACAGCGCCGTCCAGGTGAACACCGGCATCTTCATCAACGTCATGCCGGGCGCCCGCATCTTGATGATGGTGGCGACCATGTTGATCGCCGACAGCGTCGTGCCGACACCCGCTATCTCCAGCGACCACAGGTAGTAGTCCACGCCGGAATCGGGGCTGTATTGCAGTTCCGCCAGCGGCGCGTACGAAAGCCAGCCGGTGCGCGCGAACTCACCAACGAACAGCGAGATCATCACCAGCACGGCGCCAGCCGCGGTCAGCCAGAAGCTGAGGTTGTTGAGGTACGGGAAGGCGACGTCGCGCGCACCGATCTGCAGCGGCATGACGAAGTTCACGATACCGACGACCAGTGGGATCGCCACGAAGAAGATCATGATCGTGCCGTGGGCGGTGAAGATCTGGTCGTAGTGGTGCGAGGCCAGATAACCCTGGTTCTCCCCAAACGCCATCGCCTGCTGGGCGCGCATCATCAACGCATCGGAGAACCCGCGCAGCAGCATGATGATGCCGAGCACGATGTACATGATGCCGATCTTCTTGTGGTCGACGCTGGTGAGCCACTCGCGCCACAACCAGCCCCAGCGCTTCAGGTAGGTCAACGCACCCACGGCGGCACGGCCAAGCACGGCCACCGCGATGAAGGTACCGACCAGGATGGGCTCGTGGAGCGGGAGGGCGTCGAGCGATAACCGCCCGAGCAGCCCGGTGGGAGAGCTTGCGAATAGCATGGTCTATCCAGAGATGAGCATGGGTTTAGTGGTCGGCCATCGTCATGCCGGCGTGGCTCGCGCCGTCTTTCGCGGCATCGATGCGCATGACGTCGTTCTTGCAGGACGTGCCCGGGGCGACGCACTGGTTCACGGCGCGCGGGAAGATCTCCGCGGGCACGTTGCCGAAATGCATGACGGGGACCTTCTCGCTCGGCTGGTCGAGCGCGACATAGCGTTCGGCCGACAGGGTTTCCGGTGATGCCTTCACCTGCGCTACCCAGCGTTCGAAGCCTGCCTGGTCCATGCCATGCAGCTGGAAGCGCATGTCGGTGTAACCGGCGCCGGTGTAGTTGCCCGAGTAGCCCCAGGTATCGCCGGGTTCGTTGAGCACGGCGTGCAGCATCGATTGCATGCCCGGCATCGCGTAGACCATGCCGGCCAGCGTCGGCGCGTAGAACGTATTCATCTGGCTGGTGGAGGTGATCTTGAAAGTGACCGGCACATCCACCGGCAGCGCCAGCTCGTTCACCGTCGCGATGCCTTGCTCCGGGTAGATGAACAGCCACTTCCAGTCCATCGCGACCACGTCGATCTCGAGCGGCCTTGTGCCGGCCGGGATAGGCCGGTCCTTGGAAATGCGTTCGAGCGGGCGGAACGGGTCGAGCGTGTGGGTAGTCACCCAGGTGATGGCACCGAGCACGCCGATGATGAGCAGCGGGATGCTCCACACGACGAGTTCGATGCGCGTGGAGTGGGTGAACGAGGGGTCGTAGGCCTGCGGGTTCCTTCCCTTGCGATAACGCAGGGCGAACACCACGGTCATGGCCATCACCGGCACGATGACAAGCAGCATCAGGCCGGTGGCAACAAGGATGAGATCACGCTGCTGGCGTGCGATGTCCCCTGCCGGGTTCATCACCACCATGTCGCAGCCGCTGAGTAGGAAGGCGACGGCCGCCGCAGCGAGGCGTCTTGCCCATTTTGTGGTGAAGGTTTGACCAGTCATGGGCGCAAAGGCTAGGCCCGGGGGCCGTGCACGGTTTTGCGCCTGCGCAGTTTTTGCGGCGTACTCGCCGGGTGCGGCCATTTGCCCCGCCTGGCGGGCCCATCACGCTGGGTAGCGCATGGGTTTCCTAGCCTGGGGGCCGCTAGCTAGGCTATACAAGCCGGGGTCGAGCCACTGCCATGCACGGGAGACACGGGTGATACCGCACTTCACAGACCACGCCGCCAACGAGCGCACCTACCTCGCCTGGGTGCGCACGGCCATCGCCATCATGGCCTTCGGCTTCCTGCTGGAACGCTTCAACCTGTTCCTTTCGTTCGCCCTGCCCTCCGCGCCGCTAAGCCACCCCGGGGTGCATCTGAATACGCGCGCCACGGAGCTGCTCGGGCTCGGCCTGATCCTGCTTGGCGCGTGGCTCACGCTGCTCTGCACGTTGCGTTACCACCGCAACCGCAAGCAGATCGATGATGTGGATAGCCATGGTTACACCGGCACGGGGCCGCAGCGGGCGCTGTCGTGGCTGGTGGTGTTGATGGGGATTTTTCTGGCGGGGTATGTTGCGCGGCAGGTGGTTGCGTTGGCGGGGTGAGTTTCCGAGCAGTGTCGCGAACGGCGTCGCCCACAAGGTGGGCTCCTACGGGGCGGCGGCGTGCGTTGGGGGATGGGTTATTGCAGCAGGCGGTTGATCTCTTCAACGTCCTTCAACTCTGCCGAACCCACCGAGCGCTTCAGCAGCAGCTTGTTGAGGATGAACTGGTGGCGGAGCGAGGTGTACTGGGTGCGGATCTCGGCGAGGATCTGGATCGCCACCACCACGTTGGTCAGGCTCTGGGTGCCGATGTCGTAGCCGGCCTTGAGCGAAGCCAGTGACTTCTTCGCCGATTCGACGGCGGTGCGTGCGTCGTTCACCTGGCCGATGCCGGCGACCACGAGGTTGTAGTAGTTGTACGCGTCACGTGCGGCCTGGCGGCGCGAGCCTTCCAGATCGCTCTGGTCTTCGTCGCGCTGGTGGATGGCCTGGCGTACCTGGGACTGGGTCAGGCCGCCGCTGAACAGCGGCACGGCGAGCACGACGCCGATGGTGGTGCTGCCCGGGCCGTAGCCTGCGCCACCGCGATTCACGTTCGACCACGAGCCGAGCTTGTCGTAGCCCATGGCGAAGTTGATGGTCGGCAGGTGGCCGCTGCGCGCGGCGGTGATCGAATGCTCGTCGGCTTTCACGAGATGCGTCGCAGCGACGACCGAGGGGTTCTGTTCCATCGCCTGCGCCGCCCACACGTTGGCATCGTCCGGTGACGGGCGATCCATCGGAAGGTCATCGCGCAGCGTCTTCAGCGTGCCCGGCTCCTTGCCCGTGAGCTGCTGTAACGCGCGGCGCGCATCCTTCAAGGCATTTTCCGCATCGACGCGCTCGGACTTGATGAGAAGGTAGTACGCCTTCGACTGGGTCAGGTCCGCTTCGGGCGCGAGGCCCTTGTCGAACAGGACCTTCGCCTGGTCGTACTGCTGCTGGTAAGCGTCTTCGTACGAGTGGAACACGTCAAGCTGATCCTGGGCGACGAGCACGTTGAAGTAGGCCTGCGTCGAACGGACGTACAGATCCTGCAACTCGCCTTCGTACGTCGCGTTCTGCGCCTCGGCGGTCTGCTTCGCCTGGCGCTCGCGGGCGAACTTCGACAGGTCGACGACCGTCTGGTCGAGGTTGAGGGTGAGGTCGCGCTGGCGGCTGTGGCCGTCGCCGCCGTTGACCGGCGTGCCATCGCTGTTGGTGTTGTTCGAATAGGCGGGGTGGAACTGGTTGAGGCTCAGGCCCGCGGAAAGCTGCGGCAGCAGCGCGGCACGCGCCTGCGGCACGCCCTCGGCGACGACCAGGCGGCGCGCGTCCGCGCTCGCCAGTACCGGGTCGTTGGCCACCGCCTCGCGGTAGATGTCCATCAGGTCCTCGGCCCCGGCCGCGGTGGGCAGGTAACCGGTGGCGGCCAGCAGACCGGCCAGGCAGGCCGAGAGGGTGTTCTTACGCATGGAGGGTTTCCCTGAACGCACGGAGGCTAACCGGCGTTGAGCAACTCCCATGCCACGGGGCATCTCACCCGCTATCCCCATGTTTCTGCATCGTTTGTCGGCGCGGCGAGCGACGGGCCCGCGTGTCCGCGGACAACGCCGCGCGGACAGTGGCGGTCACTCGTCCGGGCTGGCCGGCAACGCCGAGCGGACGCTCAACTCGTACCAGTGTTCCTTGCCCTTCGCGTCGTGGTACTTGCGCAACACCGGCGCCAGGTCGTTCTCCTCGCACCACGTCGCGAAGACCTTCCAGGCCGCGTTGTACGGATGCGTAGGATTGCGGATGTCGTAGTCGGGGGTCCAGCGGAAGGTCTGCAGGATCAGCGCGACCGTGTTGTGCTTGCCCGCCCCGAGCTGCACGGGGCGGATCTCGGCGCCCGCGAGGATCCGGCTGGTGAACTCGGTTTTCGCCGCATCGAAGAACTCCTGCACCTGGCGCAGGTCGCGTTCGCCGCATGGGCCGTTGCTACTGGCGTTGCGCTCGAGATCCTTCAGGCAATCGGCCTTGACGCAGTTTTCGGTGATGCGAAGCATCGCACCCAGGGTGGAAGCCGGCATGGTCGGGCCCTCGATCAGCGTGGAGGCGGGTTGGTGTTGTCCATGGCCAGGGGCGTCGCCGCACCGGCCGCAGGTTCCTGCGCCCAGCCGCCACCCAGCGCCCGGATCAGGTCCACCGTGGCGCCCGCTTGCTCGCCACGCAGGCGTACCTCGTTGAGCCTGGCGGAGAGCACCACGCGCTCCGCGTCGAGGATGTTGAGGTAGGCCACCGATCCGTCCTCATATTGCGCTTTCGACAGGCCGAAGGCACGCGTCGATGCGCTCACCGCCACGCCCTGCACGGCCGTCTGTTCGCGCAGGATGCGCAGGGTGGAAAGGCTGTCCTCGACCTCGCGGAAACCGACGAGCACCTGGCCGCGGTACTGCGCCACGCTCTCCTCGTAGCGCGCCCGCGCCTGTTCGAGGTTGCCCTTGCGGATCCCGCCATCGAACAGCGGAAGGCTCGCCACGGTGCCGACGAGCGGACCGAGCAGGAACGTGCGGCTGGACCACTTGAAGACGTCACCCAGGCTCTTTGCTTCATACCCGCCCGTACCGGTCAGGATGATCGACGGGAAGTACGCCGCCTTCGCGACGCCCACCCGGGCATTGGTGGCGGCCATCGCGCGTTCGGCCGCGGCGATATCGGGCCGGCGTTCCAGCAGGGTGGAAGGCAGGCCGGCGGGGATGTTCAGTTCGACCGGCGACAGGGGCGCCGCCGCGAAGGTGAAATCCGCCGGCGCCTTGCCGAGCAAGACGGCAAGCGCATGCTCTGAGGCGGCGCGCGCACGGCGGGCCGACATGGCGTCGGAGCGCGCGGAGGCCAGCTCGGCTTCCGCCTGCGCCTTGTCGAGGTCGGTGACTTCGCCGGCTTCCAGGCGGTTGGACACGAAGGTGAGCGTCTCCTGGCGCAGCACTATCGCACGGTCGTAGACGACGAGTTCGGCATCGAGTTCGCGTAGCCGGAAGTACGTCTGCGCCACGTCGGCCTGCAGCATGAGCTGCACCGACCGATACAGCGCCTGCGCCTCCTGGCTATCCGCCTTCGCGGCAGCCACGTTCGAGGCGACGCGGCCGAAGAGGTCAAGCTCATAGGAGATATTGGCCTGCGCCCGCCAGACGGTCTGCGCATCCGGGCGCACGCCGGTATCCGGCACGCCCAGTGACTGCGGCGCATTCTGCTGGCGGGTCGGGCCGAAGCCCGCGGTGATATCCGGGAAGCGCTCCGCACCCGTCGCACGCTCGGCACCGCGCGCTTGCTGCACGCGGGCGGCGGCGGCGGCCAGGCTCGGGTTCGACGCCACCGCCTGCTCTTCCAGGTCATCCAGCTGCGGCTCGCCGAACACCTTCCACCATGCGCCGCGCGCGGCGTCCTCGGCAGGCAACGCCGGTTGCCAGGTGCCCTGTGCCTCGGCGCCCAGGGACTCCTTGTACGACGCTGGCGGCTTCACATCCGGCGCCTGGTACTTCGGCGCCAGCGAACAGGCGGACAGCCCGCAGGCCATGGCCGTGGTGAGGATCCGTGCCGTGGTGCGCATCAGCCTGCCCTCTCCGGAATGGCGTCCTCGATGCCGATGACCCTGCCGTTGCGGCCGTGCTTGTCCTCCAGCCGATGCGCGCCGGCCAGCAGGCGCATGAGCACGTAGAACACCGGTGTCAGCAGCAGGCCGAACAGGGTGACGCCAAGCATGCCGAAGAACACCGCGATACCCATGGCATGCCGCGTCTCCGAACCCGCGCCATGCGAGAGCACGAGCGGCACGACGCCCATGATGAAGGCGATCGAGGTCATCAGGATCGGGCGCAGACGCAGGCGGCTGGCTTCGATCGCCGCATCGACGATGCTGCGGCCCTGTATTTCCAGTTCACGCGCGAACTCCACGATCAGGATCGCGTTCTTCGAGGCCAGGCCGACCAGCACCATCAGGCCCACCTGGGTGAAGATGTTGTTGTCGCCGTTATCCAGCCACACACCAGTCAGCGCGCAGAGCAGGCTCATCGGCACGATAAGGATCACCGCGAGCGGCAGCGTCAGGCTTTCGTACAGCGCTGCGAGCGTGAGGAACACCAGCAGGATGCTCACAGGGAAGACGATCACCGCCGTGTTGCCTGCGATGATCTGCTGGTAGGTCAGGTCGGTCCACTCAAGCTTGAAGCCACGCGGCAGCGTTTCCGCGGCGACGCGTTCCACCGCAGCCTGTGCTTCGCCGGAGGAATAGCCTGGCGCCGGGCCACCGTTGATATCCGCCGCGAGGTAGCCGTTGTAGCGCACGACCGACTCGGGGCCGAACGTGGTGGAGACCTTCACCAGCGACGAGAGCGGGATCATCTCGCCCGCAGTGTTGCGCGTCTTCAGCTGCCCGATATCCTCGGGATGCGCGCGGAACGGCGCGTCGGCCTGCACGCGCACCTGGAACACACGACCGAAGCGGTTGAAGTCGTTGACGTACTGCGAGCCCAGGAACACCTGCATGGTGTTGAATACGTCGGTCACCGCGACGCCGAGCTGCTTGGCGTTGTCGCGGTCGAGGTCGACCTTCAACTGCGGCACGTCGATCTGGTAGTTGCTGAAAGCGGGCCCGAGTTCCGGGGTCTTCGCGGCTTTCGCCAGGAACGCCTTGGTCACCTCGTTCAACGCCGTGTAACCCTGCGCGCCGCGATCCTCGATCTGGAACTTGAAGCCACCCAGCGTACCCAGGCCGAGCACCGGTGGTGGCGGGAACACGGCGATGAAGGCGCCCTTGATCGCGGCGTACTTCTTGTTCAGTGCCATCGCGATGGCGCCGGCGGACTCATCCGCGCCGTGGCGGTCCGCCGCGGGCGTGAGCTTGAGGAAGGTGATGGCCGCGCTCGATGAATTCACGAAGCCGTTGATCGAGAGACCAGGGTGTTGCACGGCGTGCTCGACACCAGGCTGTGCCAGGCCGATGCGGCCCATCTCGCGGGTGATGGCGTCCGCGCGATCGAGCGAGGCGCCGTTGGGGAGCTGCGCGATCGCGATGATGTATTCCTTGTCCTGCGCCGGCACGAAGCCACCGGGCACCACGTGCCCCATGTAGGCGGCCCCACCAAGCAGGATCAGGTAGACGACGATCATGATGCCCTTGTGGCGGATCACCCCGGCGACACCGCGGCCGTAGTGATCCGAGCCGCGCTGGAACACCCGGTTGAAAGCGGCGAAGAAGCGGCCGAACACCCGATCCATGCCGCGCGTCAGCCAGTCCTTAGGCTCATCCCGGCTTTTCAGCAGCAGCGCGGCCATCGCTGGCGAGAACGTCAGCGAGTTGAAGGCCGAGATGACCGTGGAGATCGCAATGGTCATCGCGAACTGCTTGTAGAACTGGCCCGTGAGGCCCGACATGAAGGCCAGTGGGACGAACACCGCGACCAGGGTCAGGGCAATGGCGACGATGGGTCCGCTGACCTCCTGCATCGCCTGGTAGGTCGCATCGCGTGCGGACAGCCCCGACTCGATGTTTCGCTCGACATTCTCGACCACCACGATCGCATCGTCGACGACAATGCCGATCGCGAGCACCATGCCGAACAACGAAAGCACGTTGATGGAATAGCCAAGGAGCAGCAGTAACGAGAAGGTGCCGACGATGGAGACCGGTACGGCGAGCAGCGGAATAAGCGACGCGCGCCATGTCTGCAGGAACAGGATGACCACGAGGACGACGAGGACCACCGCCTCGATCAGCGTGTGGATTACCGCCTCGATGCTCGCCCGCACGAACGTCGTCGGGTCATACACGATGCTGTACTCCACGCCCGGCGGCATGTCCGGCTTGAGCTCCTTCATCGCCTCGCGCACGTCGTGCGAGACCTGGAGCGAGTTCGCACCCGGCAGCTGGAAGATCCACAGCGCCGCCGCTTCCTTGTTATCGAGCAGTGCGCGCGATCCGAACTCAGCGGCGCCCAGTTCCACGCGGGCTACGTCGCGCAGGTGGATCAGCGCCCTGCCCTCGGCTTTCAGCACGATGTCGCGGAATTCGTCTTCGGTCTGCAGGCGGCCCTTCGCGTTGATGCTGAGCTGCAGGGGCACCTGCCCGTTCATCGGCGATCCACCGATCAGGCCTGCCGCGACCTGCACGTTCTGCTCGCGGATCGCCGCGACCACGTCACTCGCTGTCAGATTGCGTTCCGCGAGCTTCTGGGGGTCCAGCCAGACGCGCATCGCGTAGTCGCCCGAGCCCTTGATCACGACCTGGCCGATACCGTTGATCCGCTCCAGGCGCTCCTTGACGTTGATCAGCGCGTAGTTGCGCAGATAGGTCTGGTCATAGCGGCTGTCAGGCGATATGAGGTGGACGACGAGCGTTAGTGTCGGCGATGACTTGATCGTCGTCACGCCGAGCAACTGCACATCGGGCGGCAGGCGCGGCAGGGCCTGCGCCACGCGGTTCTGCACGAGCTGCTGGGCCTTGTCCGGGTCGGTGCCGAGGCGGAAGGTGACGGTAAGCGCCATGTTGCCGTCCGCGCTCGCCTGGGACTGCATGTAGAGCATGCCTTCCACGCCGTTGATCTGCTCTTCGAGCGGCGCGGCGACGGTATCGGCCAGCACCTTGGGATTCGCGCCCGGATAAGAGGCGTTGACGACCACGGACGGCGGTACGACCTCGGGATACTCCGAGATCGGCAGCGCGAAGAGGGCGATGACGCCCGCAAGCAGGATCAGCGTGGAGAGGACCCACGCGAAGATCGGCCGGTCGATGAAGAAGCGGGAGATATTCATGTCAGCGCGTCGCCATCGCGTCGTTCTCGCCCGTCATGGGCACGCTCTTCGATTTGATGGTGTCGCCGGGGTGCACACGCTGGAAGCCGTTGACGATGATCTTTTCGCCAGGCTTCAGCCCGCCGTCAACGATACGCAAGCCATCGATCAGGTTGCCGAGGGTGATCGCGCGGTACTGGGCCTTGCTTTGCTCATCGACCACCAGCACGAACTTCTTCGCCTGGTCCGTGGAGATGGCGCGGTCGTCGATAAGGATGGCCTGGTGCGGCGAGCCCGCCCCCACCGAAACGCGTGCGAAGAGCCCCGGGACCATTGCCCCATCGGGATTGTCGAAGCTCGCGCGGACGCGGATCGTGCCCGTATTGTTGTTGAGCTGGTTATCCACGGAGGCGACCTTGCCTGTGCGTGGCGTACCGGTATCCGTCGCAAGGCCGAGGTGTACCGGCACATCGCGCTGGCCAACCTGGCTCAGGTACTGCAGGTAGGTCTGCTCGTCGACATCGAAGTCGGCGTAGATCGGGGAGATGGAGACCAGCGTGGTCAGCGAGGGCGAGCTGTAACCCGCCGCCACGATATTGCCAACGGTGCGCTCCGCGCGCGACACCTTGCCGTCGACCGGTGCGTTGATCGCGGTGTAATCGAGGTTCACCTTCGCTTCCACCAGCGCGGCTTCCGCGGCCTTGACGTCGGCGGTCGCAGTCAGCGATGCGTTGAAGCGATCGTCGAAATCGCGTTTGGAGATGGCGTTGCCCGCCTGCAGCTTCTGCGCCCGCGCGTAGTCCGCCGTGGTGAATGCGGCCCGTGCCTTTGCCGCTGCGACCTGGGCGTTGGCACGATTCACCGCGGCCTCGTAGGGGCGCGGGTCGATGAGGAAGAGCGGGTCGCCCTTCTTCACCATCTGCCCGTCCTTGAAATACACCTTGACGATGGTGCCGGGGACCTGTGCGCGCACATCCACGCGCTCGATCGCCTGCAGCCGGCCGGAATAGGTCTGCCACTCGGTCACCGGCTTGCTTACCACCTGGGCGACATCGACTTCGGCCGGCGGGGCCGTGGCGTCCCCGGCGTGTTTTCCGCACGCGGCGAGGGCGAATACGAGTGGCAACAAGACCACGACGAGCGCGGAAGAAGGGCGTCGAACGACGTGCATGGCGGTGTCCCCAACCGGATCGGGCGAGCGAATGGCTCGCGCCGAGTGTCGGCCGAGGGGACCACCCCGAATAGAACCGGCCTGCTGCTATTTGGACGCTAAAGCAAGGTCGAACATCGGGGGTTTATAGCCGCCCCGATGGCCGGGGTCATTCGTTTCAAGTCGTGGCGTTTTGTTCCTAAGTTCGCTTGATCGTGCGGCGCGGCCGCAAGACACTATGCGAATTGCGTCTGACGCTCGTCCGGGAATGCATGCCATGGGTGATTCAAAGCCGGTCATCGTTGAAACCACAGGCACCGTCGGGTACCAGGTGGCCATCTCCGCGCAGGGCCCCACCTTCTATGCCGACGAACCGGTCGAGCTGGGTGGGCAGGCCACGGGGCCGACTCCGTATGAACTGCTGGGCGGCGCGCTGGGCGCGTGCACGGCGATGACCATGCAGATGTATGCCCGCCGCAAGTCGTTGCCTTTGACGAAGGTGCAGATCGCGGTGGGGCATAGCCGCGACGCCTCGACGGGACGCGACCATTTCGACCGGCAGATCTATATGGAAGGCGACCTGACCGCCGAACAGGTCACCCGTCTCATGGAGATCGCCGATCGTTGCCCGGTAGGCAGGTCGCTCATGACCGGCGCGGATATCACGAGCGCGCGCGTCATGGCCCCGCCGGGCCGTGCCCACGAGAAGCCACGCGACTGCATGCACGAGCCGGCCATGGAGCGAGCCTGTGACGAGTTCGAACTGACGGGCTGAGTCAGGCGATCGTCAGGGGTACGTCCCCCACGAGGGCGTAGTTGTGCATCGGGCGTAGCGTGCCGTCGCTTGCCGTGTACAGGTCAAAGTCACCTGCCGTGTCGCGGACGTTGCTGCGTGGGCCGCCGATGCGCCCCGCGATCGAAGGCGGCTCAGCGGGGTCGCCCCAGCCAAGGCTGACCTTCGCCGCCGTCGCGGGGAGGCCCACCTTGAGCGTGATCCGCACGGTATCCGCGGTGATCACCGCCACATCGATGATGAGGTTGTTGTCGGTAAGGCTGGCCGGCACGAGGGCGTTCTTCGCGTCGCGGATGTCGAAGCCGTAATTCCTTGTCGCCGCCACCCACGATGTATCGAGCATCAGGAAGCCGGAAGGCACGTTGAAGCGCACGTAGATCGTGCGTGTCCCGATGACGGTCGCGGAGAGCATGTCGAGTGCGGGGTTGCGCATCGGCAGGCCGGCCTGTCGATCCTGGATCAGCTGGTAGATCGCGCGAGCGAAGTAGCGGCCCTGCCAGCGGTGGCTCTCGTTGTTGAGGTGCAGGGTGGGATGGCCCTGCGCCGATTCGTCGAAGTAATCGAACATGTACTGCGGGTTCACCATGCGCATGTACGGGCTGGCGAGGCAGGCATCCCGCTGCGCCAGCGCGATGAACGGATTACAGAAGGCGATGTTTGTGGCGCCATAGCTGTTGTGGCTGCACACCTGCGCCACGAGCCAGAGCGGGCGCCATGCCTGCTCCGGGATCAGCACCTGGCATAGCTTCAGCCAGTGTGCACGCTCGAGGGCGGTGAGCTTGGATTTGTAGGAAGCACGCGTTTCGGTGAGCCCGGTGGAATCCGCTTCGCCCTGCTGCCAGGTGGTCGCGAGCCAGCTGAAGTTGCTCGCACTGGCGGTGGCCTCGGCGCGCATCAGCGCGATCATCGACTGCAAACGCACCTGGCTGTTCTTCCAGCCCTGGTAGCCACTGAGGTTGGTGTCCTGCAGGAAGCTGGCGAAGTAGCCGATCGGCCGGCCACCCTCGGCGCTGGTGAAGGCGCTGTAGCGGCTGAACTGTGCGGCGAACGGAATGCCCGCGAGCGCCTGCGTGTATTCGACGAGGCCATCGGCGCAGGCGTTGGTGCCGACCTCGCCACCGGTGCCGCTGCCGCCGTTGTATTCCACGAGCGGTGCCAGGCTGGCCATGGCGGCGGGTTTCACGCCGGGGCGAACGCCGCCGTTGAAGGTCACGTTGGCGTAGATCTCCTGCAACGTCAGCGCCGGTTGCCCGCCCGTGCCCACGGCGTTCGACTGGCCATGGAACATGATGAGTTCGCGGCGCGCACGGGTGATCACGCTGGTCGCGGGCGGGACATCCGCCGCATGCGCCGTGTCGCCAAGGAGCCAGGAAAGGCCGCTGGTGCTGGCCAGGCCAATGCCACCGGCGGCGGCAAGGCTCTGTCGCAGGAAATCGCGACGCGGCCGGGAGGGGTCGTCCTCTTTCATCTTGGCGCCTCACTGGGGGGAGAGGGGGATGGCGCTGCCGTTCGATGTTAGAGGTGGGCGGGGATCAAAAGCCGATGCGCGAGCGCAGCTTGCCGCGTTCGCGCATCGGTTCAAAAGCGCGTCGGAATCATGTTCCCGGCGCGTGATGACTTACCAGGGCAGTTCCTTGCCGAGGTACGTGAACCTACCGGTCGGGCCATTGGCATCGAGCGTCGCCATCTGCACGCTGGACTTCGCGCCGGTCGGCACATCGATTTCGCCATGACCACCGTTCATATCGGTCTGCACGTAACCCGGGTGGATGGCGTTGACCTTCACCGGCGTGTCCTTCAGTTCGTACGCGAGGTGCACGGTCCAGCCGTTCACGGCGCTCTTCGACACGTTGTACGCGGGGATCTTGAAGCCGTAGATCGACGAGTTCGGATCGATGTGCAGGCCGAACGAACCCAGCTGGCTGGAGACGTTGACGATGCGGCCGGCCGGCGAGGCCTTGATCAGCGGCAGGAACGCCTTGGTCACTTCAACGACGGCGAACACGTTCGTGTCGAAGGTATCGCGCCACACCTGGAGCGACTGCTCGGAGGGCTTCTTGTCCAGCGCATCGAGCAGGATGCCGGCGTTGTTCACCAGGATATCGAGGCGGCCGTACTTGTCGGTGACATGCTTGACGGCGGCAACGATCGAGCCGGGGTCGGTCACATCGAGGACGATCGGATCGACCGGAAGGCCGGCGTCGCTCAGCTTCTTCGCGGCTTCCTTCGTTCGCGCTTCATCGCGGCCGGCGAGCAGGGTGCGGATGCCGGTTTCGGCGAGCTGCTTGACCGTTTCAAAGCCGATGCCGCGGGTCGCGCCCGTTACAAGTGCAACCTTCTGGGAATCATTCATTGCCGTGGAACTCCTGCGATTGAGGGGGCATGGGTTGGGTTACCTGATTCACCTGAGGGCAGCCGTCGACCGAAACAACCGGGGAGGCCAGGATGATTTGCCGCCTTAGCCCGCGGGAATCTCGACCACGACCTTGCCACCCGCACGCCCGCTTTCGACCAGGTCGAGCGCGGCATTCCCGTCGGCCAACACGAACCGCTGCGTCGACAGCACCGGCCGCAGCTTGCCGGCATCGGCAAGCCACGTGGCCTCGGCCATGATCTCGCCGTGGTGCTCGCGGCCCTTGCCGGTCAGGAGTGGCATCAGGGTGAAGACACCGGAGTACGTGGCGGCACGGAACGATAGCGGCGCGAGGGCATGCGTGCCCCAGCCTAGGCTGCTGACGACATGGCCGCTGTAGCGACGCGCGGCGACGAATGCGGCGTCGAGGGTCGCTCCGCCAAGTGTGTCGTAGACGATGTCGAAGCCTTCGCCGCCGGCGTGGGTATCGACAGCCGCCTGGATATCGGTGTCACGATCGATCCAGGTGGCGCCGAGCTCTTCGATGATGGTCTTCTGCCCAACGCTGCCCGTCGCGAAGACGCGGGCGCCACGGGAAACGGCGAGCTGCACCGCCATGCTCCCAACGCCACCCGCGCCAGCGATGACGAGCACAGACTGGCCGGCTTGGACCTTCGCGCGGTCCACCAGGCCTTCCCATGCCGTGATGAACACGAGAGGCAACGCCGCGGCTTCGCTCAGCGGCATGGACGCCGGCGCATGGGCGAGAAGGCGGGCATCGACCGCGGCGAACTGGGCGAGCGAGCCCTGCACCCCGGCCACGCCGCCGGTCATCCCGTAGACCGCATCGCCGACCATGAAGTCCTCGACGCCCGTACCGACCGCCTCCACATGCCCGGCCATGTCGATACCGAGGACCGCCGGCGCCGGCTGGCGGGCGTGACCGCCCTGCCCGGCACGGATCTTGGCGTCGAGCGGATTGAGCCCGGCCGCCGCGATGCGGACGAGCACCTGGCCCGGGCCGGCAACGGGACGGTCGACGGTGGCCAGGGTCAGCGGCTGGCCGGCGGTGTCGAGGCGCAGGGCTTTCATGGTGGAAGCGGTGGTCATGGCAGTGCTCCGGGGGCGACGGCGTCGCCGATGGGAATATGGTAGGCCATGCCCTGTTGCATGAGAACACCCGGAATTGCACGACGCCCATGCATAAATGCATGATGCAGCCATGGAATGGAGCGACCTGAAGATTTTCCTCGCCGTAGCCCGTGGGGGCACGCTCGGTGCCGCGGCGCGTGACCTCGGCCAGACCCAGCCTACGATGGGTCGGCGGATCCGTGCCCTCGAGGAGGCGCTCGGGACGGCCTTGTTCCAGCGGACCAGCGATGGCTTCGTCCTGACCGACGAAGGTGCGGCGGTACTGGCCCACGCGGAGCGCATGGAAGCCGAGGCTCTGGGCATCGCACGCGCGGCGAGCGGCCAGGCAGGCGAACTCGAAGGCGTGTTGCGCGTGTCATCGTCCGACTGGTTCGGAGCGCATGTGCTCACGCGCGCCATTGCCGCACTGGGTGCGCGACACCCCGCCGTCGTCGTTGAACTCATCACCGATGCGCGGCTACTCAGCCTTGCGCGGCGCGAAGCTGACCTCGTATTTCGCATCACGCCGTTCGAAGAGCCTGATATCGCACAGCGGAAATTGATGGCGATGCCGTATGCCGCTTACCGCGCCGTCGGTACCGACAGCCTGGGCCGTGTGGTCACGATGGATACGGCATTCGGTGGGATGCCTGACGTCGCATGGCTGAGGGAACGCCTGCCGGATGCAACGATCGCCTTCCGCAGCAATAGCCGCGAAGCCCAGGCGCGCGCGTGCGCGCTGGGCATGGGGATCGCCGTGCTGCCGTGCCCCTTAGGGGATGCAACAGCGGGCATTGAACGAATGGATCTTGGTGAGCCAGCGCCAGGCCGCGATGTATGGCTTGGTTACCACCGCGACCTTCGTCACCTGCCACGGCTACGCGCGTTCTTGGACGAGGTGCTTGCGTTGGTGGAGCCGGGAAACGGTCGCGGATCTTACGAGGGAAGCAGAGCCGAGGCCTGATAGGCGCGGATGAGCGCGTCGTACACCTTCACATCGCCGCGGCCGCGCGCCATCAGCTGAGCACCGGCTACGGCAGCGAAGATGGCATGCGCTCGCTTGCGTGCGTCGCGGGTGGGCACGCCCGTCTCGGCCAGCGTCTTCGCCAACCAGGCAATGTTTACTTCGTTGAAGCGCTCGATCTCCACCTTGACGATATCAGGTAGGTCGTCCGATTCGGCCGTCATGTAACTGCACATGCACATGCGGTTGTCGTTCTCGAGTGCCAGCCGGAACGTGCCGGGAAACTTACGCAGGCGCTCCGCCGGGTCGCTTGCCTTCGCTGCGATCGCTTCGAGGCCGGCAGCGGCATCTTCCCAGTAGCGGCGGGCGACCGCGGTGGCGAGGTCAGCCTTGCTCGGGAAGTGATGGTAGAGGCTCGCCGCCTTGATGCCGACCTCGTCGGCGAGTGTTCGCAGGTTGAGGCCGCCGTACCCGTGCGCCTGGGCCATGCGTGTGGCGGCCTCAAGGATCGTGTCCCTGGAGTTCTTTCCTGCTGGGGTTTCCACGAAAACCTTACCTCGCTTGCAACGGTACCGGTGGGTGCGGCGAACCACATTCTCGCAAATGCCGTCAAAGAAGTCGTTGACGGGCGTGCATTATGGCGCGTATCGTCCGACCTAACAAACGTTAGGTAGGTGCGCACTGCCTCGCTTTTGTCGCAACCCCAACCCTACCCACGAGAGACTCATGGCTACCGAACTCTATTTCCAGGACGCCACCAGGCTGGCCGAGCTGATCCGCACCAAAGAGGTATCACCCGTCGAGGTGATGCAGGCGCATCTCGACCGCATCGAGGCGACCAACCCTGGCATCAACGCCATCGTCGCGGTCTCCGACGACGCCCTGAAGGCAGCTAAGCGCGCCGAAGCCGTCGTCATGGCGGGCCACGAACTGGCACCGCTGCACGGCGTACCTTTTACCGCCAAGGATTCGTACGACACGGCGGGCGTGCTGACACAGCTGGGCTCACCGATCTTCAAGGGCCGCATCCCGGACACCGATGCCACCGGCGTCGCTCGCCTGAAGAAGGCTGGCGGCATCCTGCTCGCCAAGACGAATCTCCCCGAGTTCTCGTTCTGGATCGAGAGTGAAAACCTGCTCTCTGGCCGCACCCTGAACCCCTGGAACCCCGATCGTTCGCCGGGCGGCTCCAGTGGCGGTGAATCGGCGGCTATCGCCGCGGGCATGTCGCCGCTGGGCCTCGCCACCGACGTCGCCATCTCAGTCCGAGGCCCCGCCGCGCTCACCGGCGTCGTGGGCTTCAAGGCTACGCACGGCCGTATCCCCATGACCGGCATCTGGCCGCGGGTACCGCGTCGCTTCTGGCACGCCGGCCCCATCGCTCGCTCGGTGCGCGACGTGGCCCTCGCCTATTCGCTGCTAGCCGGTCCGGATGGTGCCGACGGGTATTCCACCAGCCCGCTCGCGGTTGATAGCGGCGTCGGCGCCATGCTTGGGCGCCCCTTGCGCGTCGGCTGGCTGGTCGAACCCGGCTTTGGCCTCGTGGCCGATGATGTCGCGAAGACTGTGCACGCCGCGGCCGACGCGCTGCGAACAGCCGGTATCACCGTGGAGCCCGTGCGGATCCCTGTGCTAGAGGAGATCAACGCGCTCGAGGTGCTATGGAAGATCCAGGCAATGGAAACGAAGCCAGCTTTCCGCAAGGCAACTGCGGGCCACGAAGACCTCATTTTCAAGCACGTCCGAGCGGTGTTCGACACGCGGGACACGTCAATCGAGGATTTCATCATCGCCGAGCAGCAGATCGAACAGATGCGTGATGGCTTCGCCCAGTACTTCCAGCGCTACGACGCCCTACTCTGCCCTGTGACGCCCGTGGCCGGCCATGGCCACGACGCCACAGAGTTCGTCATCAACGGCCAGACGGTATCGTCGCTGCACGTGATGGATGCCACCGCGCCACTGAGCGTGACCGGTCTGCCTGGCCTCACGCTGCGCTTCGGTACCAGCGCCGAGGGCCTGCCGATCGGTGTCCAGCTCGTCGCGCCGTGGCTGGCCGAGTCCACCGTGCTGCACCTGGGCGCTTTGCTCGAAAGCATGAGCCCGGTGCGCCACCTGCATCCGGCACTGGCGGCCAAGGCGGTCGCCGCCTGACCTCGCCGCACTAACCGGCGGGGGCATGCTGCATCACGCCCCCGCCGACTGACCCGTCTCCGCGCGCGTTCGTGGACGAGGTGCTTGCGTTGGTGGGCTAGCCGCGCGCTACCACCGCAGCCAGCGCGGTCCCGCCAGCGCACCCAGCGCGCCAGCGACCACCATGCCGAGCAGGTACCACAGCGCCCAGAACGGCGGTGCCATCTCCGGGCAGTGCAGGCAATAGCTCGTCGCCGCCATGGCGCCAGCCAGCAAACCCGCCGCGGCGCCTGCAAGCCGCAGCCGCACGGGCGCCATGCCGCGCACCGCCCAGAAGACGGCCACGATCGAAGGCAACGAAAGCAGCGCAATCAGCGTCGAGCACACCTTCCACGTATGCCCCAGCATGAGCGCACCGCGCTGGCCCTCCGGCGCGCCGGCAAGCACGATGGCCGCCAGTGCCCACGCCACGATGACCGGCAAGGCGACACTCGCCCAGCCGCCGGCGCCCACGCGAACACCGGGACGCGACAGGCGCACGGTCACCACCAGCGCCGCGACACCGATCGCGATCGGGAAAGCCATGCGCACCCAGAACATCGGGTCATGGATCACCTGCGCGAGGTCGGGCCGCAAGCCGAGCAGCGCCGCCATCAGCAGCGACGACGTGCCCATGCCGGCCAGGATCCCGAGCGAGAAGCGTCGACGCGCGATCTGCCGCCCGGGCGGCGGCGAAGGCTCGCGAGCGAGGAAATCGATGAAGTCGTCGGTCTTCATGCGCCACCCCGGATACGCGCGGCCAGCGCCTTGAGACCCCGGTGGATGCCGACCTTCACGGCAGACTCGGACAAGCCGCAGCATGCGGCCGCCTCGGCGATGGACAGGCCCTGCAATTTGACCAGCTGGATAGGCAAGCGGTGTCGGTCCGGTAGCGTCTCCAGTAATTGTCCCACGTCGCGCCGTGCGTCCGCGGGCTCCGCATCCGACGCGACGAACAGGTCGTCGTCGCCGATCGGGTCGTGCAACGCCTCGCGCCGCGCATGCGAACGGAAAAAATCCATGAGCTTGTAGCGCGTGATGGCGTGCACCCATGCGGTGAGCGGTTCACCCGCGCGGTACGTATGCCGCGCGTTGTGCACGGCGAGCAGGGTTTCCTGGAGGATGTCTTCCACATCCTCGAGCGCCCGCGGCAGTCTGCGGCGCAGATAAGCGCGGAGATGCGAGGCCAGCTCGTCGAGGAAGGCGCGGTACTCGCCCGCATCGCCACCCAGCCCAAGGACGAACTGGCGCCTGAGCTCGCGCTCGACCGCCGCCTGGGCATCGACCACCTGCCTGCGCGTCACGTCTTCGGTGATGGCCATGCTCTCCAGGGCTTTCGGCTCCGCTCGGGCCAGGGCGCCCGGGAGTGTAGACCAGCGGGCGCGCCCCCGCGAACGGGGATAGGCAAGCGAAGGGAAAGTCACGGCATCCATGTCGCGTAGTTCGTTGGCGGGAGCGATACGGTTACACGACGACGCGACGAGTTTTTTCCGCGAACGCTGTAACCGGCGGCCGAACGCCCACGAACCTCCTTGTGAAGCCGGCCCTGTTGGCCAGGCAACCCTGGAGCCACCCATGTCCCCACGTTACGTCGCATCGCTCGCCTTCTCCGTCGCCGCCCTTGTTGCCGGTGCCGCACATGCCGATGAGCAGAAGGCCGCCGCCAAGCCGGCCGTCGAGAAGTGCTGGGGTGTCGCCAAGGCCGGCCAGAACGATTGCGCCGCGGGCCCGGGTACCACCTGCGCCGGCACCGCCAAGGCCGACTACCAGAAGAATGCGTGGAAGAACGTCCCGGCCGGCACCTGCACCGCGATCCAGACGCCGAACGGCCATGGCTCGCTGACCAAGGTCGGCTGAGCATCGCCATGCGGCCCGCATCGTCCCTCGCCGAGCTCCAGCGCGAGTTCCAGGCTGGCCTGCTGGCCGAAGAGCCTGCCGTGCGCGTTGCCCGGCACGCAGGCTTTTCGATCCACCGCCATACGATGCTGCGGGCCGCGATCGATGCGCTCGAGGCGAACTTTCCCGCCGTGGCCTGCCTGACCGGCGCGGCGTGGTTTCGTTCCGCGGCGGCGGCTTACGCCCACGCCTATCCGGCGCGTGATGCCAGGCTTGCGGTGTACGGGTCGTGTTTCCCGCGCTTCCTTGACGATATGCCGAGCGCATGCGAACTGCCGTACCTCGCTGACGTCGCCCGCCTCGATCGGTTGTGGACGGAGAGTTATTTCGCGGGTGAATGCGAGCCGTTGAGCGCCATGACTGTTCGCTCCCTTGCGCCGGATGCGCTCGCTGGCATGGCCGTCCGCCCTCACCCGGCGACGCGGACACTCGAGTCACGGCTACCCGCGCTGTCGATCTGGCAAGCGAGCCGCGCTGGCGAAGCCGTCAGCGATGACCTCGCATGGCAGCCGCAGGCCATCCTGGTGACGCGCCCCGCGCACACAGTGCAGCTCGAATCGACAGACCTCGCTGTGCTTACGTTTCTCGAAGCGTGCCGCGAGGGTGGATCACTCGTCGCGTGCATCGAGCATGTCGCATCCCTTCACCCCGCGGCACGTGCCGATCACGTATTCGCACAACTACTCATGGCAGGCGCACTCGTTGTCGCCTGAAGGAGCCCTCATGTCATCGCTTCCCACCACCGTCACAACCAGGCCGCGTTCGCCGAAAGAAGCCTGGAACCACGTCGCCACCCGCATGGAGACGTTGCTTGGGCATAGCTTCCTCGCCCTGGTGAGCCGCGTATCCATCGCGGCCATCTTTTTCCAGTCGGGCCGCACCAAGGTCGAGGGCTTCCTGACGATCACCGAGGGCACGTACGAGCTCTTCCGCACAGAATACAAGCTACCGCTGGTGCCGCCGGAGATCGCCGCGCATCTCTCCGCTTACGTGGAGACCTTCGTGCCGATGCTGCTCGTGCTCGGCCTGTGCACGCGGCTCTCGGCCACGGTGCTCCTCGGCATGACCACGATCATCGAGATCTTCGTATACCCCGACGCGTGGCCGACCCACCTGTCGTGGGCCGCGATCCTGCTCTACCTCATCGCCCGTGGCGGCGGCCGTTGGTCGCTCGATCACGTGCTCCGGATCCGCTGACATCCATCGGCATCGCGCTGTAACCGATCCACGTTTCGCGCCGAACTGATTCTTGCCACTTCGGCATCCCACCTCTACTGGAGTCACGCCATGCAAAACGCCACGCACAGCATCGCCGCCGCAGCCGCCCTGTTCGCCGTCTCGACCGCCGCCATCGTGGCGCCGGCGCAGGCCGCCGACCAGGCCGCGGGCAAGACCGTCCACTGTTACGGCATCAACACCTGCAAGGGCACGTCGGACTGTAAGTCGGGCAACCACCAGTGCAAGGGCCAGAACGACTGCAAGGGCCAGGGCTTCAAGGCCGTCTCGGTGCAGGAGTGCAAGGCCCAGGGTGGCAGCACCACCGCGCCCGCCGCCTGATGACATCGCCCGGCCGCACCGCGGCCGGGCATCCGGGAGAGCACGATGAGCACAGCCACACTTCCCCCGTTCGCCGGTTTCGGCCTGGGCCTGCGCGTGCCGCACTACCAGGACGTGCTGGAGACGCGCCAGCCGCTCGATTTCGTCGAAGTGATCTCCGAGAACTTCATGGTGGACGGTGGACGGCCGCTGCATGTGCTGGAGCAGGTCCGCTCGCTGTA
>NZ_JBQCFT010000359.1:0-8938 GCF_051958795.1 Luteibacter sp. | reverse complement strand
ACAAGAGAGCGGCCGTAGGCCAATAAGTACATTTGCGCCGGAGGCGCACTCCGGTACGAACGCGGAGGACCTGTCTGAGCAGCGAGGGTGGGCCCCAAGGCCTCTTTCCAGAGACGTCCGAGCGCGAGGCGGCGCTAGCCGCTAAGAACACGCAGTCGCGCCAGCGAATGAACCGCTTAAAAAAAAGCCCGGCCGGAGCCGGGCTTTTTCGTCATCGAACCACCGAGGCGATTACGCCGTGGCCTTGATCCGCTCGACGATCGCATCGCCGAAGGTATCGGTGTTGCCGGTGCCGCCGACGTCCGGGGTCGTGCGGTCGCGGGCATTCATCACCTCGCTGATCGCCGAACGCAGGCGCGTGCCCTTGGCCACCATGCCCAGGTGATCCAGCATGTCCGCCGCAGCAAGCAGCAGCGCGCACGGGTTCGCCTTCTTCTGGCCAGCGATATCCGGCGCCGAGCCGTGCACCGCCTCGAAGATCGCCGCGTCCTTGCCGATGTTCGCACCCGGGGCCAGGCCCAGGCCGCCGACGAGGCCGGCGCACAGATCGGACAGGATGTCGCCGAACAGGTTGGTCGTCACAATCACGTCGAACTGGTACGGGTTCATCACCAGCTGCATGCACGCGTTGTCGACGATCATTTCCTGGAACTCGAGGTCCGGGAAATCCTTCGCCACTTCACGGGCCACGTCGAGGAACAGGCCAGACGAGGTCTTCATGATGTTGGCCTTGTGCACGGCCGTGACCTTCTTGCGGCCCTTGGCGCGAGCCATCTCGAAGCCGTAGCGGCAGATGCGCTCCATGCCCGGGCGGGTATTGCGGATGACCGAGACGGCCACCTCGTTCTCGCCGGTGCCTTCGCGCGTCTGGCCCTCGGCCATGTACGCACCCATCGTGTTCTCACGCACGGTGATGATGTCGATGTTGTCGTAACGCGCCTTCGTGCCCGGGAAGCTGATCGCCGGACGCACGTTGGCGTACAGGTCGAACTTGCGGCGCAGGGTCACGTTGATCGAGGTGAAGCCACCGCCGATGGGGGTGGTCAGCGGGCCCTTGAGCGCCACGGTGTGCTTTGCGATGGCATCGATCGTGCCCTGCGGCAGCAGGTCGCCGTGCTTCTCGAGGGCCACCATGCCCGCGTCCACGAAATCGTAGGTCAGGCCGCAGTCGAGGGCATCGAGGACGCGGATGGTCGCGTCCATGATCTCGGGGCCGATACCGTCGCCGGGGATCACGGCAATGGTCTTGCTCATGGGGATTACTCCTGGAAGGAAGCGGGTCTTGGACGCTCGCGGATGCGATCGCCGGGGAGAAAAATCGCCCAATTATCGGCGATTTTGCCCGCTTCCTTCAAGGATCAGGGCCCCAGCCGGGGCCTGTCTCAGGCTTTGGCGTGGTCGGCGCAGGCCGCGGCATCCGCCTGGGCCGGCTCGCCTTCCAGCGAATCGAGGAAATCCACGGCGCGGCGCAGGTGCGGGATGACGATGGAGCCGCCCACGACGAGGCCCACGCTGAACACTTCGAAGAACTCCTCGCGGTTCACGCCCGCTTCCTTGCACTGGGCGACGTGGTAGCTGATGCAGTCGTCACAGCGCAGGACCATGGAAGCGACCAGGCCCAGCATTTCCTTGGTTTTCACATCCAGCGCGCCCTCACGGTACGTCTGGGTGTCCAGGGCGAAGAAACGGCGGACGACCTGGTTGTCTTCGCCCAGGATGCGCTCGTTCATGCGCTTGCGGAAGGCAGTGAATTCCTCGACGCGGGTCTTGTCCGTGGCCATCAGTGCGCCGCCTCGAGGATCTCGGCAAGGCGGCCGCTGCGGTCGGCTGCCGCCAGGTCGTCGAAACCACCCACGTGGGTGCCGTTGATGAAGATCTGCGGCACGGTGCGGCGGCCGCCGCTCTTCTCGAGCATGATGTCGCGCTGGGTCGGATCCATATCGATGCGCACCTCGTTCCATGCGAGGCCCTTGGCCTTCAGCAGGTTCTTGGCGGCGACGCAGTAGGGACATACCGCGGTCGAATAGATGGTGATATCGGGGGTGTTCATGGAACGGTGTCTCCGAACGCATTGATTACCGCTAAATGGCGGCCTGGGGCCTATTCTACAACCCCATGGCGAACCCCTGCCCGCCCGCGCGGTCCAAGCCGGATCCGGCCCCGTGGTGGTATCGTTTTCTCACTTATGCGCCCGCACTTTCCCCGCCTGCTGCTCCTCGCCGCCACCACCGCCGCCACCTTCGTGGCCGGCGCGCAGGATGCCGTACGCCTGCCCGACCTGGGCAGCTCCGCCAACGCCCTGATCAGCCCCCGGGGGGCCGACGACTACGGCGCGCAGATGCTCCGGCAGATGCACGCGCTGGACCTGACCGTGGACGACGCGCTGCTCGACCAGTACATCAACGACCTGGGTTACCGCCTGGTCGCGGCGAGCGACCGGCCGAAGGAGCATTTCCAGTTCTTCATCGTCCGCGATACGCAGATCAACGCGTTCGCGGCGCCTGGCGGCTACATCGGCGTCAACGCCGGCCTGATCAACATCACCCAGAACGAAAGCGAGCTGGCCGGTGTGATCGCGCATGAAATCGGCCACATCACCCAGAACCACCTGTATCGCGCCTTCGAGGCATCGAAGAAGGACGCGCCTCTCCTGGCGCTGGTCCTGCTTGGTGCCATCGCCGCGGGCGCGGGTGGTGCCGGTGGCGATGCCGCCGCGGGCGTGCTCATGGGCGGCCAGGGGCTTCTGCTGCAGCGGCAGATCAATTTCACCCGCAAGGATGAAATCGAGGCGGATCGCGTCGGCATCCAGACGCTGGCGAACGCGGGCTTCGATCCCGAGGCCATGGCCGATTTCTTCGGCCGCATGCAGGACACGCTGCGCGTCGGTGAGGGCGAGGATGCGTTGCCGGCGCTGCTGCAGACGCACCCGGTCACGCTGGACCGCATCAGCGATGCGCGCGCCCGTGCGCGCGTGCTCGAGGCTAGCCTGAAGGACCGGCCGAAGCTGCCGACGCTCGACAAGGCGGTGTGGGAAAAGAACACCGCACCGGTGCTTTTCGTGAAAGACCCGACCACCCTGGCCGGCACGGGCGCTGCGGTCGCCAGGGACAGCGTGGGCGATACCTATGCGCTGATGCGCGAGCGCGTGCGCGTGCTGTCGGGCGATGTCGGCAAGCTCGCCGCGTACTACGCCACCAACCTCAAGCGGAAGGACTTCGACACCGCGGCCAATCGCTACGGCTACGCGGTGGCGCTCACCCGCAGCAACCGCGGCGCCCAGGCCGTGGAGCAGCTCCAGCCACTCCTCGCCCAGCTGCCGGATAGCGTGGTACTGCGCCTGGCCATGGCCGACGCGTACCTGGATGCCGGCCGCTATGGTGACGCCACGGCCATCTACAAGGCGCTGCACGCGAACTCGCCGCGTAACGTCGCGGTTGCCCTGGGCTACGCCAAGGCGCTCGCGGTCCAGGGCAGCACGGCCAGCGCCCAGCAGTCGGCCGCCCTGCTCCGCCCCATGCTGGACAACAGCGATGACCCCGAGATCTTCCGGACCTATGCCCAGGCCAGCGAGCGGGCCGGTGACAGCGTCCGGGCCGCGGAGGCCTATGCCAATGCCGCCTATCTCTCCGGGCGGCCGTTCGACGCCATGGAACAGCTGCGCCGGCTGCTGAAGCGCGACGACCTCGACTTCTACCAGCGCTCGCGGGTCCAGGCCCAGATCGCGGACCTGACCCCGCTCCTGCTGGAGCTGCGCAAGCGCCGGGTGGCCACCGATGACAATCCGGACGGCCGGACCCAGCAGGCCATGCCCCTTATCGGCACGGGCCGAATGTGACCGTTGTCATTGCCGTGTAACACTGCATGGCTGCAATATGACGGTCACAGCCACCAAGCGGTTCATAGCGTGCATAAGCGCATTCTTATCGTGGAAGACGAAGCATCGATTCGCGACATGGTCGCGTTCGCGCTTCGCAAGGCGGGCATGGATGCGGCACACGCCGCGGACGCCCGCGCCGCCCAGATGGCCATTTCCGAGCGCGTACCGGACCTGATCCTGCTCGACTGGATGCTCCCGGGCACCAGCGGCCTGGAGCTGGCCCGCCGGCTGCGCCGCGAGGAGCTTTCCCGCGAAATCCCCATCATCATGCTCACCGCCCGCGGCGAGGAGATGGATCGGGTCAACGGCCTCGAGGCCGGCGTGGATGACTACGTCATCAAGCCGTTCTCCACCCGTGAGCTCATCGCCCGCATCAAGGCCGTCCTGCGCCGCAGCCAGGGCGATGACGGCTCGGGCGTGGTGGAACTGGGCGGGCTGCGCATCGATGGCCCGGCGCACCGCGTGTTCGCCGGGGACGACGCCGTGCCGATCGGGCCGACCGAATACCGCCTGCTGTTCTTCTTCATGACCCACCCGGAACGCGTCTACTCACGCGCGCAGCTGCTCGACCATGTCTGGGGTGGCAGCGTGTACGTGGAAGAACGCACCGTGGACGTGCACATCCGCCGCCTGCGCAAGACACTGGAGCCGTGGAAGCTCGACGACATGGTGCAGACCGTGCGCGGCGCGGGCTACCGCTTCTCCGCCAATACCTAGGCTAACGCGGGCCAGCCGCGTTATGGTGCGAACCACCAGACCGCCGGTTACCCGCCATGCCACCCAGCTTCCTGACCTCCTGGCGATTGCCCGCCACCTGCGCCGCCCTGCTTTTCGCGGGTGGCGCGGTGGGCGTGCTCGCGGGCTCGGCGCTAGCGGGCGTGAGCGTTATCGCGCTGCTGGAAATCGTCGTGCTGCTGTCGCTATTCCGTCATATGGCCGGGCCAATGTTGCAATCGCCTGCAACGCCCCACCCTGAGCATGACCGTCTCATGACCCGCACACGCCGTATCGCCTCCCGCCTCCGCGACCTGCGCAGCGCGGCCGGTTCCCTCCCCGATGGCGTGGTCCTGCTGGACCACGCGCAGCATGTCCGCTGGTTCAACCACGCGGCGGAGGAACTGCTCGGCCTGAAGGGTCCGCGCGACCGCGGCCGCTTCATTACGGATGTGCTGAAGAACAGCGAACTTTCCGAATGGCTGGAAGAAGGTGCCCGCGAGCCGCTGACGGACGTGACCGCGCCGGGCCACCCCAACCGCCACATCACCGCGACCCTGCTCCCCTTCGGTAGCCGCCAGCGCGTGTTGCTGGCGCGCGACACGAGCCACCTCACGAGGCTGGAGCAGATCCGCCGCGACTTCGTGGCCAACGTGTCGCACGAGCTGCGTACCCCGCTCACCGTGAACCACGGGTACCTCGAGCTGCTCGATCCGGAAGACGTGCCCGAGCTGGCGCCCGTGCTCGATGAGATGCGCGCGCAATCCAAGCGCATGGGCCAGATCGTCGAAGACCTGCTCACGCTTTCGCGCCTGGAGACGCAGGACCACCTCGCCGAAGAACACGTACAGATGGCGCCCCTGCTGGCGTCGCTGCGCAAGGAAGCCGAAGCGCTGAGCCAGGGCCGGCATACCATTTCGCTCGACGTCGCCACCGGTTACGACCTGCTGGGTTCCACCAAGGACCTGCACAGCGCCTTCGGCAACCTGGTGGGCAACGCGGTGCGCTACACCCCGACAGGCGGCAAGATCGCCATCCGCTGGGCCGCGACCGACGGTGGCGCACGCTTCTCGGTGCAGGATTCCGGCTTCGGGATCCCCGCCGCGCATATCGCCCGCCTGACCGAGCGGTTCTACCGCGTTTCGTCGAGCCGCTCGCGCGATTCCGGCGGTACCGGCCTGGGCCTGTCCATCGTCAAGCACGTGCTGAACCTGCACCAGGCGCGCCTCTCGATCGAGAGCGAACCCGGCAAGGGCTCTACCTTCGCCTGCGTTTTCGGCAGCGATCGTCTGCTGGATGGCAGCCGCCTGCACGACGTGGCGGGCGCACCGGCCTGAACGCATGGCTTCCTGGCGCCCGCAGGTTGCTGCGATGCCCCTTTCCGCGGCGGCCGGCGATGGTCCACCATCGGCGGTCATGAAACGAGCCGCGGAACGCATGAGCGCCAAGATCGACCTCGGGGCCCCCGAGCTCTACAACAACCGCGAACTGGCGGCGCTGGAATTCAACTTCCGCGTGCTGGCCCAGGCCAGCGACCCGGACGTGCCGGTGCTGGAACGGTTGCGCTACCTCACCATCGTGAGCAACAACCTCGATGAATTCTTCGAGGTGCGCGTCGCCGTGCTCAAGCATAAGCACGCCCTCGGCGTCGCCCTGCCCGGCGCGGACGGCCTCTCGTCGGGCGAGATCCTCTCGCGCATCCGCGAGCGCACGCTGGAACTGGTGCGCGAGATCTACCGCATCTGGCACGAGGAGCTCGGGCCGGCGCTCGGCGCCCAGGACATCCGCTTCCTCACCCGTGACCAGTGGTCGGACAAGCAGCGCCGCTGGCTGCAGGGTTACTTCCAGAACGAGATCATGCCGGTGCTGTCGCCGCTCGGCCTCGACCCGGCGCATCCGTTCCCGCGGATCCTCAACAAGACACTCAACCTGGCCGTCGTGCTCAAGGGCCGCGATGCCTTTGGCCGCGAAGGCCACATGGCGCTCGTCCGTGCCCCGCGCTCCCTGCCCCGGATCATCCGCATCCCTGCGGAGGTGTCAGGCAGCGATGGCGACTTCGTGTTCCTGGCCGAGGTGCTGCAGAGCTTCGCCGACGAGATTTTCCCTGGCTTCCAGGTGTGCGCCGCCTATCAGTTCCGGGTGACCCGCAACAGCGAACTCGTGGTCGAAGAGGCCGAGGTGGAAAACCTCGCCCGCGCGCTCAGCGAGGAACTCGCGGGCCGCGGCTACGCGCGCCCGGTCCGGCTTGAAGTCGGTGCCGATTGCCCGCGCGCGATCCCCGAGATGCTCATGGCGAACTTCCAGCTGGAAGACGCCGATATCTACCGCTGCGACGGCCCGGTGAACATCATCCGCTCCGGCGTGATCTACGACCAGCTCGATCGCCCCGAGCTGAAGGTCCCGCACTTCACGCCACGCCTTTCGCCGGCCTTCGCGAAGGGCGTGAATGAATTCGACGTGCTTGGCGAGCGCGACGTGTTGCTGCACCACCCCTACGAGTCGTTCGCCTCGGTGGTGGAGCTGCTGCGCCGTGCGTCGCAGGATCCCGGGGTACTCGCGATCAAGCAGACGCTTTACCGCGCCGGCAAGGATTCACCGCTGGTCGACCTGCTGGTGGATGCCGCGCGCAACGGCAAGGACGTCACCGTGGTGATCGAGCTGCGCGCGCGGTTCGACGAGGAAGCCAACATCGGCCTCGCCAACCGCCTGCAGGAAGCGGGCGTGCAGGTGGTCTACGGCGTGGTCGGATACAAGACGCACGCGAAGATGCTGCTGATCGTGCGGCGCGAAGGCAGTGGCCTGCGCCGGTACGTGCACCTTTCCACCGGCAACTACCACCAGGGCAACAGCCGTGGCTACACGGACATCGGCCTGATGACCTCGAACGCCGAGATCGGCGAGGACATCCACAAGGTGTTCCAGCAGCTCTCGGGCCTGGGCCCGATGATCCAGCTGAAGCGCCTGCTGCATTCGCCTTTCACGCTGTACAGCAGCGTCATGGGCAAGATCGAGCGCGAGATCGAGCATGCGCGCCAGGGCCGCCCGGCGCGCATCGTCGCGAAGCTCAACGCCCTGAACGAGGCCCACGTGGTCGAAGCGCTGTACCGCGCGTCGCAGGCGGGCGTGCAGATCGACCTGATCATCCGCGGCGCGTGCACGCTGCGCCCGGGCGTCAAGGGCGTATCGGAGAACATCCGTGTGCGCTCGATCATCGGCCGCTTCCTCGAACACAGCCGTGTCTACTGGTTCGCCAACGATGGCGAGCCCGAACTTTATTGCGCCAGCGCGGACTGGATGGAACGCAACCTCATGCGCCGCATCGAAGTCGGCGTGCCGATCCTTGAGCCCGACCTGTTCAAGCGCGTTTACGAGGAAACGCTGGAAAATTACCTGCGCGACAACACCCAGGCGTGGATGCTGGGCCAGGATGGTCGTTACACGCGGCGGCATCCCGTGGCGGGCGAGTCCCCGCATTCGGCGCAACAGGCGCTGCTGGCCAAGTACTGCGGGTGAAGCGGCGCATCCTGCTCCTGTCGGTATCCGCTGGCGCGGGGCACGTGCGCGCCGCGGATGCGCTTGAAGCCACGGTCGGTGCGCTGGCGGCCGATGGCTGCGACGTGGAAGCGCGCCACCTCGATGTCATGGATTACGTGCCGTCGAGCTTCCGACGGATCTACGCCGATTTCTACCTTGGCCTGATCACGCGGTACCCGCGGATCTGGGGCATGCTTTACCGCATCACCGATGATGCGCGCCCCGACGCGGTGGTGCAGCGCATGCGCCGCACGATCGAGCGCCTGAACACGCGGCGGTTGCGTGCCGCGATCACGGCGTTCGCGCCCGACGCCATCGTCTGCACGCACTTCCTGCCGGCGGAAATGCTCGCGCGGCAGATCCGCAAGGGCCGCGTCACGGCGCCGGTATACCTGCAGGTGACCGACTTCGACCTGCACCGCATGTGGATCGTGCCCGGCATGAGCGGCTACTTCGCGGCGAGCCCGGAGATCGCGTATCGCATGCATGCGGTGGGGCTGCCCACCACACTCGTGCACACCACCGGCATCCCGGTGATGCCGGCCTTCGCCGAAACACACGACCGGGACGCGCTGGCGCGCGGTTTCGGCATGGACCCGGCGCGCCCGACCTACCTCGTCATGGGTGGCGGCGCCGGCGTGGGCGCGCTCGACGAGCTCGCCGATACGCTGCTCTCCGCAGGCGGTGACTTCCAGCTCGTGGTGCTGGCCGGTCGTAACAAGGACATGCTTGCGCGGCTGCAGGCCCTCGCGTCTGGCAAACACGCCGGCCGCCTCTTCCCCCAGGGCTATACGCGGCACGTCGAGCAGCTCA
>NZ_JBQCFT010000358.1:0-17728 GCF_051958795.1 Luteibacter sp. | reverse complement strand
TCTCGCCGTATCCGTTGGGGGGGCGCTGTGGGCGGGTTGGGGTGTCCACAAACCCCCAACCGCCCCCACCCCCGCTCCCACATGTCTTTTTGATGATTGGGGGTTTAGCAGTACCGAGCTTTCAGCTGCCCAACGGTCAGCGGGCTTTCGGTCGGGTCCATCGCCTGCATCACCAGCCATTCACAGAAGGTCGAGGTGTTGACGGGGAGATCGCAGCTGACATGGCGCTCGAGGGAATCGATCACGTCCTCCGGGAGATCCAGCACCCGGGTGGTGTCATTCACGCCTGCACAGCTCTCCAGGATCATGGAAAGGGGGGCCATCGGTTCGATGCGTGCAGCGGCCAGCGCCATGGTCGGTTCCTCGCGTAGGTCTTGGGCATATCTACCCTGATTACATGACGGACCGGCGCGAAAAATGTGACAAATCGCCGTTAACAACCGGCCGGCCCGATGGAACAGGCCCCGTGGGGCCTGCGGGATAGCCTGCTCCTGCCTACCTTTCGCCATCCCGTCCCGGAGCTTTCGGTTCGCGTACGTATCAGCCGTCTTTGCCCAGGCCAGTCTGCTGCAACAGGATCAGCAGGGTGCTATCGATCCAGCGGCGGGCGTAGCTCTCGCGTTTGCCGGTTAAGTGCACCGTGGCGAGTTGCTCGCTGGGGACCGGGGTGGCGCTCTCGCCTTCCACGCGCACCCGGTACCACACGGCGGCGGGGCGGAGTTCCTTCGGCGGGGCCGTGGGGTTCAGCGGGATCGGGCCGCCGCGTTCTTTCGCGAGGGCCAGGCTCGGCAGGTGCTCGAGGGCACCGTTGTCGATGGTCACGACCTTGCCATGCAGCGGCGTGGCCGAACCCTTCGGAAATACAGTGGCCTCGCTGCCGAGCGACAGGCGCGCGCGGTAGGCTTCGGAGACGAGCGCCTCGACGCGCCAGCGCGAGCCACCCACGATCGTGGCCATGCGCGCGCTGGTCGAAACCCAGCTACCCGCGCGGAGCGTTTCATCGAGATCGCGCACCACGCCATCCGCCGCGGCGACGATCCGCAGCCGGTGCAGTTCCGCCGTGCTCGCCAGCTTCTGCGCGTCGTACTGCTCGGCCATGCGGTCGGCAACGACCTGCTTGGCCACGCCATCGCGATCCAGCGCCGAGGCGCCACGCGCGGCGGATTCATACGCCTCGCGCAACGCGTCCGCCTTAGCACCCTCATCCTGCGGCGTTGGCGCGGAGAGCTCGAACAACACCTCGCCACGCTTCACCGCCTGGCCTTCGTGCACCAGCACCTTGTCCATCTGCGCGGGATACGGCGTGAACACCGGCTGCTCGAAGCCCGATTCCACGACGCCATCGCCCTTGATCGATGCCGACCACGGCACCAGCAACACCAGCGCCACCGCGCCGATGCCGATGAGCCAGCGGCGGGCCACGGGCCAGCGGATCTCGGCGCGGCGCTGCCACCACACACGGGCTTCGTACTGCATGGGTTTCACCACGAACGTCAGGATTTCCACGAGGAACAGGATCAGGCCCATCGCCTTGAAGAAGGCGTGGTAGACCACGACGGCGATGCCCACGAACAACGTGAGTCGGTACAGCCAGGTCGTAAACGCAAAGCCGGTAAGAAACGCGGCAAACGGCTTCGACACCGCATCCGGCCGCGGATCCTCGATACCGAGGAAGGTGCGCCGTACCCAGCGCTTCGCCCAGCGCCCTGCCCGCTCGTGCAGGCCCGGGTAATCGAGCGCATCGGCCAGGATAAAGTAGCCATCGAAGCGCATGAACGGGCTCGCGTTCACCGCGATCGTCAGCACCCACGCGGTGGTGCCGAGGAAGAACAGCGCATTGCGGAAGTTGCCATCCGGCGCGAACGACCACAGCAGCGTGCACCACGCCGCGAGCACCAGCTCGGCCATCACGCCGGCGGAAGCGATCGCGAGGCGCTTCTGCGAGCGCTCCAGCTTCCAGCTCTCGCCCGTGTCCGTATACGCCATCGGCCACATCACCAGCAGCGCGACGCCCATGTGGCCGACGCGCACGCCGTGCTTCGTCGCCATGAACGCATGGCCGAACTCATGCCAGCATTTGGAAAACACCAGCGCGCCAGCGAAGGCGAACACGCCATCCCAGGTCAGCGCACCGCGCAGGTTCGCCTGCACGACATCCCACTGGCGCGCGGCGAAGACCAGGCCGAGCACGGCGGCGAGCAGCGTCACCATCAGGAAACGCGTGGTGAACATCCACTGGATCCACGGCAGCATCTTCGCGAGGAAACGCTGCGGCCGGACCAGCGGCACACGGATGAACAGGTAGTTCTGCAGCAGCCAATGGCCCAGCGAGGTCGTGCGCTTGGGGGTGGCGCTGCGCAGCAGCTGTTGCTGCTTCAGGAACATCGCGAACTCGACGACGTCATCCGGCTCGGCCTGCAAGGTCGTCGATGCGGTGATCGCCTCCGCGATGGCCGCCGGATCGGCGAGACCCCAGTGCTGCAGGATCTCGAATTCCAGCCAGCCGATACGGAAGAACTGGTTGCGCACCGGATCGGACAGATGCCACGCCGGCGAACCATCGCGGTTGCGGCCCGCGGCGTGGATATCCAGCTCCTCGCGCAACAGCGGCCACGGCAACGCCGGACCCGCGTCGATGCCGGCGCCGCTGGCGGCCATGGCGGCCGCCGCGTTCATACCCCGCCCCAGGCCCGCACGGTGGCGATCGGGCGGCGCAGCAGCAGGTAGCCCAGCACGTTCCAGTGGCCGGAGACGCGCGCGGTGCCCTGCAGGCCGATGCGCGCCGCCGCAGCGTCGCCATCCACCGTGCCACGCAGCACGTAGCTCGCCACGCCGGTCGGCGATTCCACCGGCTGGTAGCCGGCATAGTCGAGGCGCGCGCCGACCGGACTGAGCGGTGCGACCTTCAGGAACACCGTCATCGGCGCCCCGCTCTCCAGGTTGGTCGGCTCACCCACCGGGGCCCACGCACGCACACCCAGTGTATGCGGGTCGGCGAGCAGGCCGATGCGTTCGCCGGTCTGCACCGGGCGGCCGGCCCAGTCATCCGGGTCGGAGTACACGAACACGCCATCGGCGGTCGCGCGGATCTCCAGCTTTTCCACTTCGCGCTGCAGCGAAGCGACATCCACCTCGCGCTCGTGCAGCTTGCCCTCGGCCATGCCGAGGTCGGCCTTCGCGTTCTGGCTTTCAATCGCCTGCTGCGCGGCCTGGTGCATTTCCACGTTCGCCGTCGCGAGCTCGGCTTGGGCGACCGCCAGCTTGTTGCGCAGCGTGGTGTCGTCCAGCTCGGCGAGCACCTGGCCGGCCTTCACCGACGCATTCGGCGCAACGACCATGCGCCGGATCACGCCCTCGCGCGGCGAGGCAATGACCTGGCTATGCAGCGAGATGATCTCGGCCGGCACCAGCGTGTACTCGCGCACCAGGAGCAGCAGCACGACCAGCAGGCCGGCGAGGATATAGCGCCAGCGCTTGCCACTCGTCGCCGCACGCCACCAGCGCTGCACGCGTGACGGGCGCGCCACCAGCGACCACCACGCGTAGCCGTACAGACCGGCCATCTGCAGCAGCGCGAATTCGTCGCCATCGGACGTCAGCGTGGTCGGCCACGACTCGTCGCGGCCAAGGAACAGCAACGCGCCGACGGACTGGTCGGGCCCGACCAGCGGAAGTACCCAAACATGTGCCGGGAACCATTCGCTCCAGCCCGCGGCGAGGTCGTCATCGAGCAGGTCCGGCGAAAGCGGCAGCACGCGCGCGTTCCCCGGCAGCTCGGCACAACGCGCCGCCACCGCCTTCGCAACGCCTGAAAGCCACAACGCATACGGCGTATTCGGATCCACATCCGCCAGGCCGGAATGCGCCACCAGGCGCGGCGGCCGCGCGGCAGGCAGCACCACCAGCGCCGCCTGGCGGTAATCCACCAGCAGGCGTGTGTCGTTGCAGGCGGCGAAACCGAGTTCGGCGGCGGTCGCCGCCGCCTCCACGCGCGAGGCAAGCGCGTAGAAGCGCGACGACGCCGGCGTCGTGGCGGCAGGCTTGGCGGTCATGCGCTCAGCCCTTGCCCGGCGCGGCGCGACCGCTCATGCCCGGCAGCACCTGGCTGGTATCGCCGGTGAAATCCGCTTCGATCTCGATGGTCTGGCTCACCGCATCCACGCGCCCGCTCAGGCGGGTCACCGTGAGCTGGTAGTGCGCGCCGGTTTCATCCACGGTCGCATCGAGGTGCGCACCCGGCTTCAGCCAGCTGATCCAGTTGGAAGGCACGTTGAGGCGCGCCTTGGGCGTGCCGGTGCCGACGAGGTCGACCACCGGAGCGCCTGCACCCACGCCCTGCCCTTCCTTCACGTGCACACGCGCAACGCGGCCATCGAACGGTGCCACGAAGCGGCACTGCGCGATCTGCGCGTTGATGATGCCGAGCTGGCCCTTGGTCCGGTTGACGTCGGCGGCGGTGAGTTCCACCTCCAGCGCGGCAGCGGACTGCAGGCCCTGCAGCTTGGCCTTCGCTTCGTAGCGCAGCTGCGCGGCCTTGTATTCCGCATCGGCGGCATCGCGCTTGGCGGTCAGGTCGCTGCAGTCGAACGCGACCATCACCTTGCCCTTCGCCACGCTATCGCCCAGCTGCACGTACACGCGCGCGACGCGGCCCGGCGCGGCCGCGGACATCGGGCTCTCCTGGTCGGCGACGACCAGGAAACGCACCGGCGCCTGCGTACCCGCCGCGGGGGCCACGGGGGCACCCACGGCGGCGGAACTAACGATGCCAAGCGCAAGGACAGCCGGCAGCCACATCGAGGTCTTCATGTCTTTCGGGTTCTACGTGTGAATTACGGGGTGTTGGCCGCGGCCGTTTCCGGGGCGGCGGAGAGCTGGCGGAGCTGGTCGAGCACCGAGAGCACGGCCGCCTCGGCCAGCGCGCTCACCGAACGGGTGGTCGCGTCGTCCGGCAGGTAGCTCTGGTAGCTCTGCTTCATCAGCTGGCGGCCACCCTTGTCCTGCACGGTCACGTCCCACACCGCACGCGTCGCTGCGCGACCACGCGTGGCGCTGTAGCGCAGGTCGACGGCGAGGCTGTCATTGCCGTTGCCGAGTGCCAGGCGGTTACCGGTGAGCACGCTGCCGACGGCATCGCGCACGGCGGCACCATCCACCTTCGCCGGCAGGCCGGAGACGCTCAGCGAGAAGGGGCGATCGACATGGGCCACGTCGACGACCTGGGTGAACACGTGCTTCTCGCCCTCGACCAGGCTGGTCTGGATCGCGCGCGACAGCGTCGCCACGTCGCTGCCCGACACCTGTTCCGGCATCAGGTCGATGCCCACCGAGTTCAGCACGCGGCCATAGGCCGACTGCGCGGCGGCATACGACGAGGCTTCCTGGAAGCGCGAGACGAGCGAACGGGCGCGGGTGCGCAGGGTTTCGAGGTCGCTGGTCAGCTGGTTGTCCGAACCGGCGCGGGCGACGCTGGCCAGGCGCTGGTCGACGCTGGCCGACTCGAGCGCGAGGCTGTGGTCGTACATGGCCAGCTTGTAACGCTCGACCGAAACGCGGACCTGGGTGATCACGGCCATGCTCAGCGCCATGCGCCGCGCATCGTCGACCTCCATGCGTGCCTTGTTCGCGCGCTTGATCGCCGGGATGCCGGCGAGGCGCACGAGGTTCATGGACATGCTCAGGCCGCCCTGGGTCCAGTTCTCGTTGTACAGGTACTTGTTGGAGTCGTAGCCAATTCCTCCGAACAGGTTGAGGTTCGGGAACAGCGCGGTGATCTGCTTCTTCGCTTCCAGCGCGTCGATGCGGGTCTTGTAGTCTTCCTCACGCAGTTCCGGGCGCTGTTCCAGGGCCATCTGCTCGAGCTGGTCGATGCTGGACGGCAGCGGTGCGAGCGCACCTTCGCTGGTATCGGCCAGGGTGAAGTCGGTACCCGGGGCGAGGTTCATCAGCGCGGCGAGCTCGCGCTTGGCGAATTCCATCTCCTGGCGCTTCTGCGTCACCAGGCTCATCGCATCGAGCAGCGCGCGCTGGTATTCCAGGCCCTCCACCGGGGGAAGGATGCCGGCACGTTCGGCCTGGCGGGTCTTCTCCAGCGCGGCGTTGATGTTGTCGGCCACGCTGGTCGCCTCGCCGAGCAGGCGCTGCGCACCCAGCGCGCGCCAGTAGGCATCACGCGTGTCCTGCACGATGTTCTGCAGCACCTTGCGGCGGCGCTCGTCGGTGACGTTCACGTCTTCCGCGGCCTGCTTCGCACGGAAGTAGCTCAGGCCGAAGTCGAGCACATCCCACGAGAGCGTGGCATCGCCGAGCAGGTGGGCGCGCTCTTCCGAGGTCGAGGGGCGCAGCGAGACGATGCGGTCCTCGATGCCGATGCTGGTGCCACCCGAGTCATTGCTGCGCCAGCGGTAACCGGCATCAGCGGTGAGCTTCGGCAGCATGTCCAGCTTCGACACGTCGAGCAGGCCTTGCGACAGCGCCGTCTCCATCAGCTTCAGGCGGTAATCCAGGTTGTACTTCAGCGAGCGCGCCATGACGTCGGAGAGCGTGAGCGCGCCGTTCAGCGGCTCCTGGCCCTTGTACATGGCGGCCGTGTCGTTGCGGACGCGGGTGGCGATCTCGTCATGCGTCAGCGGCTTCGGCTTCACCGCGCCGCAACCGGCCAGAAAAACAGCAATCGCCACCGAGGCGGCGAGCGGGGCGAAACGCAGCGGGGAACGCGACATGGTGGTGTTCATCGGGTCAAGGTGGGACATGGGTCAGGCAATCCTTAGGGCGCGCAATCAGTGGCGTGGCTGTGTGGTGGGCACGGCGGCGATCTCGGGGGCCTTGGCCTTCGCCATGGCCGCGATGCGGGCCGATAGCGAGGGCGCGCCGCCCGGGGTGCTCGCCGGTGGCGGCACGTGGATAGCCACGGGCACCTGCGGCGGTTCGTGCGAAGCGTGCGGTGCCGTGTGCGCCGCGTGCTTCGCGTGGTCCTTTTCGTGATGCTGGTGGTGCTTGTCGTCCGCATGCTTCTCCGCCAGCTTCGCGGGAGCGAACGGCGAGAAGTCGTCCCACAGCGGGCTGTGGTCGCGGGCGAAGTCGTTGTCGCCGACGCGGCGCTGCGCTTCGATGTCCTCGAGGAGCTTCTGCGAGAACTCGACGCCATCCGGCAGCACGAACAGGCCCGGCTCCCAAGCCTGGCGGATATCCCGCTGGGTGTGGTCGTAGCCGATCGGCCAGATCTCGTCGCCCTGGCGGGCCTGGATCGGAGGCGTCGTGCCATGGATGGTGATGGTCAGCGTGGCGGTGCTGGTGTCGCCGTCGGCATCGGTGATCGTGTAGACGAACACTTCGCTCAGCGTGCGCGAGGCATCGAGCGAGCTCACCTTCGGGTTGGTCACGTCGAGCTTGTAGCTGTAGCTGCCATCCGGGTTGAGCACGAGGGTGCCGTAAGCACCGACGCTGTTGCCGCCGATCACGCCCGCCGCGCCGGTGTTCTGCGAGGAGACGCCCGTGACCGGGCCGCCCGCCGCCGCACCATCCGCGCCGATACGGTCATCGCCGACGTAGACGTTACCGCTGGCCGAGGTCTGGCCGCCGTCCTGGATGATCGTGGCCGTGTCGTCATGCGCCGCCGGCACATCGTTGGCGATATCCACCACGAGCGTGCCGTTTGACGTGCCGCCGCCGCGATCGACCACGGTCAACGCGATCGTATCGGTGCTGTCGGGGCCGTTCTGGTTGACCGCGTGGTCCAGCGTGTACGTGTAGGTGATCGTGCCCGCGGTCGGGACGCCACCATTGGTCGCGGTCGGCTGGAAGCCGGTGAGCACCAGCGTGCCTTCCGGCGTGTGGATCGTCACCGGATGGCCACCCGAAAGCTGGCCGAGCTGGTCGGCCGTGAGCGTGGTGCCGCCGATGGTGACGCTCGCCAGGCCGTCGTCCGCCGTCACGGTGAGCGTGCCGGTGGTGGTCTGGCTGCCATCGTGATTCACGAGGCCGCCCTCGTGCACCGTGGCGTGGCCGGTCGCGGAGCCGTTGCCATCCACCGCGCCGATCGTCGGCGTGCCGTCGGTACGGCCGTGGATGGTGATCGTCAGCGTGGTCGTGCTGCGGTCACCGTCCGCGTCCGTGATCGTGTACGTGTAGGTCTCGGTGAGCGTGCCACCGTCCTTCAGCGCGTTGACCACCGGGTTCGCGTTATCCACCGCGTAGCTGTAGCTGCCGTCGGCGTTGAGTGTGAGCGTGCCGTACTGGCCCGCGACGCCCGTGCCGACATGACCGCTGACCGGACCGCCGGCGTTGCCCGCCTGCACGCCGGTAACCGGCGTCGCGGTCGCATCCGCGCCCACGCGGTCCGGCACATCGCCGTGCGTGCTCCCGGTGACGACGTTGCCGGTGAGCGGCGCGCCGTCCTCGTTGACGTCGCCACGGTCCGCGTTCGCGGTCGGTGCGTCGTTGACGATATCGACCTGCAGCGTGCCCGTGGAGACACCGCCGCCCGCGTCGTTCACCACCAGCGCGATGTCGTCCGTGCTGTCCGCGGTGTGCTGCGTGACGGCGTGATCCAGCGTGTACGTGTACGTGATGGTGCCCGCGGTCGTCGTCGTGCCGTTGGTCGCCGTGACCACGTAGTCGGTCAGCACCAGCGTGCCATCCGGCGTGTGGATCGTGACCGGCGTACCGCCGTGCAGGGCGTCGAGCTGCGCCGAGGTCAGTACGGTGCCGCCGATGCTGACGCTCGTCAGGCCGTCGGCCGCGGAGACGTCGATCGTGCCGCCGGTGACCTGGCTGCCACTGCTGTCGGTCAGGCCGGCCTCGTGGACGGTGGCGTGGCCTGCGGCCGCGCCATTACCATCAACCGGCACGATCGAAGGCACGCCATCGGTGTGGCCGTGGATCGTGATGGTCAGCGTGGTCGTGCTGGTGTCGCCATCGGCGTCGGTGATCGTGTACGAGTACGTCTCGGTGAGCGTGTCGCCATCCTTCAGCGCGTTCACCGCGGCGTTGGTGTTGTCCACGGCGTACGTGTAGCCACCGTTCGCATCGAGCGTGAGCGTGCCATAGCTGCCGGCCACGCCGCCCGGGCCGATACCGCCGGTGACCGTGCCCGTGGTGATACCGGCCTGGACGCCCGTGACCAACGTCGGTGCATCGGCACCCGCGCGGTCGGCCACATCGCCAGCGCCGGCACCGGCGCCGCCGAGCACGTTGCCGGTCGCATCCGCACCGTCTTCGTTCACGTCGGCGTGGTCGGCGTTCGCCGTGGGCACGTCGTTCATGATCGTCACGATGAGCTTGCCGCCCGTCGTGGTGGTGCCACCCGCGTCCGTGATATCGAGCGAGATGGTGTCGTTGATGGACGCCGCCCCGTGCTGGTCGTGCGTACCGGCCAGCGTGTACGTGTACGAGAGGGTGCCGCCGCGGGGCGTCGTGCCAAGCATGCCGCTCGGGGTGAAGCTGGTGAGTTCGAGCGTGCTGCCGTCGGGCGTGGTGATCGTCACGGTGTGGCCGGGGCCGAGCGCGGCGAGGTCGGCCGCCGTCAGTACCTGGCCGCCCACGGTGATGCTATCGAGGCCGTCGGCCGCGACGATATCCAGCGAATCGGAGACGCTCTTGCCCTCGCCCGTCGGGCCGTCGGTCGTCAGACCGGATTCCCATACCGTCGCGTCGCCGCCGGCGCTGTTCACGCCATTGCCGTCGTGCGGCGTGATCGAAGGCGCGCCATCGGTCTTGCCGTGGATCGTGATCACCAGCGTGGCAGTGCTGGTGTCGCCGTCCGCGTCGGTAATCGTGTAGTGGAAGGTTTCGGTGAGCTGCTCACCGTCCTTCAGCGCGTTCACCTTGGCATTGGTGTCATCCAGCTCATAGCTGTACGAACCATCGGCGTTCAGCGTGAGCTTGCCGTAATCACCAGCCAGGCCGGTGCCGACGGTGCCGGCGACATCGCCACCGGTCTTGTTGGCAATCACGCTGGTCACGGTTGCCCCATCCGCACCCACGCGGTCGGCGACATCGCCCGGGCCAGCGCCCGCGCCACCGATCACGTTGCCGGCCAGCGCGTGGCCGCTGTCTTCGGTGACGTCGCCGGTATCGTTATGCGCGGTCGGCGCATCGTCGATGATGGTGACGACGAAGTCCGAGGTCGGACCGGTGACGCCGGTCACGTCCTTCACCGAGAACTGGAAGGTCATGGCGCTGTCGTCGCCAGGGACGTGAGGTGCGGATCCCAGGTCAAAGCGGTACGAGAGCTTGCCTACGGTCATCTGCCCGCCCACCGACGACGTCACTTCGAAGCCGGTGATGTTCAGCGTGCCGATGGGCGTTCCGATACCGTAGCCCACCTGGTGATTCGCCAGGCGCGCCAGGTCGGCCGATGAGAACGTGAAGGCCAGCTGGCCGTTGTAGTACAGGTTGACGCTGTCGAGCCCGTCACCCGCGGTCACTTCAATCGTGCCACTGGTGGTGGCGCCACCCGGCATGTCGACCAGGCCGGCCTCGTACACGGTGGCATCGCCCTTCGCGGCGCCGTTGTTGTCCTTCGCCGTCACGCCAGGGGTACCGTCGGTGTGGCCGTGGATCGTGATCGTCAGCGTCGTCGTACTGGTGTCGCCGTCCTTGTCGGTGATCGTGTACGAGAAGGTCTCGGTCTTCGTGTCACCGTCCTTCATCGCGTTGATCGCGGGATCGTTGTTGTGCAACGCGTAGCTGTAGCTGCCATCGGCGTTGAGCGTGAGGTCGCCCCATGCGCCAGCCACGGCACCTGCAACGCCGCCGGTGACCGGACCGCTCGCCGTACCCGCCTGCACGCCAGTGACGGTAGCGTTCTTGTCCGCACCCTGGCGGTCGGCGACATCGCCCGCGCCCGGGGTCGTGCCGGCACCACCGATCACGTTGCCTGTCGCCGCCGCGCCGTCTTCGGTGACATCCGCATGGTCGGCGTTCGCCGTCGGCACGTCATCGATGATCGTGACGACGAGCGTACCGGTGCTGGTGCCGCCGCCGGCATCGAGCACGCTGAGGTTGATCGTCTCGTTGCCGTGGTCGCTGTTTGCCTGGTTCAGCGCGCCACCGAGCGTGTACGTGTAGCTCAGCGTACCCTTGGTCGGCACGCCGCCGACCGAGTCGGTCACGCTGAAGCCCTTCAGCAGCAGCGTGCTGCCGTTGTCAGTGGTGATCGTGACGGGGTTGCCGCTGGTCAGCGCCTTCAGCTGGGTCACCGTCAGCGTTACGCCCTTTACGGTGACGCTGGTCAGGCCATCCAGGGCGACGATGTCGAGCGTGCCATCCACGCTCTTGCTTTCGCCCGGCGTGCCATCAGTCGTCAGGCCGGCTTCCCACACGGTGACGTCACCGCCGAACGGTGCGTTGCCGCCGTCATGCGGCGTCACCGAAGGCGTACCGTCGGTGTTGCCGTGGATCGTGATGGTCAGCGTGGTGGTGCTGGTATCGCCGTCGCTGTCCTTGATCGTATAGGTGAAGGTTTCGGTCAGCGGCGCGCTGGTCGTCTTAAGCGCGTTGACCGTCGCATTGGTCGGGTCCAGCGTGTATGTATAGGTGCCGTCAGCGTTCAGCTTGAGCGTGCCGTACGTGCCCGCCACGTTGCCGCCAACGCCACCGCTCACCGGGCCGGTCACATTGCCGGCCTTCACGCCGGTCACCGGGGTGGCACCCGGGTCATCGGCGCCCAGGCGGTCCGCCGCGTCCTTCGGGCCGGAGCCCGTCACGACGTTGCCCGTCACCGGCGCGCCATCCTCGGTCACGTCAGCCTTATCCGCGTTGGCCTTGGGCGCGTCATCCACGATGTTCACCGTGATCGTGCCGTGGCCGACGAACGCCTCGCTGTCGCGGGTCTGGATGGTGATGACGTCGTTGCTGCTCGCCAGGCCCGGCTGGTTGACCTTGCCATCCAGCTGATAGTGGTACGTGAGCGTGGCCGTGCCGTCCATATTCACCGTGTAACCGGTGACGACCAGCGTGCCGTTCGGCGTGTGCAGGGTCTTGTCCGCGTCGGCGACGTGGCTCAGGTCCTGCAGCTGCGCCAGCGTCAGGGTGAGCGTGTTAGACCCGCTGCCCAGGGTGACGGTATCGAGGCTGTTGAACAGCGCGAAGGTCTCGGTACCGGTCACGCCCTGCGAACCGCTGCCATCGACCAGGCCGGCTTCCTTCACCTGCTCGCCGCTGGAGATCGTCACGTCGATGACGCGCGTGGTGACCAGCTTGTTATCCGTCGAACCGGCGGTGCCATCAGCGTAGCTGTAATGGTCGCCGACGGAGCCGGTGTAGTGGCCGTCGTTGTACGTCTTGTCGGCATCCAGCGTTGCCTGGTCCGGGCGGTCGCCGTGGTTGCCGAGGTCGTTCACCGAGAGCTGGACCTGGAACGTGCCGTTCCAGAGGCCGTTCTTGTCGGCGAGCGGCGTTCCGTTGGGCATCTTGATGCCCACGGTATTGATGGCGGCTTCCACGTCATCCACCGAGCCGGTGAACGTAATGGTGCTGCGGCCCTGGCCATCGGTGCCCACGGTGAACGTGGTGCCGTGATAGGAGCCGCCCGTGCCTGCAGCCACGCCGTTGACGGTATTGACCAGGAAACCCTGCGGCAGCGTGATCGTTGCCTGGATGGGCGCATCGCCGGCGTCCGGATCCGACAGCGTGATGTGCTGCAGCACGTAGGTGCCCGCGGCGTTCTCCGTCCCGGTGTTCTCGCCGTTGAGGCCGATCACGGTCGGGTTGTTCACCGACGAGGGGAACACCACGCGGTAATTGGAGGTGACGTTCTTCGAGAGGCTGCTATCGATCGCCGCATACGGGTCCACCGGCAACCCCGGCACGTTGGCCGTACCGGTGTTGTTGTCACCCGGGTTCGGGCCGCCGTTGGCGTTGTTCGAGCCATCGAGGTCACCGTTGGCATCGCGCAGGCGGTCATCCGCGACCACTTCCACGCGGTACGACTGGTCGACGTTGGTCAGCGCGCCACCGATGGAGACGTGCAGGCCGGCGAGATAGGCGTTGATCTGGTCGCGCGTGCCACGGATGACCAGCGCGGAATCCGTACCGTCGTACTTGCCGTCCACGATCGCACCGGCCGTGCCGGAGGTCGTGGAGTTCAGCACGATGTCCGCGTAGGCCGTCGAGGGGAGCGGCACGCCGTTGGCGTCGGTGATCCGCACCGTCACCTGCATGAAGTCCTTCTCGCCGGTCGTGATGCCGCCGGCATCCGTGACATCGACGTCGCCCACGGTGAATCCATCGACCGCCGTGCTGCCGCTGAGGTACACGGTACCGCTGCCGGCCGAAACGGTCGGTGCGTCGTTCACGGCATCAATGGTGATCGCAACCGTGATATCCGGCGGGTTGTTCGCCACGCTGCCGTTGCCGGTGTCGTCACCGATCGTCGAGCCGGTGTCGTCGAACTTCACGGTGAGCGTGACGTCACCCGCGGCGCCGCCGTTCTGGTCGTGGTTCGCGTCCTGGGCGCTCTGGTAGGTCAGGCCCTTGCCGACGCCCGCATTCAGCAGCGCCTGGATATCGCTCGCGAGGCCGGTGAGCACGAGGGTACCGGTGTTGTCGCCGCTGATCGTGACGCCATCCACCAGCGTATCGGCGCCGGTGCCACCGACGCCGAGCGTGCCCTGGTCCACGTGCAGGGTCACGGTGACCGGCGTGCCGAATGCCGCCGACTCCGCATCGCTCACGGTGAAGCCGCCGCCGATATAGGTGGGCTGGTCTTCCTTCGTGGTCACGGTACCCGGGCCGGTGAGCACGCCGGGATCATTGTCCTTCGAGGCGCGGATCACGACGGTGGCGGCCGAGAGGTTGCCATCCTTCGTGGGCACGGCCTGGCTGTACCAGTCGTATTCCGTGGTGTTGACCGCGGTCGTCGGCGTGCCGGTGCCCGGCGTCGTCGACTGGTTCTCGCTGCCGCCGTTGGCGCTGGCCGCGCCACCGGTGATCACGAGATTGCCGTTCGGATCGCGCTGGCGGTCGTCGGCGATGACCTGCACCTGATACTTCGCGTCGCGATCGGTCGAGAACGTGACGCTGAGGTCTTGCAGCGCCTTGTTGATGTCGTCGCGCGTACCGCGCACCACCAGGTAGCCGGCAACACCATTGTGCGCGGCATCCACGGTGATGCCGCCACCCATGGCGATGCTGACGTCGCTGTATTCGGCGGCAGTGAACGCCGATCCATCGGAATGCAGCAGGCGGACGACGACCTCGAGGTAATCCTGCGACGGATCCGAGTTCGCGTTGATATCCGGATCGGAGACGCTGAACCCGGGGATCTTGTTGTTAGCGGCCGTGTCGCTATCGATGTCGACGGGACCGGTCGGCGCCTTCACCACCGGGGCATCGTTCGCCGGCGTGGTGTAGATCCAGAACGAGTTGCCCGGCTGCTCCTTGTCACCATCGGACAGGGTGAAGCCGAACGTGTCGTCCGGGGTGTTGGAGTACGTGTGGTTGAGCGACTCGGTGCCGTCGTTGAGATAGTAGATGTATCCAGCGGCCACGTCGGCCTGGGTGAACGACGAGCCCGCGCCGAGGACATGGAAAGTCTTGCCGCCATCGGTGGAGCGCGCGATGCTGCCGTACTTCGGCGCGGACGTGATCGAGTACTGCACCTGCGTATCGGAGCTATCCGGGTCGTACGCCTGCAGCATGGCCGTGGTGATCTGGCCGTAGCCGCCTACCTTCACCGTCAGCGGGTTGTTCACCGGGTTGCCGCCGATGTTGTTCGGCGAACCCGCGTCGATGGTCGGGTCGGTCTGCGTCGGGTCCTTCGCAATCACCGGCGCATCGTTGACGTTGGTGATCTGGATGCCGACCGTGCCGGTCGACGCCGAATGCTGGCCCCAGCGGTCCACGGCTTCGACGGTGAAGCTGGTGTTGCGGACTTCGGAGCCGTCGCTGACGAAGCGCAGGCCGGTGGTCAGCGGATCGCCGGTGATGATCGACGCATCCAGGATCATGCCCTGCGTCACGTCGGTCCAGTGCGCGCCGTGGTCGGTCGAGTACTGCAGCTTGCCGCCTGTGGGCAGTGTGTTCACGACGAACCTGAGCGCGTTCGGGCCCGTGGCGTCGTTGTTGTAAGCGTAGTTGTTGCCGCCGCCCGGCAGCGTCGTGCCGCTCTCCAGGTACGACTGGCTGGTGGCATCGTCCGGGTCGCTGATGCCGAGCTGGCCGGTGGTGATCATGGCGGTTTCGCCTTCGCCGATCACCGTATTCGACGAGCCGGAAACCACCGGCAGGTCGTTCACCGGGTTCACGTAGATATCGAACGAAGGCGTCCACGTATCGGCGACGATCGTACCGTCCGGCTGCTGCACGGAGACACCAGCGGACACCGAGAAATTCGCCTTCAGGTGGAAGTTCTCGCCACCATCATGCTGGAAGCGGACGTTGCCCGCGTCGAGGTCCGCCTGGGTGAACGTGCCGTACTGGGCGATGTTCACCCACGTGCCACCCACCAGCTTCTGCAGCGTACCGCCGCCCGTGGTGCCCGCATCGTTGGTGAAGCCGAGGAAGGTGTAGACGACCTGCGACGAAGGGACGCCATCGGCGGTGTAGCTCAGGCCGGGCGTCGTGTGGAAATCGGTAGGGACGCCACCGGTCTTCGTGCCGTGCAGCAGGATCGTGCCGCCCTCGTCGACCGAGCCGATCGCGTTGCCACCCGGGTCCACGCCCGCGTAGGTCGAATCGTTGTGGGTGACGTTCGTGGTCGGCGGTTCGAAATTGCCGCCGTTGCCGCTCGTCGCGTTCACCAGGTGGATGGTGAACGTGTAGCTCTTGAGCGTGTCGGTCTTCAGGCCGCCGGTGTAATCGCCGCCGATGCGGGTGAACGTGGTGCCATCCGCGTTCCAGCGGAGCGCCGTGGTGTTGTCGACGATCTTGAAATTGAACGTGTCGACCTGCCCTGCCGTCGCGCCCGCGGTCTGTACGTACTGCACGCGGCCGGCCGTGATGTCGGCCATGGTAAATACCTGGCCCGGCTGCAGGTGCAGGCCGTTGAGCAGCAGGTAGCCGTGGGTCATTCCCGCGCCGTCGATGACGAAGCTCACGTTGCTCGGCGGCGAATCGACGTCGGAGGCGCCGATCATCTGCGGGGTCAGCTTGACCGTGTACGCGCCCTGGGCCGTACCGTCGCCGGCGGCCGTCACCGTCGCATCGCGCGTGCTGGCCGGGATCAGCGCCGGATCGTCATCGACCTCCTGCACGTGCAGGGTGATCGTGCCGTCGGTCGACGCCTTGACGCCGGTACCGCCGCCCTGATCGGTCACGCGGACGCCCAAGGTATCGGTGCCCTGCGTCTCGCTGCCGTCGTTGCTGTAGGTCAGCAGGTTGCGGTCGGCGTAATCGAACTGGTCGCCGACCTTCACGGCCACGCCGTTGTAGTACAGCGTGCCGTGCATCGGCAGCGCGGTGATCGTGATCGTCAGCGCCGTATCCTGCGGGTCACCGCCGGTCGTGGCCACGATGTACTGGCCGACATTACCCGTGTCCACTGCATTGGCCGGCTGGCCCTCGAAGACGTTACCGTCGCCACCGATCGTCGGCGCCTGGTTCTCCGGCACGATGTTCAGGGTGATGTGCACCGTATCCGACTTCGCGAGCGGCGTCGCGCCATCGTTTACGCGCGCGGTGAAACCGTCGTCGGTGTCCTGATCGGCGCCGGTGGCGGTGTGCACGTAGCGCACCTTGCCGTCGATCACATCCTGCTGGGTGAACACCGAGCCGATGCCGAGGCGCGTACCGGCGAGCGTCAGGTAGCCGTGGGCCGGGATGGCGGTGACGCTGTAGACGATCTGCGAGGGCGTCTGCGTGCCGAAGCTCACTTCCGGGTCGAGCGCGGCGAGCGTGTCCTTGGTGATCACGGTGCCGGCGCCGTTGTCGACTTCGGCGACGTTCTGCGTTGCATCGCCGACCACGACGGGATCGTTCGACGGCGTGATGTTCACGTCCTGCGACTTGGTCGCGGTGAGCCCCGAGGCGACATCCTTCACCGTCACGTCGACCGTGGTCTTCGCCGCGGTGTTGCCGATCTCGACGTCCGCCGCCACGAACTGCAGCTGGTTGAGCCAGTTTGCAGCGTCGGCGGCGGTGCCGGTGAACGTGAGGCTCGCACCGCTCACGTTGCCGTGGCCCTTGTCCAGCAGCGAACCCTTCGAGCTGTCGCCGACGGTGGCGGTCACGGTGACCTGGCCGGAGTCGGTGATGGTCCAGCCGCTGAGCGTGGCGTGGTCCGCGTCGGTCGCGTTGAGCGGGCTCGGCTCGGAGGCGCTGATCGACTTGGTAGTGGTATCGACCGTGGGCAATTCAAGCAGCCCGTCGTAGTCGAGCGCCAGCGTGCGCGCCTCGATGTGGCCGGTGCTGGTTTCCAGCACCCAGTTGCCACCGCGCGCGGCGGCACCGGTTTCATCGGTGGACGAAGCCACGTCGGCGCTGGTGAGCCGCGCCATCTCCGTGACCATCGCGGTGTCCTTGCCGGACACGTCGCAGCCGTAGAGCAGGATGTCGCCATCCTTCGTCATCGTGGAACCAACGTCACCCAGCTGGCGGGCGAAGCTGTCGATGTTCGCGGCCGTCACCGTGTCCGTGCCCAGCGAAATGGAATCGCTCGCACCGTGGCTGATGACGTGGATGGCACTGATGTCGTGCTCGCCGCGCAGGGCGTTGGCGAGCTGGTCCATGCCGGAGGACTTGTCGTCGATCACCACCACCTGGCTACCCTTCGGCAGCTGGGCCACGA
>NZ_JBQCFT010000357.1:0-7479 GCF_051958795.1 Luteibacter sp. | reverse complement strand
GGTCCGCACGATCCACGCGCAGGTGCGCGGCGTCGACGAGGCGGGCGTGCCCTACACCGCCGATGACCCCGACATGCTCACCTGGGTGCACGTGAGCGAGATGTCCAGCTTCCTGGCCGGCTTCCGCGCCTATGGCCCGATGGAGGTGCCGCCGGCGGCGGCCGATGCCTACTTCAATGAAACCCGACGCATCGCGGAGGCGCTGGGCGCCCGCGATGTCCCCGGCTCGGTCGCGGCCCTGGACGATTACGTGCGCAGCGTGATCCCCACCCTCGCCTATACCGAGCGCACCCGGGTTGTCCTCGAGGTACTCGCCGACCTGGACCTGCCCGTCCCGCTCGCCGGCCTGTCACGCGACATCTTCCTCCACGCCGGCGCCTACCTGCTGCCGCCCTGGGCGAGCGAGCTGCTGCGCCGCAGCCCGGCCGACCACATCAAGGGCCGGGTCGCGGCGCGAACGCTGCGCGGCATGGCGCCGCTGTTCCGCGCCGCCCTGACCGATGGGGTCGCGACGCGATCGTGTCACCGGGTTGGGGTGGATCGGGGGTTGCTCACGACCTGGCCGTCGCGCTAATCGGCCCAACCGTCCCGCCGGAGCCGGAAGCCTCTGTAGGAGCCCACCCTGTGGGCGACATCTTTCGCGATAGCGCCGCAAGACCTGTTGGTCTCCCGCGAACGGCGTCGCCCACAGGGTGGGCTCCTACAAGGGGTCGTGCCAAATGTGAAGGCCGTCGCATGCGACTCAGTTCACAGTTCTCACCATTCCGCGAGAATTTGCACTAAAGTTACCGGCTTTCCGGTCGCTATAACTTGCTGGGGAGCCCGCCGGCTCCTTCGCGCGTCGCGATCACCAGGGCTCACAGGGGGCCTTCTCGGGGGAGGATGGGTTCGGTGCGACTTCATACGATCAAGCGTGGCCTGCTGGCCGCGGGCATGGGCCGGCCGTGAGTTCAGCCTGGCACTCGCTCGCCGGTGGCATGCCGGAATCCAGGCTCCTCGCCTCCGTGGCGGAGTTCACCCATCACCGCGATATCGACGCGCTGGACCACAGCCTCGTGCTGTCGATGGCCGAACTGGTCGCGGTGAAGAGCGTGACCCTGTGCAAGGCGGGCGACAGCCTGCAACACCCCGTTGAATCCCTGACCGTCTGCACCCGCAACGGCGACGGCCAGTGCGTTGTCGAAGCCCTGGAGCCCATGCGCGATGGCGACCCGGTGGACACCATCGTCTGCTCGATGGAGACGCTGGAAGTCATCTCCGACGTGACCGACGACGGCAGCTGCCGCCTGGTCGTGCCGATCATCCGCGACCATGTCGCGATCGGCGCCCTGATGCTCGAGGCCGACGACACGCTGGATAGCGTGCGCACCATGGTCGAGGGCTTCGCCCGGATCTATGCCAACTACATCGCCCTGCTCAACGAGAGCGAGCGCGACAAGCTCACTGGCCTGTACAACCGCCGCAGCTTCGAGCAGCGCCTGCAGCGGCTGCTGAAGCTCCAGCGCCAGCGCGCCCGCGCGCTGCGTCGCGACGAGGAGCGGCGCAGCGCCAGCGAGGATGTCGCGCAGATCTATCTCGCGATCCTCGACATCGATCATTTCAAGCGCATCAACGACACCTGGGGCCATGTCTACGGCGACGAGGTGATCCTGATGCTCGCGCAGCAGATGCGCGCCTGCTTCCGCCAGAACGACGTGTTGTTCCGGTTCGGTGGCGAGGAGTTCGTGATGCTGCTGGCGTCGGAGGACGAGTTCTCGGCCGCCAATGCACTGGAGCGTTTCCGCGAGCATGTCGCCCGCTGGTCGTTCCCGCAGGTCGGCCACGTCACGGTGAGCATCGGCTACGCGCGGATCAGCGAGCACGATTACCCCGAGATCGTGCTGGATCGCGCGGACAAGGCGCTGTACTACGCCAAGCAGAACGGTCGGAACAGCGTGCAGGGCTTTGAGGCGCTTACGGCCCGCGGTGAACTGGCTGCGCCTGTGGCGCTGGGTACGGTCGATCTGTTCTGACGGCCTTCACAGGTCGTCGCGAAAGGCGTCGCCCACAGGGTGGGCTCCTACGACGGCCGTAGGAGCCCACCCTGTGGGCGACATCTATCGCGATAACGCCGACGCTGCTGCTTACTTCACCACACCGCAAGCGATGCGATCACCGCCACCGCCCAGCGGCTTGGGCTCGTCGGAGTAGTTGTCGCCGCCGGCGTGGATCATCAGCGCGTGGCCCTTCAGCGTGGCCAGGCTCTTCAGGTGCGGGGCGGTCACTGCCGTCGTGTCCGTGCCGTCGGCACCCACCGTGATCTTCGGCAGGTCGCCTTCATGGCCCATGCCGTCCGGACCTTCGTGCTTGCCGGTCTTGGCCGGATCGAAGTGGCCACCGGCCGCCAGCGCGGCGCCCTTCTTGCCGTCCTTCTCGCCCGGCGCGCAGCTCGGCTTCTCATGCAGGTGGAAACCATGCTCGCCCGCCGGCAGGCCCTTGAGGTCCGGGGTGAAGACGAGGCCGCCAGCGCTTTCGCTGATCTTGACCGAGCCCACCGACGCGCCGTTGCCGTCAACCGAGACCATCGTCATCGGCACCGTCACGCTCTTGTCGGCCGCCTGCGCCGCGCCACACACCAGCAGCCCGGCCGCTACGATTGCGAACTTTCTCATCTTGCACTCCCCAAACGGATGAAAGGTGGTCTGGGATACTGCACCGCGCGTGCACGTGGCGTCCACATCCGAGACCCGGCCCTTGTGGGAGCGCGCTTGCGCGCGATGGGCGCTCGCAGCAAGCACCCATCACGTAGGAGCCCACCCTGTGGGCGACATCCTTCGCCCCACCGCAACAGGCCCTGCGGCGACATCGCGAACGGCGTCGCCCACAGGGTGGGCTCCTACGCGTCAGCCGAAGATCGCGCGGATGTCTTCTTCCGTCAGCAAGCGCCACTTGCCCGGCTCGAGACCACCGAGCGTCAGGCCGCCGAGGGCGGTGCGCTCCAGCGTCTCGACATGGTTGCCGACGGCGGCGAACATCCGCCGGACCTGGTGGTAGCGGCCTTCGGTGAGCGTGAGCCGCACGTGGCGTGGCCCGAGCACTTCGAGCGACGCGGGTTCCAGCGGATCGGTTTCGCCTTCCAGCATCAGCGTGCCCGCGGCGAACACCTCGGCTTCGTTGCCTTTCAGGTCTTCGGCCAGGGTCGCTTCGTACACCTTCCCGAGTTCGCTCTTCGGCGAAATGATCCGGTGCAGCAGCTGGCCGTCGTCGGTGAACAGCAGCAGGCCGGACGTATCCCGATCGAGCCGCCCCACGGTGGAGAGCACGGGGTTGCGCACACCGAAGCGCGGCGGCAGCAGGTCGTAGACCAGCCGGCCCACGTCCTTGCGCGAGCACGTGTAGCCGGTGGGCTTGTTGAGCATCAGCAGCATGCCCTGCGGCGGGTCGAGCGGCTCGCCTTCGAAGCGGACATCGGCGTGCTCGACCTTGTCGTCGGCGTACAGCACCTCGCCGCTGGCGTCGGTCACCGCGCCTTCGCGGAAGAGCTGGGCGACCTGCTTGCGGCTGCCGTAGCCGAGGTTGGCAAGGAGTCTTACGAGTTTCATGGGCGGGGATCCTTCGCTTCGATCACCTTGAAGCCATCGCGATCGACCACGGTGCGTACCTGCCCGAAGCAGGCGGCGAGCGTGGCCTCGTACGCGAGATGGCGATTGGCGACCATCCAGAAGCGGCCGCCCGGCGCCAGCGCGCGGGCAGCGGTAACAATGAAGGCACGGCCAAGCTCAGGCTGGTCGGCACGGCCCTGGTGGAAAGGCGGGTTGGAAACGATGGCGTCGTAGCGGCCATCCACGCCATGGGTGACATCGCCCCACACCACACGCGTGTCGATCGCGCGGCCGCTGCGTGCGACCGCCGCGGCGATATTCGTCCGGGCCGGCTCAAGGGCGCGCCCTTCGGCCTCGAAGAGGTCGATCGACGTCACCTGTGCGCAACGCTCGACCACTTCGCAGGCGAGGTAGCCGAAGCCTGCGCCGAGATCCGCGACGCGCCCGCGCAGGTCGTTGGGGAGCACGCTGGCGAGCAAGGCCGACGCGATGTCGATCCGATCCCAGGCGAACAGGCCGCGGCGGCTGGTGAAACGGCCGTCGGCGATCGGCTGGGGCGCGTCGAGCGCGAGCCATTCACCGAGCAGCGTGGCATCCGGGGCCGCGCCGGGGCGCGTCCAGAAGACGCGGCATTTGTGCTTTGAGAGCTGGCTGACGCTTCCGGCTAGCAGGGCGAGGTCCGCTTCGGCGGTCTTGGCGCCTTCGGTGTTGGGGACGCTGGCGACTACGATGCCGGTGGGTGAAACGACGCTCATGGCCTGGGCGAACAACAGGCGGGTTTCTTCGCGTTGGCGTGTCGGGAGGACGAGGACGAATTCGTACGTGGCGGTGTGCGCCATCGCGCGCAAGCGCGCTCCCACAGGGGCTGCGTCGGCCATTGAGGGATCGGTGATGACGTCGTATTTGTGGCGGGCGAGTGCGTTGGCGGCGGGGGCGAATGATTGTTGCAGCACCCAGCCGGCGCGGATGTGTTCGCGCAGGGCCACGCCTTCGCGGGCACGCAGCATCAGCACGCCGCCTTGCGCCGGCAGCGTGAGTTCGCCGGTGGCGAAGGGAACGAACAGCGCTTCAAGCGCGGCGTCGGAGGCGGAACCGGCGGACACGTCGGTGATTCCATGAGGTCTTGGACCCGCCATTCTAGCGTTTTGTACGGAGCCCGCAGATTTGTCCAATAACGACACCCGGCCAGCCGCCAGACTCTGCCTTCCCGACTTTTTTCACCGGAGATCCATCCCCATGCCCTATATCAAGGTCAAAGACGGCACCGAGATTTTCTACAAGGATTTCGGCAACGGCCAGCCGGTCGTGTTCTCGCATGGCTGGCCGCTCAGCGCCGATGCGTGGGATGCGCAGATGATGTTCATGTCGAACAACGGCTTCCGTACGATCGCCCACGATCGCCGCAGCCACGGCCGCTCGACGCAGACGTTCGACGGCAACGACATGGATACGTATGCCGATGACCTGCACGCCCTGATCGAAGCGCTGGACCTGAAGGACATCATCATGGTCGGCCATTCCACCGGTGGTGGCGAAGTGGCGCACTACATGGGCCGCCATGGCACGAAGCGCGTTGCGCGCGCCGTGCTGGTGGGCGCCGTGCCGCCGCAGATGATCAAGACCGAAGCCAATCCGCTGGGCCTGCCGAAGAGCGTGTTCGATGGCATCCGCGATGGCGTGTGGAACGATCGCTCGCAGTTCTACCGTGACCTGACGATGCCGTTCTACAGCTACAACCGCGATGGCGCCAAGGTTTCCGAAGGCGTGCGCGAATCGTTCTGGCTGCAGGGCATGATGGGCGGCCTGAAGGGCCAGTACGACTGCATCCGCGAATTCTCGGAAGTCGATTACGGCCCGGACCTCGACAAGATCGACGTGCCCGTGCTGCTGATCCATGGCACCGACGACCAGATCGTACCGATCGACGCCGCCGCCCGTTCGGGCGTGAAGCGCCTGAAGAACGGCACGCTGAAGGAATACCCGGGCGCCCCGCACGGCCTGGTGACCACCGAGCAGGACAAGTTCAACGCCGACCTGCTGGCGTTTGCGCGGGGCTAAGCCCGCACGCCTGCCCACAACCAAAGGCAACCAACGTAGGAGCCCACCCTGTGGGCGACGCCTTTCGCGAAGGCCCCCCGGGCCCGGTGGCGGCTTTGCGAAAGATGTCGCCCACCGGGTGGGCTCCGACGACGTTTTGTCAGCTACAGCACGAAAGCATCGAGCAGCCGACCCGGTCGCGGGCCCAGTCGGGCCGGCGGCCGGCGAGGTGATCCTTCCCGGGCTGCGCCTCGTACGGGTAACGCAGGACCTCGAGCAGCTCCGTCACGCCGCTGTTATCGCCCTGTTCTGCCTTGTCGATCGCCTGCTGGGCGAGGTAGTTGCGCAGCACGTAGCGCGGATTGCTCGCGTGCATCAGCGCGAGCCGCTCGCCCTCGGAGGCCTCGTCCTCGCGCACCCGCTGCGCGTACTGCTTCAGCCACGCATCCAGTGGTTCGCTGACCGCCACGCGCTGCGCCTCGCTGTAGAACGCGGCGCCCAGCACGCCCGCATGTGGGGCATGCACGTCCAGCGACGCGAGGTCGCGGTAGAAGATCGTCATGTCCATGCCGCCCGCGGTCAGCACGCCACGCAGGTCGGCGATGAGCTCGTCGTCGCCGTCGCGCGCATGCAGCAGGCCGAGTTTCGCGGCGGAATACGCCGCGTCGGTCGCCTCGAAGGTCTCGACGTACGCGTCGAGCCCCCGCTGCAGCGGCTCCGCGCTATCGAACAGCGGCGACAACGCCTGGGCCAGCGCCTGCAGGTTCCAGTAGCCGATCTGCGGCTGGTTGCCAAAGCGGTAGCGGCGGTGCTGGCGATCCGTCGTGTTGGGTGTCCAGTCCGGGTTGAAGTCGTCGATCCAGCCGTACGGGCCGTAATCGATGGTGAGGCCCAGGATCGACAGGTTGTCGGTGTTCATCACCCCGTGGACGAAGCCCACGCGCATCCATTCGGCCATCAGCCGGGCCGTGCGCGTGCTCACTTCGCGGAAGAAAGCGGCATTGCGCTCCGCTTCCGGCAGCGCGTCGATCGCAGGGAAATGCGTGCGGACGGTGAAGTCGACCAGCTGCCGCAGCAACGCCGTGTCTCCCCGCGACGAGGGCAGCTCGTAGTTGCCGAAGCGCAGGAAGCTCGGCGCGACGCGGCAGACGATGGCGCCAGGCTCCGGAGCCGGGTTGCCGTCGTACATCACATCGCGCACGACCTGGTCGCCCGTCGCCACGACCGAAAGCGCGCGCGTGGTCGGCACGCCCAGGTGGTGCATGGCCTCGCTGCACAGGAACTCGCGGATCGATGAGCGGAGCACGGCGCGGCCATCGGCGCCGCGCGAGTACGGCGTACGCCCTGCCCCCTTCAGCTGGAGCTCCTGGCGCCCGTCGTGCGCGGTCAGGACCTCGCCCAGGCCGATCGCGCGGCCGTCGCCGAGCTGGCCGGCCCAGTGGCCGAACTGGTGGCCACCGTAGGCCATGGCGTAACCGGTCATGCCCGGGATGCTGGCGTTGCCCGCGAAGATCTCCGCGAAGTCCGGCCGCGCCGGGTCGATCCCGAGCATGGCCGCGACCTCGCCCGACACGGCCACGATGCGGGGTGCCGCCACGGGCGTCGGTTCGACCCAGGAAAAGGCCGCGCCGCTCACCTGGCGCGAGGCAAGGTGGGTATCCGGGTCGGCGGGCAACTCGCGGGTGAAGGCGTTGTCGAAGCGGAGGCCTGTCATCGGGGCGGGCTCTGGGGCGTTGTCAGATATATCCGGGCACCGGCCAACGAGCACAAGCCCACCGTAGGAGCCCACCCTGTGGGCGACGCCTTTCGCTGAAGCGCCACAGGGTATGCAGGTCTTCGCGAAAGATGTCGCCCACAGGGT
>NZ_JBQCFT010000356.1:0-8929 GCF_051958795.1 Luteibacter sp. | reverse complement strand
CGGGGGGCGCCGCTGTGCGCCGCTGAGCTCCGGGGCCTGTGGGGTTGTCGCGAAAGTTGCCGCCCAGTGGGGGGGCCCCTACGGCGGGGGTGTCGCGCCGAAGAGAGACGCGATCTTGAGGGCCGTCTGGTAGGGCTCGGGGTCATTGCGGTTGGTCAGGAGCACCACGGTGAGGTGCTGCTTCGGGTAGCGGACGATCACGTTGCGGAAGCCGATGGTCTCGCCGGAGTGCCACAGGGTTTCGCCGGTGATGCGCCAGCCGTAGCCATAGCGGATGGTCGGGTCGTCGGTGGCGGTCCAGCCGGTGAAGGCCGCCTTGCGCGAGGCATCGCTGAGCAGGCGGTTGTCGTACAGCGCGGCGTCCCAGCGCGCGAGGTCCTCGATGTTCGAATAGATGCCGCCATCGCCGAGCACGGAGCTGGTCATGCTCTGGTCGGTGCGGACCCAGTGGCCGCCCTCCTCGCTGTAACCAAACGCGCGGTTGGGTACGGGAGCACCTTCCTTCACGAAAGCGAGCGTGTGTTTCATCCCGAGCGGCTCGAAGATGCGTGTTTTCAGGAATGCCTGGAACGGCATGCCCGACGCCTTCTCCACGATGAGCGCGAGCATCGCGTAACCGCCATTGCTGTAGCGGTACGAACTGCCCGGCGGGAAATACAGGTGATCGGTCTTCGCGAGCAAGGCAAGCACATCCTTGTCGCGCAGTGGCACCGCCGTGTCCGCCGGCATGATGTCCTCGTAATCGACCAGGCCGCCCTGGTGACTCAGGAGCTGCCGGATCGTGATCGGTGCGGCGACGGCCGGAAGTTCCGGCAGCCACTTTCGCGCATGGTCATCGAGGCTCAGCTTGCCGTCCTGCGCGAGCAGCAGGATGGCCGTCGCGGTGAACTGCTTGCTCACGGAAGCCAGGCGGTAATCGGTCGAAGGCGACGCCGCGACGTGCAACTCCATGTCAGAAAAGCCATAGCCCTTCGAAACGATCGGCTTGCCATCCTTCACGACCAGCAACGACGCTCCAGGCACGTCGCCCTGATAGCGCTGCATCAGCGCATCCAGGCGCGCGTCGTCACGAGCGTGGGCCGCGACGGTGAAGGCAAGGCAGGACAGGATCACGGCGATGCGGCGCATGCTTACTCCACGGGGACGTCGTAAATAACGGGCGGTGTGGCCGCGGGCAGCGAGAAGTGCCACCATTCCTGCGGGTAGTTCGTGAACCCTTCGGCGGCCATCGCTTTCAGCAGGCGCTCGCGGTTCGCCTTCTGCGCGGCCGTGATACGCGGATCCGCCGTGTGCGCCAGCGGATCGAAGAAGTCGAAGCCCGTACCCATGTCGAGCGGCTCGCACCTACCCGATGCGCAATGCATCAGGGTGAGATCCACCGTGGCGCCGCGGCTGTGCCCGGAGACGGGCGCGATGTATTCACCCAACAGGGCGTCCTTGCCAAGGTTCGGGTAATGCGCGGCCTTGGTGGATGTATCCGAAAGGTCGCTCGCCCAGCGCACGAAGGCCGCGACGGCCCGTGCCGGCCGATAGCAATCCCACACGCGCAACGCGTAACCCTGGCCATGCAACGCGGCCTCCACGCGGGCAAGGGCTTCCGCAGCATGCATGATCAGGAAGAACTTCGGCGAGCGATAGCCATCCACCGCCGCGCCAGTGAAGTTGTCGGTGCCTGCGTACTTCATATCCTCGGCGAGTCCGGACGACAGCGTGCGCACATCCACCATCCCCGCTTCGGCCATCGTCCGCGCTGGCGACAGCGCAGGCGGCCGCTCAGCCGCTACCGCACTAAGGGCAAGCGCGAACGCGAGTAAAAGCGAGGTCTTCAAAATCATTGCTGAAATCGGCATCGGGATCGACCTTGGAGAGACGCAGCTGGTCCGGTGCGGCGAGTTCGAGCCAGGGCTCGGCATCCATCCGCGTGCCGTCCCACTGTACGAGGTATCGCGCACCGACGCGCCTTAGCGTGCCTTTCATCGCCGGTGAGCGCGTGGACTCGAAGCGAACACCGCCCTTGCCGGGGCAGACCCTCACTTCACCGAACCACGGATCCTTCCAGACGCCAAGGAAGGCCATCGCCTCCTTCGCCGAGGTGGCCACGCGGGCGGACGTATCCGGCGCACGCGCCGCGGCAGGTGCAGCCGAGGCGGCGGCCGCGATCCGGTCCGCGTACTCACCGACCGTGTGCGCTTCCGACGGCGCTGTGAACCGCTTCAGCATCGCCTCGGCGAGCGTGTCCCGTGCGTCCTCGCTGCCGCCGTTGATCAGGATGACAAATCCGCTTCGCCGCTCCGGCAACAGGCTCACGGTGGAGTAGTAGCCCGATAGCGTGCCGGTGTGCGACACGCTCCATTGCCCATCCGCATCGGCGAGGCGCCAGCCGTAACCGTAGCCATAAAGGTGCGTGTCGTTCCAGGCAGCGCGGCGTTCACCCACCGGCATGGGATTCTGGATCGTCCAAAGCGGCGCGCGCGCCTTCGCGTCGAGCCATGCGTACTGCGCCTCATCCGGCGATAGCCAGTTACCCGCCCAGCGCAGCATGTCGTCCAGGTCACAGCGGATGCCGCCTGCCGCCGCCGAAGTGATATCGAGCACCTCGCAGCTGTGCAGACCCAGCGGGTCGAACACCTCACGGTGCATCAGCACGTCGTACGGCGCACCCCCAGCCGCGGCGGCGACCTCGCCCGCCACGACGTACATGAGGTTGTCGTACGCATACGTCGAACGGAAGCTGTGCGCCGGCTGCAGGTAAGCGAGCCCATGCAGTATGTCCGCTCGCGTGAACGTATTGGGCTCGGGCCAGAGCATCAGGTCGCCGGCCCCCTCGCGCATGCCCGTGTTGTGGATCAGCAGGTCGCGCACCTGCATCTGCGCCGTGACCCACGGGTCATGCATCCGGAAATCAGGCAGGTACTTCGTGACGGGATCGTCCCAGCGCAGCTTGCCCTGCGCGACGAGCCTTGCCAGCAGCGCGGTCGTCATCGCCTTGCTGTTCGATGCGATCTTGAACCGCGTCGTCGCATCGACCTTCCGGCCCTTCGCATCGAGCACATCGCCGACGGCTCGCGTGTATACCACCCTCCCCTCGTCGATGACGCCGACGGCCATGCCGGCCACCTTGTAACGGGCCATCGCCTCGTCGATCAGTTGATCGTACGAGGCGACCGCCGGCTTCGCCGTCGCCACCTTCTCGTCATCCGCCCATACGCGCAGCAGGTTGCCTCCCCACAGTTTGGCGATATCGGCATCGGAGAAGCCGCGTGCCTTCAGCCCGGCGGTGACGTTATGGGTCTCGGAGGCATCCATCCAACCGGTGATCTCGCCGCCGCCATCGAAATCCGATGCGATGCCAACGTGGTCGATACCCGCGACCTGGACCATGTGCTGGATATGGTTGAGGAAGTCGTCCAGCGTCGCCAGCGGGTGCTCGCGCTGGATCTGCGCCATGCCCTCGGCGTACGCCGGAAGGTAATCATGCTTCTCGCTGTCGTAGGCCTTGTCGCCCGCGTCCTTCGCGACCCGTTGCTGCAAGGTTTTCTCCGCCGCCTCGCGTGCCGGGTCGATCTTCAGGAACTCCTTATAGGCCACGGCCTGGACGACGCCACCCTTGGCGGCGATCGCGCGCAGCAGGTCGTCCGACAGGTTGCGGGGGTGGTTGGTGAGCGCACGCGACGAGGAATGCGACGCGATGATGGGCGCCTTCGACAGCGCCAGCACGTCGCGCACGCAGGCGTCGGAGGCGTGCGAGATATCCACCATCATGCCCAGGGCGTTCGCCCGCGCCACGACCTGGCGGCCGAACGCCGTGATGCCGAGGTTGCTGTCCGGCTTGTCGCCCAGGTCCTTGTCGGGCAGCGAGCTGCCGCACAGATCGTTGTTGCCGACATGGGCGAGCCCGATGTACCGGGCGCCGCGCGCATACGCGGTGTCCACGCGGCGGATGTCGTGGCCGAGCGAGTAGCTGTTCTCGATACCGATCATGGCCGAAAGCACACCGGCAGCCTTGTTCGCACGGACGTCCGCCGGCGTGCGGGCAGCCCGGATCTGGCCCGGATACTGCTTCAGCATCCGGTCGATGGCGTCGTACTTGCGGGTCGCCTGCGCCACCGCCTTCGCGTAGCCCGCTTCGGTGAGCGGGCCCTGGGCAACGTAGATCACAAAGAAGGCGGCATCCAGTCCGCCCCGGCGCATCTTCGGCAGGTCCACCTTGAGGGGGCCATCCCTGCCGGCGTCGAACTTCGGATCGGCCATGTACGACAGGGGGATGTCGACATGGGTATCGATCGTGAGGGGATGGTCCTGGGCATGCACGCCCGTGGCGGCGAGTGCAAGCATGAGCAGTCGTTTCATCACCCCTCCTCGGTGAAAGCGGTTGTGGGAGCGCGCTTGCGCGCGATGGGGTGTGACGCGAGCACTCATCGCGTGCAAGCACGCTCCCACAAGAGCTGGTATGGCATTAGAAATCGATCGAGACCGTTAGCTGGCCGAAGCGGGGCGACTGGAAGCGTTGCGGTTGCAGGAAGGTCGGGTTGAGGCCGCCGACGCTGGTCTGCAGGTCCTGGTCCACGCCCAGCGTGCGCTGCTGGTTGAGCACGTTGTACACCGCGAACTTCACGCGCAGGTTGTTCTTCTCATCGATCGGCAGGAGGTAGGTGATGCTCGCATTGAGGTTGAACGTCCAGGGCGTGCGGCGGTCACCGCGCGGCGAGCGCTGGTATACGCGATTCTCGGAGACCGGGTCGGCGCAGTTGTCCACGCAGATGAAATAGCTGTGGTAGACGGTGGCGTCGTACGGATTGCCCACGCCATAGCCGGTGATCGGGCTGCCCGAGAGCGCCGTGACGTCCGCACCGACCTGCCACTGCTTGCTGATCGCATAGGTCCCGCGCAGCTTGATCTGGTGGCGGTGGTCGTTCGGCAGGTAGCCGCCGTTGAGGTTCACCCACGGGTCGTCGAAGTTCTCGGTACGGCCGGTGTCGTCGAAGTTGGTATCCGAGTTCACCGGACCCTCGGCGTTGCCGCGGCACCACGAGAGTACGTACGAGGCGTTGAACATCCACTTCTCGTCCCACGCGCGGTCCAGCTGGAACTCCAGCGAGCCGAACGTACGACGTGGCTTCTTCCAGCCACGCTGGCCGAGGTAGTTGCCGTCGGCGTCGTACATCGCCCAGCCTTCCTTCGACGTATCGATGGTGATGTAGCCGTCCGGCGTACCGTCGCAGTTGGTGTCGCCGTACACGGTGGTCTTGCGGCCGGGGTTGCCCATCACGTAGCCGATGTACCCGTCACCGCCGCACTGCGGCGTCGCGCTGATCTCCATGTCGTCGATCGCGTTGTGCAGCTTGCGGTACGTGCCGCTCACGCCCCACGACCATTTCTCGTCGAGAGCCTGCTGGAAGCCGAGGATGGCTTCGTCCTGGTAGACCGAATCCATATGCTTGTCGACTTCGGCACGCAGGTCACCCACGGTACCGTTGCCCTGGGAATCATCCACCGGCCCGATCTGCGGACCGAGGATGGGAACGGCGTACTCGCCACCGTTGCGCTCGAGGATCTGGTAACCGTTGAAGCCGTAGTAGGTGCGCTGGTCGAGCAGGCCACCCGCCTGCTTGATGTTGATCACGTTCGCGACCGGCAGGTAATAGCGGCCGAGGTTGCCGAAGACCTTGGTCGTGCCGTCACCCTTCAGGTCCCATGAGAACCCCAGGCGCGGCGCGATCATGTTGTCCATTTTGATGTAGCTCTTGCCTTCGCCGGTCTTGTTGTCGAAGGCATCGCGGCGCAGGCCGGCATTGAGCAGGAAGTCCGGCGTGATGTTCCAGTTGTCCTCGATGTAGTACGCGTTGTTATCCGTCTCGAAGGTGCCGTCGATCTCGTAGCGACGGGCGCGTACATAGGCCGTGTAGCCTGCGGGAACGACGCCACCGTTCTCGATGGTCGCACCGGGCGTCGTGTTGTAGATGTTGTAGTAGTAGGCGCCCGGGCCCGGGTAGTGGCGTGAGTACTGCGATGTATCGACCTCGTGGTCGTAGCCGAAGCGAACCACATGGTCGCCCAGCGTCCACTCGAAGTCCGCACGGCCCTGCTTGCGCGTGTCGTTGCGCTTCTCCACCGCCGTGCTGGTGCTGCAACCGAGCGGCACGCCCGGCGAGGGCACGGCGTTCACCCGGGCGACCGGGTTGCACTCTTCATCGGAGAGGCCGCGGGTGAAGTCTTCGCGGTTGTTCTTGCCGTACATCAGCTTCATCGACAGGTTGTCGACCAGGTAGCTCGTGAAGGTGCCGTTCCAGTTCTTGCCGCCGGTATCGCTGTAGATCTCGTCCTGCTTTACGCCCTTCGTCTGGGTCGGGTAGTCGTACTCGTAGACCGAGCCGACGTTCTTGTCCTTGTCCGAGAAGGCCATGAACTCGAGCAGGTTCTTGTCGTTGATGTGCCAGTCGACCTTGGCACCCCAGAAACCCGAATCGGTGTCGTTCTGGGTAAGGACGGTGCCGTCGTTGTTGGTGTTCTGCGGCGTGTAGCCACGCGCCTCGTACATGGCGAAGAAGAACAGCTTGTCCTTCACGATCGGGCCTGACGCGTACACGTTCATCTTGGTGCGCGTGTAGTGGTCCTCGGACGAGGTGATGTAGCGCTCGCCATCCCAGTAGCGGTTCTTCGTCTGCGCCTGCCAGTCACTTGGCTCGAAGGTCATCTCGGCGCCAGCCTTGAATTCGTTTGTGCCCGAGCGGGTCACCGCGTTCACCACGCCGCCCGTCGTCCGGCCGAACTCGACGGAATAGCCGCCGGTCTTGACCTGGAACTCCTGGTAGAAGGCGAACGGTGCTTCCGAGAAGCCGTTGCGGTTGTAGAAGTCGGTGACGTTGAGGCCGTTCACATAGAACGAGTTCTCGGCGACCGACGAACCGCCGAAGGAGATGCCGCCGAAGCCGGCGTTGCCCTTGTTGACGCCCGGTGCAAGCAACGCCACCGCCTGCACGTTCTGGTCCACCGGCAGGCGGCGGATCTCCTCACGGCTCACGTTCGTCGCCGTTTCGGTCGAACTCACGTCGACCGCGGAAATCACGATCGGCGCGCTCACCTGGACGCCTTCGAGGTCGGTGGTCGCCTTCGCGCGTTCCACCAGGTTCACCGTGGTGGCATTGCCCAGGCTGACATTGACCTCAGCGGTCTGCCCCACGGGCGTGCCGTCCAGGCTGCTGTCGAGCCGGTAGTGGCCGACCGGGAGGAAGGGGAAGCGGTAGCTGCCGTCGCGGTCCGCCGTCACCGTGCGGGTCAGGCCCGTGGACGGATCGCGTACGGTCACCGTCGCCCCGGGTTTCGTGCGGCCGACGATCGAACCATCGGTGTTGGCGGCCTGTGCACCGGATGCCGCGAGCAGGCCGACGCCTATCGCAAGGCACAAGGCGCCATGGCGCAGCACGCGCCGGTTCGTCTTGGTATCCCCCATCTCCCCACTCCCATAAGATGATGTATCGGGTTGTCGAACAGGCTACCGGTGTGCCGTGGCGTCCCCTCGCGACGCGCCGACCCGGTGCCAGCTGAAGTCGTAATCCCACTGATCGAAGTACAGGTTGCCGCCCTTCCACTCCACCTCGCCGCGCTGCGAATCCACCGTCTCGGAACGGGGGAACGTCTTCGCGGGTACGAAGGGCTGCGCGTAGTCATCGTTGAAGGCGACGCGGTACGCGTCGAGCCCACCGAGATAGAAGTACTCGAGCTTCGCGTCGCCATTCAATCGGCCGAAGGTCACGTCCACCGGCACCCAGCCATACGGCGCCAGGTACACCTGGCCCCAGTCGTGGATGTTGTTGTACGTGCCATCGGAGAACATCCAGCCCGATTGCCAGCGGGCCGGGATACCGTTCATGCGCAGCAAGGTGATGAGCAGCAGGGTCTGCTCACCGCAATCGCCGTGGCCTGCGTGCAGCGTGTAGTCGCCGATGTTCGAAAGGGTGGAGTATTCGCGCGCGCCGGCCCATGGGATCGTATCCACGGCGGCGAACAGTTTCTGCGCGATGCGATAAGGGTTGGTCTCGTCGCCCACCACCTTCTTCGAGTACGCGCGCATGGCGTCGGTGAAGACCACATGCGGTGCGCGTTCCTCGACGAAGGGTTGCAGCGCCGGCGTGATAGGGCTGCGGACGACTTTCGATGGGTCGATGTTGAAATCGCGGCCGTACAGGGTCGCCTGCCAGGTCACCGAGAACACCGTCGGCTTGCCCGCGACAGCCTTCTGTTCCAGGTAAACCGTGCGCTGCATGGCGTCGCTGGGTTTCGTGGCGAAGGCGGCGGGTGCGTGGGCAACGAGCTGCACATCCTCCTGCTGGCCCGTGATCTCGCGCGGGAACGGCAGCCATGCGCGCAGCGTTTCGCCTGCGGGGACCGCATCGGCGTTCACCGTGAGGGTCTGCGTCACTTCCTCGCGCATCGGCAACACGCTGGTGCTGCCGGTGCTGATCGCCGCCGCGCGGATGGCGCGGTGGTGGTCGTTCAGTACTTCGTTCGGGCCGTCATTGAACGGCACCGGGTCCTTGCGACGTGCGCGTGCCTCGGCACTGAGGCGGAACAAGTTGCCGGGCGCGCGGTTGAAATAGAGCGTACGGCCGTCGATCACCTGTTTCTCGAGCAGGCCCGCGTTATCCCACTTCGCTAACTCCGCGTCGGTGAGGTCGGGGATCTGCTTGCGGAGGCGCGCCTTGGCGGCATCGGCGTCGAGCTTGAAGTCGAGCAGGATGCGGCGCATGCGTTCGCGCTGGTAGAGCAGGGTTTGTTGTTGCGCGGTGTCGAGGTTCGATTGGGCCAGGGCCGCTGCGATGGTCGATTCGGCAGCCTTGAAGTGGCCGGTATCGATTTGCTGGCTGGCGGTGGCGGCTGGGGTGCCTGGTTGGGGAGGCTGGGGCAGGCTGGAATCGCGCGCAAGCGCGCT